>CAZHDS010000056.1:0-16187 GCA_964531495.1 uncultured Ignavibacteriales bacterium
ATTCTCTCCAGAGAGCTACTCAGAAAGTCCTTCTTGAAGTACCCGAATCCGGCACTCAAAATCGCATGCGGAACGAGAAAAGTCTTAGCACTAGCCGTTACGGCATCTCCGGCATAATCGGTGTTCCACTGGGAGGGAAGGGTGGACGACTGACCATAGATGCAAGCGTTGTCGTTTTCATCGAGGTAGGAGGGATGAGAGTAAGTAAAGGTTATACCGGTCCGGAGGCCGAGCTTAAACGAGAGTCGTGGAGCAAAATAGATGGAATTCACGGTGCCATCGGTCACTACCGAATCATGATAGTATCCACTGTCCGGCTCGATGCGCCGGGAGGGGAAGGCCGTCCCTGCGAGGTAAGCACCTGAATCGACGTAAACATAGTTCCCGGTGGAATAGCCCGCTTCGAGGTCCAGCGTCACCGATCCGCCCAGGGCCTTGTTCAGGCCAGCGGAAAACTCGTAGGTGTTCTTATTGTCAACTTCCGAATCGGTATAGATACTGCCGGAATACTGAAATCCGGTTCGGAGATGGGCCGTTGGCGTGAGTTGGCGACCGAGCGATGCCACAGCGGTCCAGGTATCAGTTGAATTGAAAGTCAGGAACGAGGAACGGTAGCGACGCGTCTCGAAGTTGCCGGAGAGATGCACCGCGATTGGGGCACCTTCTTTTGTCGGCAGAAACACTAGACCGCCGCCAAGCATGTAGTTGCTCAGATCGACTAGCTGAGTGTAATAGGTGAACTCGCCCTTTAGATCGACCTTTGTCATGGGGGTCGGATAAAAGGAGACATTGGCAGTGTTCATCGAGTAGTTCTGCCAGGTTTCGGTCGAGTCGTTGAGCAGACTGCTGGTGCCAATACCGTTGAATCCAAACTCAACATCAACCAGTTCCAGCGCGACACAATTCGCCGCCAGGACCATTGCCAGGCATAGAGTGCAAAAGATGATTTTCTTCATGTGTATGGAATGTCCTGTCCGCTTAGAAGCATATTCCGCCGGCACAACCACCACCGCCAGCGCTAACACCTAATCCAGATCCAAAACCCGCGTCAAATTTACTTCTGTTCGCATCAAGCATGCGGCACTGGAACTTGCGCTCTCCGAACTTCTCAGCGTTGGTTTGCTCGAGTTCCATGGAAGGCGCGGTGACCACGTCCATCGTGGCAAAGACTCCGGCCAAAGCATCGTCGCTCTGAGATTGGACGTAATCCGGGGCGAGAATGTCGGGAATGCCATCCGCGTTGCCATCAGCTTCGTTGTCATCGAAACCGTCGCCGTCCATATCAATAAAAGGCAGGGGGGCGGCCAGAAGGGCCGAACAACAGGTCAGGACTAGCACCAGCAATAGAAGGCCTGGGAGCCGAGCAAGTTGGGAGGATCTGTTCATTTGCATTCACCTTATCTGGCGCAGGCGTCAGGCCCGCAACATTTGGGTCATCAACGAGAGACGCGTAGGCATCTCTGTCGTTCAAAATAGCTTCCGCCCCTGACAGCACAAGCCTTTTTTCGGGCTGTGGTCGAGCAAGCGCAAACGCCCCGACCGGCTCGAGTCAATGGCCATACTTGCCCGTGCGCTTCGGCTTCGCTTTGGCCTTGCCCGACCGTCTTGTCGGACGTACGACCGGTTCAGTAATGATCATCTTCTGACGGAGTTTCCCTGCTCGCCCTTTTTCGACAGCGATCTCGCGCCCGGAGAAAGGGTCTCGTCCAGTGTGATACATCAGAGCCGAGTAGGTCGAGGGGAGAGGCGTGAAGATCTGCACCTGCTCCGGTCGCACATGCAGTTCGTTGCGGATATAGGCCGCCATGCGTCGCATGTCGTTGTCGGAGCAACCCGGATGGGCGGCGATTAGATAGTAGGTGAGGTATTGCTCCTTGCCAATCTTCTTGCTTAGCTCAATGAATTGCTTGCGAAACTCACCCAGCAAGTCGCGCGAGGCTGGTTTACCCATTCGATGCAGAACCCGCTCTTCGGTATGCTCGGGAGCGATTTTCAGCTGGCCCGAAACATGATGAGCTACTAGCTCTTCGAGATAGGCTGAGCCGTGTTCGAGATCAGCCAATACCATGTCATGCCGAACGCCGGAAGCAACAAAGACCTGCTTGATGCCCTTTAGGTTGCGCAGACGCTTCAGCAGAGCCGTCTGAGGAGAGTGATTCACACCCAGCGTGCGGCAGACCTTGGGAGCCAGGCAACGCTTGTCATCGCATGAGCCTTTCTTGAGGCGTCGGGGACATTCGAAGCCAAACATATTGGCCGTCGGCCCACCAATATCGGTCAGGTAGCCCTTGAATTTGGGGTGTTTGATAAGGCGACGGGCTTCTTTTACGATCGAAGTCTCACTGCGCCAGCTCACCGTCTGACCCTGGTGAGCGGTGATGGAACAAAAATTACACTCCCCATAGCAGCCCCGGTGGGTGGCAATTGAAAATCTGATCGTCTCTAAAGCGGAGACGTCGCCCTTGAGGGCATCGTAGGGGTGAAGCTCACCCTCGAAGTCGAGATCGTAGATATTATCCAGCTGTGTTTGCGTCGGCGAAGGCGCGGGAGGATTGTGCACCAGATACCTAGTGTCGTGCTGCTGCACCATCCGCTGACCTGAGATCGCGTCGCAGTTGCGATAGAACGTGTGGAACATTTTCGTGAAGGCACTCGGGTTGCCCTTGACGGACTGCAGGTCAGGCAAGACGATAGCGTCGGATGGACGGTCAGGAGAAATGTAGCAAAGGCCCGCCAGATTACGGGGGTCGGTTTCGGCATCAAGGCATCGGGCCAGGTTAAGGGTGGCTGCCTCAGCCATCCCGTAGATCAGGTAGTCAGCTTTGGCATCGAAGAGGATCGAGCCGCGAATGCTATTCGACCAATAGTCATAGTGCGCCACGCGCCGCAAACTGGCCTCGATACCTCCCAGAACCAGCGGCCTGGTCCGTTTGAAGTATCGGCGAATAAGGTTGGCATAGGTTATCACGGCGCGATCTGGGCGTCGATTGTTGAGGCCACCCGGAGTGTAATCATCGTTCTTGCGCCGAGACTTGATAGCGGTGTAGTTGGCCACCATCGAATCGACCGCGCCGCCGGAGACACCCCAGAAAAGACGCGGTTCCCCCAAGCGAGTGATATCATCCGGCCGAGTGATATCGGGCTGCCCAATGACACCGACACGGAATCCCTCCCGGGCCAGGAACTTTCCGATCAAGGCAATACCCATGTAGGCGCTATCGATGTAGCTGTCGCCGGAGACCAGGATGATGTCGAGTTCAGACCACCCGTTGCAGCGCATTTCTTTGGCCGTGGTCGGAAGAAACACAGTTACTCCCCGGCGGCGGCTCGACCGGCCAACCAGCCGGTTGAAAACGCTGCCTGAAGATTGTAGCCACCTGTGTCTCCGTCGATATCCAATACTTCGCCAGCGAAGAACAGGCCCGGAACGAGTTTGGAGGCCATCGTCTTGGGATCAACTTCGTCAAGGCTCACTCCGCCCGCCGTGATGATCGCTTCATTATAGTCGCGATGGCCGCTGACTTCGAACGTAACTCCCTTCAACCAGCGCCGTAAGCGCTTGCGCTCGTCGCCGGTTATCTGGTTGGCGGGCTTTTCTCCCGAGATAGCGATGTGATGGCAGCAAAGAGGGATCATGCGATTGGGCAGAAGGTTCTTCAGAAGGGTCTGAAGTCGCCGCTGACCATGATCTTGAATATCTCGCAAAAGACGTGCGTCCAGCTTGGCTTCATCAAGAGCCGGTTTCAAATCGATCGACAGCTTCACCTTGAGACCAGCTTTGAGGGCATCGACCGCTGATCGGCTGAGCGACAAGATGATAGGCCCCGATACTCCGAAGTGAGTGAAGAGCATATCACCAAATCGGTCGTCGAGGTGAACATCGTCGACCTGCAGTGAGGCTCGGACGTTCTTCAGAGTCAGCCCCTGGAGTCCGGCAGCATCCGGGCCCGCTGTCTCCAACGGCACCAGGGCTGGTCGCGTGGGTACTATTGTATGACCCAGACGGCCAGCTAGCCGATAGCCATCGCCCGTCGATCCAGTGGCTGGGTACGACGCCCCGCCCGTAGCTATGACAACAGCCGACGCCGGCATAACCTCGCCACTTTCGGTTCGCACGGAGATGGATTCGCCCTGGATCAGGATAGACTCGACCGCACAATTGGTCTTAGTGAGAACGCCGAGGCGCGCTACCCAGCAAACGAGAGCATCAACAACTTTGGTAGCATCATCGTCCTCAGGAAAGACTCGTCCACCGCGCTCGGTCTTGATGTCAACGCCAAGAGATTCCATCAACCTCACCAAATCATCTGAGAAGAAGCGCGCGAAGGCCTGGTGCAGGAACTTCCCACGCCGGCCGAAGTGGCTGATGAATTCTCGCTTCTCAGCAACGTTGGTTATGTTGCAGCGGCCCTTGCCCGTGATTCTCAACTTGCGCCCCGGACGCGTCATTTTTTCAAGGATGACAACGTGAGCGCCACAGCGGGCTGCTTCGCCGGCAGCCATGAGACCACTGGCCCCGCCGCCGACTATGATGACGCGCCGCTTAGCTGGAGGCATCGGTGATTGCTCGCTCATTCATGGTGAGGCGGGTTCTCTGGCTCGGTATTCTCAGCTGGAACCCAACCCTGCTGACCATCGTCGCAGCGGCACCATAGCCATCCCGCGACTTGTCTGATTACTTCGAGCGATTGGCCTGCGGCCACCGTCAACTCGGTCGCATCGTAGTCGCAGTTCAGGATGTACTTTCCGCCGGATGATTGCTCGAGATACTCCTGAGGGATCCAGCCCTCGCGATCATCCTCGGTTCGAGACCAGGCCCAGCCGGGCCATTCGCACTCGCGTGGCGTTACGGAAACGCTCGCACCCTTGGCAAGCACCAGGGGCTCGGGGTAGGCACTGGTATACGGACGGGTTACTCTGACCATGAGCCTAATCGTCATCTTGTGATCTCCGGATTGCATGTATCGGATGGTGCATCCAGTAGTTTGGCTCAACGTACAGGCCATGATCCTTCGAGCGATCAATCGTAATCGGCAGCAGGGCGCCCGCAACGACGTATTGGCCGCTATCGGGGAATCGCATGCCTGTCCATTGCTCCCACTCCGCGACTGTGCCCTCGATCCGCATAGCCTTGTGGCAGGTCTTGATCTTGCGGGCGCCAGCTCGAACGTGCGCCGCCAACCAGGGGTCAAACGGCTTGCCATCAGGGCGCTCCCAGTCCATGTAAGCGTCGATATCAGTCAGCGGGTACAGATGCTTCAATACCGGCCTGATCGGAGCCAGGAGAGCCGTGAGACCGTTCTCGGCCCCAATTCTCTTCATATGACCGATCATAGCCTGGCTCAGTTGCTTCCCCCGAACCGCAGGCGGAACAACAATTTGCAGAGCGCATTGAACCGTTGGTAAAATATCTCGCTTATGATCCTGAAAAGCTTTGTCGAGAGCCCAATCCCACCCCTCATCAGGGAGATCCCGGTGAGCGCGATCCCAGTAGAGCGGGATACTATTGGCGACCGCGATTAACTCCTGAGTCGATTCCTCTCTGAGGGCAAACTGGTACTGGGGGAAAATCTCGTACAATTGATCCCAATACCGATTGGCGAGCGCGTCTTTGAGCATGAATTCTGGCCAACAGGGACGGGTTACCTCATGGGCCAGAGCCAGGAGGTTGGCTTCATCCACTCCTGTCACAACTTTGTACTTGAGCTCACTCACGGCGGGTCAAGGCTCCAATTTCGAGATCGCGTAATTCATTAGCTGTGATGATAACAGGAGTTTGTTGACCGGGCAATAAAAACCGCCTCGCTTTCAAACCCAGGCCATAAGAGGGAATCTCTTGCGCCTACCCAATGGCCGTGCTATTCTGCGAGCCTGAGTCAAGACATGAATACAGCTATACACATCCTCTATTTCGCCCTCGGCGGGTTGGCTACGGTCTTCCTGATCCTGTTCGCTTGGTCGGCCTGGCGAGAGAGTCGTCCGCGGGCATTGGCAATCTCAATATTATCAGCTGTGATATGGTGCCTGATCTGGTTCGGCAGCTACCGTCTTCTGGGGGGCGGGACCTTCACTGCGGGCCTGCTCATTGCTGCCGCGATGATTCTCGTGGGGTTGGTACTAGGTCCGGTCGGGAGGGTGCGCCGGATGGACATAACCTCCGACGACAATCTCTACGACGAGCGAGATACCGTCTTCGCCCGTGAGGAATACCTGCCCGGGTCAGATGAACACGCTGTCTACTATACCTCGCATCCCGAACTGCTGGAGGTTGATGATCGGATACGATCCCAACCGGAGCTTCTGGCACCGGGTGGCCGCTACTATGATCGGATCAGATCGAGCGCGGTCAGCGGTGTATTTCGAGAGATTGAGGCGTTGACGACTGCGGTGGACGGTCCCGTGGGCTCGAAGAAGGCCGCCGTTGATCCGTTGGTTGCTACTCAGCAGATCAAGAAGCGCGTCCTTGATTTGGGTGCCGGGGAAGTTGGCGTGGCCCGGCTGGATCCGCGTTGGATCTATTCGCACGTGGGCCGGGGGCCTGAGCCCTGGGGGCAGGCGATTGAGAGCACACACCGTTATGCCATCGTGTTCGCGCTGGAGATGGATTATAATCGCGTGGAGCAGGCCCCGAATCTCGCTATCACAGAAGAGACGGCCGACAGCTACTTGCAGGGCGCTCAAATCTCCACCACCCTGGCAACAGAAATCCGCGCCGATGGCTTTTCGGCCCGAGCTCATATCGCAGGCAGCAACTACCAGGTGATTCTTCCCGCTCTGGCCCATGACGCCGGATTGGGCGAAGTCGGTCGCATGGGCTACTTGATATCGCGCCGTCTGGGCGGACGGATCCGCTTGGGAGCAATCACCACCGACCTGCCACTGGTTCCGGACAAGCCGATCGCGTTTGGTGTGCAGGACTTCTGCGACCGGTGTGGGAAGTGTGTCGATAATTGTCCCTCCGGTGCCATACCGAATTCCGAGCCCGAGTACATTCGGGGCGTACAGAAGTGGCAACTCAACGCAGAACGCTGTCTGCTATACTGGCGAGCCATCGGAACCGACTGCGGTCTGTGTATGAAAGTGTGCCCCTATTCACACCCTCACACATTGGTCCATCGAATCATTCAGGGGGCAACATCGCGTTCCAGTTTCGCACGGACATTCGCAGTGTGGGGGGATGATCTGTTCTACGGTCGACGAGCCAAATATGACCGTTCCGTCCGGCTACCTTGACATCGGCTTGTACACGGAAGCGGCCAATCTCGGATTGTGCTTCCGATTGGCGACGTAGAGAAGTCCGTCGTAGCTGGAGGATGGAATCTCAAAGGCTGGCATCAGTTCCACTCCAAGAGCGGAGCGGGTTGAATCCAGATAACGACCCAGGTCCTCTTCATGTGGCGGGTAGAGCACCACGAAATCATACCGAACAGAATCCCGCGATTCGGTGCGTAGCTCATCGAGATCGGACCAACTACGGATGTACTTGCGAGAGATCTGTGGTCCGGCGAACTCGATTGGGATCCAGTACTTCATGTCAGGCTGAACCACCAGCACATGGGCCGAGGGATTCTCATTCCGAATTCTCAAGACGGGCTCGATCAGACCGGCGCGCGGATAGGCGGGCGTCAGGACAGCAAGTATGACCAGATTCAGACCAATCGAGACGAGCGCAACATTTCGCAACAAGCGCGGTCGCGTGAAGGGCCATCGCCGTTCCCGACGGCTCTGCCAGAGTGCCAGGGCAGCCATCAGGATGAAGGCGGGCAGGATTGGCAACACAAATCGCTCTTGCTGATTGGCCACCAGCGTATGACAAAGCACAAAACAGATGCAGCTGAACCAGAGTATCGAGTGCCGACCGATAAACGAGCCTCGAAACATCGGCACTACTGCCAGCACCGAGATCGGCGGGACAAGCAGCAGCAGCAGCAAGATGGGGTAGAGGAACGGAATAGTCTTGTAGAGCGGTGGCAGGCCGGTATTCATCGTCAGATTAGTAATTGTCGATCCGGCAAACCGGCCGAGCACGACCCAATCAACTAGACCGGAGGCCACCAACATGGCCACGACGCCGGCGACGAAGAAGACTGCCTGACGCGATGATCGGGTCTTCCACCACAATACGAACGGGATCGGCAGGACCGCAAAGGCAATTTGAAAGCGAATCATCCAGGCCAGTCCGGCCAGTAGTCCGGCTACCAGCAACCAGCGATCTTGCTTCCGGTGATCCCACAGATAGATCGCCAGGATGACCAACATCCAGAGATTGCCGCCCACCACTTCAATCAAGTTGCGCACGCCCAGAAACGGTGCGCCAAAATGCAGAGCCATGGCCAGACCGACACCGATGGCCCAGTGGCGGCTCCTTGACAAATGCAGAACGATCTGATACCCAACCCACACGGGTATCAGCGAAACAGCGGCATGAAGGGCTCGAAGGGAATACATGATGTGATCGAGCGCCGTGACGCCAAGCCATTGGTGGAGTTTCATAACGCCGAGCAAGACGAGCGTGTACAAGGGGAAGCGTCCGATGGCCGTCGAAGGTTCCTGGCGCCATCGCAGCCAGCCATCAGGACCCCACATACCATTGTTGAGCCAATCGAAGGCAATCATCACGGTGTCGTAATAATCGTCGGAGTGGATGAACCCCCTCGAAAAGACCACCGCGATCAGGCGCACAAATATGGCGACTGACAAGACGAAAGCCAGCGGATGGTCGTAGACCCATTGCGGAAGAAAGCGCGATTTTGCCATACTGCCCTACAAACTGGCCTCTCGGCTATCCGTCGTCAACTTTCAAAAAAGACCCTTGCGCAGATTGAGTGGCTGCTGTAAGTTTTGTAATCAAGCAGTCTACAAGGAAATAGCGATGCCACGAGGAGAGGTGCTTTGGATGGGTCCAGAGTAGAAACGTTGCGATGAGCAAAAAGGCCACAGTTACTGTAACGCAGAACCCGCTCCACTTCGAGGACTTAGAGCCCCACAGATTCGAAGATTTGGTCCGGCAACTCGCTTACGATTTTCGGAATTGGTCCTCCATTGAGGCCACAGGACGAGCAGGAAGCGACGACGGCATTGACATTCGTGCGTGGGAGAGAGCCGGCTTCTTGAGCGATGACGAAGTGACCGCGGGGGAGGAGTCAACGTTTCCCCGTAGAGAGAACTTATGGGTGTTTCAGTGCAAGCGGGAGAAGAAGTTGGGCCCGGCGCGGGTCGGGAAGATCGTTAAGGAGTTCTGTGCAACCGATCCGGTATACGGCTACATTCTCGCGGCACCTGTCAACTTCACAAAGAAGTCGTACGATAGGTTTCGCCTTGAGATCAGGGAGAAGGGGATTGAGGAGTGCCACATGTGGGGCAAGGCCGAACTCGAGGATATGCTGTTGATGCCCAAGAATGATCACATACTCTTCACGTTCTTCGGTATTTCCCACGTCGTCAGAAGGCGGACGCGAGTCTCTCGCGCTAAGTTTATGGTTAGCAATAAGAATAGGCTCTATCGGATGTTGGGCAATGATTCCGGTGTCGGGAGCATGCGTGCATCCGTCCTAATTAGGGACATCGATGACAGCAATTATCCTATTGAAGGGGACTGCTCGGACTTCGCTACTCGTCCGCACTGGCTGGAAGTAGTTGCCACTGGATATCATCCGAATGGACTCTTTGTAGAAACACGGCGGCACTTCGCGTACGTGGACGAGGGCCGGAAGGAGTACGACTTCAGCAGCGAGGCCGACACTCTGCCCAGAACCGCAAAGTTCTTTGATCCTGAGGCTGATCGCATTGAAGAAGACCAACGAGCGAGAGTTGCAGATTGTTACCATCACCTGCGGCTGAGAAATCAGGCGATTCTGATAATAGCAGGCGTCATTTTGTGGGAAGACATGCTAGTAATTGACGACAAGGGTGACGCGACCTACACCTGTCCGCATATTTACGTAGACACGAGGTGTGGCGCTGCCCTTGTCAAGGAGTCTCTTTGGACAATCCGTCAGACGAAGCGCGAGTTCTCTTTGAGTACGCAATACAAGCGGATTGCGGTGTTCCCGAAGACATGCCCTGTTCTGAAGAAGATCAGCCACGATTGCACCCAGAAAGTCATGTTAGATGAAAGCTGCCAACATGCGCCTAGTGGTTTGTTGCTCGACTTCAATGGGGTATATGATGACATGAAAGTAAGCCGGGCGGCGATCAACACAAACTTGGCTGAGTACGACCAGCCAGTATTCATTGAAATCACGAGCAAATACAAGTGTGGTGTGCGAGAACTGCTCGACGAACCAGCTATTCACATGTCACAGCAGTACATTGAGGACCAGGCAGGGAGACCTGTTGTTGATAAAGACACCTTAGTCGTTTTGGAGTGGCGACGTTTGGACCAGCACGAGTTGACTTGAGCACTCCGCAACTGTCTTGTCGTGGCTAATTAGTATATCCGAGAATTCTCCCTTGCGTTGTTCGAATGGCTGCTGTAAGTTGCTGCGGTCAAAAAGCAGGGCTTAGCCTGCATCTGACGTGCCGGAGTGGTGAAACTGGTAGACGCACGGGACTCAAAATCCCGCGATAGCAATATCGTG
This sequence comes from uncultured Ignavibacteriales bacterium, assembly GCA_964531495.1. Lineage (GTDB taxonomy): Bacteria > Zixibacteria > MSB-5A5 > GN15 > FEB-12 > DAOSXA01. Next base: position 10,581 of record CAZHDS010000056.1, read on the forward strand.
TCGGTTCAAGTCCGACCTCCGGCACCATCTTTGATTGAATCCATGTCAGCTGCACGCAGAATCAGCCATCCCCCCCGAGTCGGATCGTTGATGCGCATATGGGCCGAAGTATGACCGCGTGATGGACGGCCCGGCACCGGCGGACTGCTAGCCGCAGACGGCTCCATTTTGGACCAAGGCCGTCTGGCGGGGCTTTCGAGGGATAGGATAGCTACGTCTGCTAAAGACAAATGCTTCGTCTGCCGACCTCATTCACAAGAGTATCCGTGACATTTCCGGGCGAATCCTATAGATATGAACGTTGCTGAAACCATAGCCGCCATTGAAACCAAGCTGGAGGACGTCACCGACCTTCGGGAGAGAATCGACGTTCTGGTCGAGCTTGGTTGGCATTACTTGAATGTCGATACGCACAAGGCCTTACGGCTAGGTGAGCAGGCGTTGGAGCTGTCAACAGCGGGCGACGAGGCGGGGTCTTACGAACGCGGCCGGTTGTACAGCCTAAGGAACATGAGCAAGTGTCTATCGGTTCTGGGGGACTACGTTCGTGCCATGCCGATAGCGATGGAACTCGTTGGCGCGGCAATGGCTGGGACGATCGATCCGGTTCTCCGGGGACACGCTCTCTCGGTGCTCGGTTACTGCTACTTCCGTCTCGGCGACTATCCTCAATCCTTGGAGATGCACTTCGAAGCCCTGAAGACAGCTGAAGAGCACGGCTTGGAGGACATCCGTTCAAGATCCCTCGACTATGTTGGCTTCATCTATGTCAAACTGGGCAAACCTGCTGAGGCTATCACCTACCACAAACGAGCCGTTGAGTTGTGCCCCGATGACCTTTCGTGGCAAGCCTTTGGACACAACAATCTGGCGTGCGCGTACATAGACAACCAAGAGTACGATACGGCCCTAGTCCACGCGATGAAAAGCCTGGATCTCGGGCGAAATCATAATGTTGCCAGGGTCCTGCCTCATGTTCTTGATACGATCGGTTTGGCCTACCAGAAGAAGGGCGAGATCCAAACGGCGATACAGTATTTCGAGGAAGCTGCCGAGTGCGCTAGCAAGACGTGCGTCAAGGCTGCCGAAATCGACGCACTCCATAACCTTGGATCAGCATACGCCAGTTTGGGAAACCAAGATGAAAGGGCTCTGATGCACCTTCGCCGTGGGCTGGAATTGGCCGTGAAGCTTGAGGCCAAGCCTCAGATGATTGTCTGCCACGAGGTCCTATCCGGCATTCTTGCGCGACAAGGGGAGTTGGCAGCCGCCCTCGAACACCACCGGCAGTTTGCGAAGCTGGAGCGAGAAGTCTTCAGCGAACAAGCGGATCAGAAACTGAAAACATTGCAAGTAGTGCACGACACCGAAAATGCGAAGAAGGAAGCCGAAATACACCGTCTGAAGAATATCGAGTTGCAGACTGCGCTGGACAAAGTGAAACTGCTCAGCGGGCTTCTGCCCATTTGCGCATGGTGCAAAAGGATCAGAGATGACGGCGGTTATTGGGATCAGATTGAGATGTACATCGACAAACATTCTGAGGCCGAGTTCAGTCACAGCATCTGTCCGGATTGTTTGCAAGTGCAGCATCTTGAGAAGGCTGCAACCGGTCAATGAAGCCCGTCGAGCCCACAGCCTAGTTTTGTGCTTCTGTCCACCGCTTCCGGTGGGTTTCTTTTTGGCCACATCAACACCCCGCATACTATAGAACCCAGCGACTGAAGGCAGTATCCGTCGGTTTCATGGACAGTCCTTGAATGCTGTAACTATTTTGCACACCTGGCCGACAAGTTAGAGACCGATAGCAATAGGCCTTACGGGGAGCCGGGGATCTATACTTGCTGACACTACAACACGAACATGCGGGTGGAGGAACCGATATGATATGAATGGTCGGAAGAAGATAACCTCGATGGTAGCGGTGCTAACCGTTGTTTCGATGGTCACAATCGGCGTTGGTCTGGCGGTGGTGTATGAGTCAGCGTTTGAGCAGCAGCGAGTACGACTGATAGACACGGTGAAAAGCCAGGCTAGCCTGACCGAGGCCGTGGCTCGGAACAACCTGAAGGCTGCCTCACATATTGTGGACGAGATTCCTGAGTACGATGCTTTCGAGGCGACGCTCGCCCAACTGCGAGAAGCGCAACGAGTGCTGGAAGCCCAGAAGCTGGGTGCCGGGGCTTTTGTCAAGAAACCGATTACCAAACAGCTTCTCGGGGAGGCTGCCCGGACCGAGCTGAGCAAGGACCGACAGCCAGCCTGAACATCGATTTGACCTGCCCGGGTCAAACAACAGCCGAGCCCATCGCGAGTGTGCATTGAGTTGCACTTGGCGCGTAACACGCCGGAGTTTTTCCGCCATCCGCCAACCATGGCACCTGCTTCATTACTTTATGTCATCGCCTCAACCAATGGACTCTACACGAGATAGGTGGGCGCAACGTGACAATTCAGTCTATTCTTGCCCGTTTGGCCTGCCGTATGCATGAAGGGGAGTGACCTTGGCCCGAGGGGCAGGACCGGATACCGAAGAACTCAATAACGAATGGATCGACCATGACCGAAGAGAAACTCGCCGACATCGCTCAGCTCAGCTTTGTAGCCGGCGCCGGACTCTACATTGGCTATGCTTTCGTAGAACTGGTTCTGACTCAGCTGTCCCGTCTTCTCGTTGTCTGACCGCCACACATTGACAAGCGTGGCAATTGGGAGTATAATGTGAATGAACTTGGGGCGGGGACAACCAAGAGACTCACCATGACCGTCAACCGCGCCGCCTTAGTCTTTATCATTTTCCTATTCAGTTCGACGCAGGCACAGGTGTCCATCGAATTGGACCGTCGCAACTGTATTCCAATCGGCGCGGCAGCGACTGTCTCGGTCATGCTTGTTAATGATTCCAGCAATCTTGAGCTGGGCGGCTTTGAGCTTCTGATAGAATACGATCCCGCCCTGACTTTTCTCTCAGCCCAAATTGGGACTATCCTGCAAGACTGTGATTGGGACTATTTCTGGTACTTCGCTGAGAGTCCCACCAGGGTACGGCTGATAGCCATCGCCGACACCGAAAACGGCCCATACCATCCAGGATGTTATGCCACCGATGGTGGCCAACTAGCTCTTCTGCGATTCACGGTGCCACCGGACTCTGGACTGATAAATCACTTCATGCCCGTGGGGTTCATATGGGCAGGTTGTCTCGATAATACCGTGCCTTCGCGATACGGGGACACGACCTACTTATCTGAGGCGGTGATCGATTTCAACGGTGCCTACGAATTTGACATTACGGGCGAGAACTCGTTTCCGACCGACAATGGAGCGCCTGAAGCGTGTCTGAGTTCTGGCCCGCCACAGGCACTTCGGAGAATCGACTTCTACAATGGAGGCCTGGGACTCACGGCCACAGATTGCGAAGCACCCGTGGTTGAATGCGCGGGCGATACGATGGTGATCGTGGAAACATCATCGTGCGGTGCCTATATTGAATTTAGCCCTTCGGCCACTGACAATCTTGAATCCGTAAGCGTCAGCTGCCAACCAGGCTCAGGCAGCTATTTCCCAACGGGGTGGACCGCCGTCACGTGCATTGCAGCCGACGCCGCTGGCAACGAGGATACTTGCAGTTTCGTTATCAATGTGCTCGACACGGTACCGCCAGCCATCACCTGCCCTGACACGGTCTTCGAGGATACCGACCCCGGTCAGTGCGGCGCGGTAGTCCGGTTCACAGTGGAGCTCGACGACAACTGCGGAGGCTCAGTATTGAGTATGCCTCGTTCGGCAACGTTTTTTGATGTGGGGGAGACGATCGTACGCAACTATGGTGTCGATGGCTCCGCCAATCTGGATTCATGCCAGTTCGTCGTCGTTGTCTATGATGATGAAGCGCCCGAAATTGAGTATTCGCCACCCTTAACAATATCGGCCGACTCCGGCATGTGCGGGGCATACGTGGATCTTGGCCTTTCGGCATGGGATAACTGCGGCGATATTGTAGTCGTGGCCGAACCAGCCTCAGGCAGTTTCTTTCCCATCGGTACCACGGAAGTGACCATACTTGCGACGGACGGAGTTGGGCTGGCCGACACGGCCACTCTGGAGGTCACCGTGGTCGATGATCTCCCGCCACACATTTCGGCGCCAGCCAATCTGAACGTGTCCTGTGACCCGGGCGAATGTGGCGCTGTTGTGGAATATGCGGTCACGGCTTCGGACAATTGTCCGGGAGTGTCGCTAACTGTGGAGCCCGAAAGCGGAGGCTATCTGCCGGTCGGGGAACATGTCGTGACGGCAATTGCCGTCGACCAGGCCGGGTTGGGTGACACGGTCAGTTTTCTCGTCTCGGTTGTCGACGATGAACTGCCGCAGGTTAGCTGTCCCGACAATATACTCGCCGAAAGCAACCCCGGTGATGGCGGCGCACTAGTAGTGTTTGAAATTCCGACGTGGGACAACTGCCCCGGTCTTACGACGATAGTCGAGCCGTCCTCGGGAACCATGTTCCCGGTTGGCACCACCAGCGTAGAAGTTGCACTAATCGATGCTGCCTCGAATCAACTTGGATGTGAATTCGATGTTATCGTGGAGCGCTACGACTTCGACGACGACGGTGTCGCCGACATTTACGATAATTGCCCCACCATACCCAATGCCGGCCAACTCGACAGCGATGACGACAGTGTGAGGGATAGCTGCGACATTTGCGCCGGGCACGATGATCTTGTGGACATGGATCAGGATTCTATTCCCGACGGCTGTGACAATTGTGCGGAAATCCCCAACTCAGCCCAGGTTGACGTGGACCTTGACGGGGTCGGAGACGAGTGCGACCTCTGCCCGGGTTATGATGATCTGGCCGATGGCGACGCTGACGCATTGCCCGACAGCTGCGACAATTGCCCGTCGATAGCCAACCCGGATCAGGAGGACAGCGATGGCGATGGTCTTGGTGATCGTTGTTGTTGCATTGTTCGCGGTGATATCAACTACGATGGGGTAAGCCCGGATATCGCCGATCTGATCTATCTTGTCACGCACATGTTCCAGTCCGGCCCACCCTCAACATGCCCGGAAACCGCCGACATCAACGCCTCCGGCGGCCCGCCAGATATCGCCGACTTGGTTGCCCTGGTTGGGTTTATGTTTCAGTCCGGTCCACCACCCGCGGCTTGCCCCGGACGTTAGTTAGCTCAAGCCCCAGTCTATCTTGGGCCGCTTCTCATACTTGACAGGCTCACTCAGCCAATGTATCTTTATCGCCGTCAGAGTGAAGGGAGGGTTGGCTTCGCTTCACTGGCAATGGGTTTAGATAGGAAGCAAGAAATGGTAATAGGGTTAGTCTGGAGGACTTCATGAAGACCAAGGGAGTACTGCTACTTCTCTTGTTGTCGATGGTAGCATCGATGGCTGGAGCGGTTGAATGGAAGAACAAGATCGGGGCCGGTTTTCGCGGGCAGTTGTATGCCCCCATTAATAAGGGCAAGAGCTTTGCTCTGAACGGCATCTCGCACGAACTCTACATGCTGGGCCCGGGCGAGGCGATTTTTGCCCGCTATGGCTTGACCAAGAATCTCGTATTACATGCTGAGCTGGAATTCGTTC
>CAZHDS010000057.1:0-276 GCA_964531495.1 uncultured Ignavibacteriales bacterium
CCGGCGCAGCTCCTGCATAACTATCCTGAGGGCGTCACCCAGGCGGTCCTGATCCGTGGCCAGGTAGGTCGCCTGCAAACCGCTGTCTCGATAGGAATCGTGATACGAGAAGATCGAATACGCCATGCCCTTCTGTTCCCGTACCTTCTGGAACAACACCGAGGACATGCCACCGCCCAAATGTGACATCAACAGCATAAAGGGTAAACGATTGCGATCTCGATAAGCAAATCCCGGGAACCCCAGACAGGCATGGACCTGTTGGTTGTCGTTGGC
>CAZHDS010000057.1:286-13637 GCA_964531495.1 uncultured Ignavibacteriales bacterium
TCAGATGTGGCCCGGACTCTAATCGGGCCGACTCACCACGTTCCGACGTTCCGGTCGGGAAGTCGAATTTCTCGCGTACCAGACTTAGAAGTCGGTTGTGGGAAACAGAGCCACTGGCTGCAATAACAATGGAGCCATTCCGATAGTGCCGATCGATATACTTCAGAATTTGCGCCCGTGGCAGACCGGCAACAGTCTCGGCCGGTCCCAGGATCGGTTGACCGAGCGGATGGCTGTTCCAAAATGTCTCTGCGAAGAGATCATGGATATGGTCCGAAGGATTCTCCAGGGACTCCTTGATCTCTTCCAGGATGACCATCTTTTCGCGCTTGAGATTGGTTGGTGTCATGGTAGCATGACCGGTCATGTCAGCCAGGACATCGACCGCCTGGTCCAGATGCTCATCCAGAACGCGGGCCGTGTAGCACGTCTGCTCGCGCGATGTGAACGCGTTCAGATGGCCACCGAGCGACTCCAACGACGACGCGATTTCCCGCGCTGAACGTCGTTTGGTCCCCTTGAAGACCATGTGTTCAATGAGATGGCTGACACCGCTCTCACTGGGCTGCTCATCGCGAGCGCCCACGTCGACCCACACTCCAAGTGAGATGGAACGGACTGAGGGCAACCTCTCGGTTATGACCCTCAGTCCATTACGAAGTGTTGTGCGACGGTAGGCACTAGTAGCGGAGCTTTTTGAAGCTCTCGCCATATTCTAGTCCCGACCTCTCGGCTCGCGCTGGCGCTCATCGCCACCCGCCAGAAGGATCTTGCGGGACAGACGAATCTTACCGTCTGGATCGATATTGATGACCTTGACATCGGTGCGATCACCAACATTGAGGACGTCCTCGACCCGCTCCACGCGTCGGACATCAAGCTCGGAGATATGAACCAAGCCGTCCGTCCCCGGGATGATCTCGACAAAGGCACCAAAGTTGGTCACGCGGCGCACGATTCCGTTGTACACCCTGCCCAGTTCGGCTTCCTCAGTCAGCGCCTTGATGCGCTCAACCGCAGCCCGACCAGCCTCGCCATCGACAGAAGCGATCAAGACGGTACCATCATCGCTGATGTCAATCTTGGCGCCCGTCTCTTCGACGATCGAGCGAATCATCTTGCCGCCAGGGCCAATCACCTCACCGATCTTCGACGGCGGGATCTTGATGGTGAGGATTCGTGGTGCAAACTCAGAGAGCTCATTGCGATGTTTGCTAATCGTCTCGTTCATGACGCCCATGATATGCAGACGCGCAACCTTAGCCTTGTCGAGCGCTTGTTCCATGATGGCAACATCGATTCCGGCGATTTTGATATCCATCTGGATAGCCGTGATGCCATCCTGAGTACCGGTCACCTTGAAGTCCATATCGCCAAAGTGATCTTCATCGCCGAGAATGTCGGTCAGGATGCAGACCTTATCGTCCTGCTTAATCAAGCCCATGGCAACACCAGCAACCGCCCATTTGGTCGGTACGCCGGCATCCATCAGGGCCAGAGAACCACCACAAACAGAAGCCATCGACGAAGAGCCGTTGGACTCCATAATGTCAGAGACAATCCGCACGGTGTAAGGGAAGCCGTCTTCCGAAGGAACGACTGGGAACAGTGCCCGTTCAGCCAAAGCACCATGCCCGACTTCACGGCGACTCGTGCCGCGAATCGGCTTGGTCTCACCGGTCGAGAATGGCGGGAAATTGTAATGGAGCATGTAGCTCTTGGTGGAATCACCATCGAGCTCATCCAGCCGCTGCTCATCGACCTTGGTACCCAAAGTGACACTTACCAACGCCTGAGTCTGGCCGCGCGTGAAGAGCGCCGAACCATGAGCGCGCGGCAACACGCCGACTTCACAGGTGACTTCACGGACTTTATCGAGTCCGCGACCGTCAATGCGCTTGCCGTCATTGAGAATCATCGACCGCATTGACTGCGAATCGATATCGTGCAGGACATTTTTGATGTCCTTGACATCGTTCGGATACTCTTCTTCGAGCTGCGCCACGACGCTCTTTACGAAGTCCTTCTTGGCTTTGGCTCGATCTTCCTTTTGACCAATTCGATTAAGCTCGTCAAACTTCGAGCCAGCCACCTCCGTGGTCTTGGCCACCAAGCCCTCGTCAACGGTGACCGGCGTATATTCGAACGTCTCCTTGCCGCACATGCCAACCAGTTCTTCGACCTTACCGAGGACTATCTTGACCTGCTCGTGACCGAACATGATGGCCTGGATAACCTCCGCTTCAGGAATCTCTCTAGCGCTTCCCTCAACCATGGTGATAGCATCGGCACTACCGGCCACGATTACGTGGATGTCGCATTCGTCGATGACATCCATTGGCGGGTTGACAATCAGCTCACCGTCGAGTCGCCCGACTCGCACGCCAGCTACGGTTTTGGAGGTCGGAACATCCGAAATGGCCAGCGCCGCGCCGGTTCCGATGAGAGCTAGTATATCTGTGTCGTTGCGTTGATCGTGCGAGATAATGAAGTTTATGACCTGCGTCTCGCAACTAAAATCCTTTGGGAACAAGGGCCGAATGGGTCGGTCGATCAGACGGGCGGAGAGAATCTCCTTTTCCGACGGACGGGCTTCCCGCTTGAAGAAACCGCCAGGGATCTTTCCAGCCGCGTATGATTTTTCCCGGTACTCAACCGTCAACGGGAAAAAGTCGAAACCCAATCGGGGTTCTGTTCCGGCGCATACGGTTGAGATCACCATCGAGTCGCCATACCTGACGGTCACCGCGCCGTTGGCCTGCTTGGCCATACGTCCGCTTTCGATCGTCATCTGGCGACCGCCTAATTCAAATTCTACTTTGTGGGGCATTTATTCTTCCTACTTCCTCTTAGCGCTTATCGCCTCAGACCTAATTCGGCGATCACCTGACGATAACTTTCAATATCCGACCGCTTTAGATAGTCAAGAAGCCGGCGGCGCTTGCCAACGAGCTTCAACAGACCCAAGCGGGTGTGAAAGTCCTTCTTGTGCGTCTGCATGTGTCCGGTCAGGTACGTGATACGACTGGTCGCCAGGGCAATCTGCACTTCCGGCGAGCCCGTGTCCGTGTCATGGAGTTGATTCTCCTTGACGATTTGAGCCTTTTGCTCCTTACTCACTGACATTGTGATTTCTCCTGTTGGAATATTTGCAATACTTGTTCTTTATCCAGTTTGATTTGGGCCACCAGGGCCTCGGTTGAGTCAAAACGTATATTCGGCCTCAAGAATCGTGTTGGGCACACCATCATTTCCTGATCATATATATCTTCATCGAAATTGAACAGGTTGGCTTCCACCGTTATCCGTTCTTCGGGATTGAAGTGATTGCGGCCGATGAACATCATGCCATCATGGCGTTTCCCTCCGACCTCGGCACGGCAGGCATAGACACCTTCCGGCGGCAGAAGCTTGCGAGGATTGTAGCCAACATTGGCGGTCGGGTATCCCAGCTTGCGCCCCAGTCCGATCCCTCGTTCGACCGGTCCACAAATGCCATAAGGATGACCCAATCCAGTTATGGCTCCCGCGAAGTCTCCGGCCAACAACTTGTTTCTGATGATGGTCGATGACACGCGCTCACCTTTAACTAATACCGGACCAACAACCTCTACATCGAACCCGAGTTCATCACCCATCCGGTTCAACTCGATAATGCTCCCGCTGCGGTCCTTTCCAAAGGCGTGGTCGTACCCAACTACCAACTTGCTCATGCCCAGACGAGCCAAAAGGACATCCTCCACAAACCGGCGCGCCGACAGCTCCATGAGAGCCTTATTGAAATCCAGAACCAGCACCGTGCCCTGGAAATAGTCAGCCAGGAAACGTTCTTTTTCTTCGATGGTAGTCAACAGGCTTGGGGCCGACTCGGGCGATACGATTAGTCGCGGATGCGGGTGAAAGGTAACCAGGACAGACTCGTGAGCGTCTGGTTCACCAGAGCCATGCACCCTCCTGAGAATTTCCTGATGCCCGGCATGGATTCCGTCAAAAGTACCCACGGTGATGACGCCAGCGCGATCTGAAAGCCGTTCATAGTTCTCAAGGCCATGTACGATGCGAAAACTCAATTGAGAACCCTCTTGTACTCAAAGAGAACTGTGTCGGTCCGATCCAGCTCCGCCGATGATACTCCGGCCAAGCCCACCGCCAGGGCCAATCCCAGCTCGCTTTTCAGAAGGATCTCTTCTCCGGCCTCGAAGTCACCCTCAACAGACAGCACGTCCTGTGCTCGCAGAGTGCGACCCTGGAGGACCTTCTCGCCAAAATCAGAGGTAACGACGATCGCACTCAAGTCGAGAGCCTGATCTACTCGGAGCAAGCGCTCCGACAACGAGCTCTCATCATGGCGGTGGCGCACCTCGCCGAGGCTCATGGCATCGTCTAGAAGAAAGCGTCCCACGGCCTGTCGGCGTAGACTTCTGAGGTAAGCGCCGCATCCGAGAGTCTCTCCAATATCGTGTGCGAGCGACCGGATATAGGTCCCGCTTGAGCAAGTGACTACGACTCGAAGCAACGGGGGTGCATAATCATCGATTACGAGAGAGTGAACTCTAACTTGCCGCTCCGGCCGGGTCACCTCTTCCCCGCGTCGCGCCAGACGATGCAGCCGCTGGCCGTTCACATGAACCGCTGAATACGCCGGCACTTTCTGCACAATCGTTCCCCGAAACATATCTAGTGTCTGGTCGAGTTCGGCGAGACTCATCGACGGGATCGGCTGGGGAGTCTGATCTGGATCCAAGCCTTCTCTGTCGTAGGTCTCAGACACCATTCCCAGAGAAATCTCAGCCAGATAAGTTTTCTGATATCCCGTTAGATGCCGAGCAATTTTCGTCGCGCTGCCGACACACACCACCAGCAGTCCATCGGCCAGAGGATCAAGGGTCCCGCAGTGACCAACACGGCGTTGGTGAACCGCCCGGCGTACTTCGGCTACGACATCGTGGCTTGTCATCTGAAGCGGTTTGTTCACGAGCAGAACACCATGGTAATCACTATTCATGACCCAGGTCCTCACAATCGCTGAACCGCTTGAGAAGTTCTTGCCGGGCCTCTTCCAGGGGCAAAGGAATCGCGCAGCCAGCCGCCTTGACATGGCCACCGCCACCGAACTCGCCGGCAATCTTGGACACATCGACCGAACTGCGCGAGCGCAATGACACTTTGGTAGTGGATTCCCCGGCTTCCTTGAGCAGGGCTCCGCAGCAGACACCACCACTATACAACGTAAAATCGACCAGCCCCTCGGCGTCACCCTTGGTTGCGCCCGATTGCTTCAGCATTTCTTTGGTGAGCGTCAGCAGGCATATTCGATCCTGCTGATGGAATTCAATGGTGCTAAGGACCAGCCCCAGTAGGCGTACCGCTGGCAAGGAATAGTTGTAGTAAATGTGATCGCTTATCGTCTTGGGATCGGCCCCGAATTTTATCAGCTGTCCGGCCAGAGCCATCGTCCGGGGAGAAGTATTGCCAAAACGGAACTGACCCGTGTCCGTCATGATAGCAGTGTAAAGTTGCTCCGCCATGCCGGGCGTGATGTCGAAACCGACGGCAAGCAGGTACTCCGTGACCATTTCGCCAACAGAAGAAAGCGTGTCATCGACCCAGTGAACATCTGCTTCGATCCGATTCTGGGGATGATGGTCAATATTGATAATGCATATGTCGTCATGAATGAACCGAGCCGCGTCACCGATACGCTGCACCGTTGGGCACTCCAAGACAACAATCGTATCGAAGACAGTCGACGGGGCTATATCACTGACGTGCAAAATCGACTCTGTCCCCTGAAGGAATCGGTACTTCGCAGGCAGCTCGTCCTGACGGACATTCACGGCCTCTTTCCCGATGGCCCGGCAATAGGCCGCGAAAGCCAGCGCCGTTCCTATGGCATCGCCATCTGGATCGACATGCGACACGACCAGCACACGACGCGAGGCGGCCACGGCTTCGCTTATCGCCCGGATCGTATCCGCCACATTTCCAGTGAAAGTGCTACTCTTGTTTGTCACGCTTGATTTCATTGAGAAGCTCTTCGATTCGGACCCCTTCTTCGATTGAAGGATCGAACTTGAAGACAAATTCGGGGATATTGCGGACTCTCAAGTTGGAGCCGATCAAGCGGCGCATGACCTTATTCTTGTGGAACAAAAAATCCGCTACGCGGTCGCGGTCAGCCGGCGTACCCAGATAAGAATAGTAAATCTTAGCATAGCGCAGGTCGGCGGTGAGATCAACACGCGTAAAAGTCAGCATACCGGGCAGACGTGGGGCCATTTCGGCGTCCCACACCTCGGAGGCAATTCGGCGAATTTCCTCGGCTACTCGATCGGCCCGCTTAAACTGCTTCATCGTCAGTACAACTCCAGTGAGTAATCGGCCAGGATCGCACTTGATCCTGCCGCAATTCGGCTGATGACCTTGTCCATGACCTGGTATCCATAGGAGCTATCGTTAGCCACGATGGCGGCTCCAATTTCAGCCTGCCGATGGACATCATTTCGCCCCACCTCGGCGATCGACAGATTGAAGTCGTTCCTCAGTCGAGTCAGGAGCGATTTCAGAATACGTCGCTTCTCCTTCAGAGACGTGACGCCCGGTAGCTCCAGCCGTATCCTTGCCACCAAAGTAATCAACGTAACCAACGCTACCGCTACAGCGACCGGGCCGTTTCCACCAGTTCATAGGCCTCGATAATATCGCTGATTTTCAAATCATTGTAGTTTTCGACGCCGATGCCACACTCGAAGGATTCTTTGACTTCGCGAGCATCATCCTTGAAGCGTCTCAAAGAACACAGTGCGCCCTTGTAAATTATCTTGCCATCGCGGACAACGCGGACGTTGTCCTTACGATTGATTCGGCCTTCCTTGACGTAACAACCAGCGATAGTGCCCATCTTCGGCACCTTGAACAGCTGACGAACCTCGGCCGACCCAACAAATTCCTCGGAAATTTCCGGCGAAAGCAGTCCCTCGAGCGCCTTCTTCACGTCGCTCTCAGCCTCGTAGATTACGTCGTACATACGAACATCAACCCGCTCGTTTCGCGTCAACTCTCGTGCCCGCGTGTCCATCGTAACCTGAAAACCAATGATGATGGCATCCGAAGCGGCGGCCAGAAGAATATCCCCCTCCGTAATAGTGCCAACCGCCCGATGGATAATGTTGGTCTTGACTTCATCGGTGGATATGGCGCCTAGCGTATCCGACAGTACCTCTACTGAGCCATCGACATCGCCCTTGATGATCAGTCGAACCTCTTTGATTGCGCCTTCTTTGATCCGGTCGAAGACACGGTCGAGACTGAGACGACCATGCGTGTGGCGTGAATCCTGTTCACGTTTGATCTGGCTGCGCTTGAGAGCAATTTGCTTCGATTCCTGATCGTTCTGCGCCACCATGAAGCTGTCACCAGCCTGAGCCACGCCATGCAAACCGGTAATCTGAGCCGGCGTCGACGGACCAATTTTTGTTAGGGGCAGATCGTACTCGTCGGTCATGGCGCGTACGCGGCCACAACAGGTGCCGGCCACCACTGATTCACCAATAGAACAAGTTCCGCGCTGAATCAGTACCGTAACAACTGGCCCGCGGCCTTTTTCCAGTCGCGAGTCGATCACCACGCCCTGTCCCCGAATGGTCGGATCAGCCTGAAGGTCCATCATTTCTGCTTGCAGGAGCACCATTTCCAGGAGCTTGTCGACGCCTTCGCCTGTCTTGGCCGAAACATCGACCATAATAGACTTGCCACCCCACTCCTCCGAGACCAATTTGTGCTCGGTCAACTGGGTGCGGATAGCATCACGATTGGCAGTTGGTTTATCGATCTTGTTAATTGCGACGATTATCGGCACACCGGCCGCTCTAGCATGATCGATGGCTTCAACTGTCTGGGGACGCACACCATCATCCGCCGCTACCACCAGAATCACAATGTCGGTGATGTGAGCTCCGCGAGCTCTCATAGCGGTAAAGGCCTCGTGACCCGGCGTGTCAATGAAGGCAATGTTGCCTTCCGGCTTCTTTACCAGGTAGGCACCGATGTGCTGCGTAATGGCGCCAGCTTCAGTGGCCACAACGTTTGCTTCGCGAATGTAATCGAGCAAAGATGTTTTACCGTGATCGACGTGGCCCATGATAGTTACGACCGGAGCCCGCCGCTCGAGCATCTCGTCGTGCTCCGCTTCGCGGACCTCCTCGCCCGCCTCAGCGCGCCGAGTAACTTCGAACCCAAATTCGGCCGCCACCATCTCGATGGAGTCCATATCAAGCCGCTGGTTGATGGTCGCCATCATGCCCATCTCGAACAGACGAGCGATCAGTTCAGCCGGCTTGTGGTCCATTTCCTTGGCCAATTCAGCCAAGCTCATGAACTCATTGACCTCAATCAGGTTCTCGGGTCTCTGGTCACCATCAAGCTCGGATTGGGCGTCGCGTTTGTACCGCTTGCGCGTGGTTCCACTAGTGAGGCCAGCCATGGTAGCCTTGAAACTCTTCGCGACCTCTACTTTGTCGACGGTCCGGCGGTCTTTCTTTTTGCGACGATCCTTCTTACGCTGCTTGCGCTCAATCTTCTTGAACAGACCCGATATGTTAGACTTCTTGGTTGTCTGCACCTTCATGCCGCTGACCGTTACGCTCGTCTTGGCCGGGGGAGCATCGGCTGCACCTGTTGCACCTACGGCTGCGGTCGGAACTGGCGCAGGCGTAGGTGCCGGAGCGGGCGTCGGCGGCTTGGCCACCTTCGGCTTTTCGCGCTGTTCCATTTCCCGCTTGGCTTCCTGCTTCTCATGGACAAATTTGCCCTTGACGGCAGCCAGCATCTCAGGGCTCGCCACAGACATGTGCGACTTCGCCTGAAAGTTGAGATCACGCAGGACCTTGAGCATGGCGCTCGAAGAAATCTTGAATTCCTTGGCTAGTTCATATATTCTAGTCGATCCGTCAGTCATTCCTCTATCGCCTCCTTTAGGCGTTTGCGCTCAGCGACACCGTTAAGAACCGCATACCGGTGCTGATCTCACTTGTCTTCAATTGCATCTTCCGATTCGTCGTCATCCTCTTCGTCCGAGCCTTTGCTGGCAGATTCACCGGACGCAACACTGTTGTCGTCTTCGATTTCCTCGTCATCGTCGATCTCTGGAGCCATAACCTCGGGGTTTTCGTCGGATTCAGTGACATACTCCACGTCATCTTCAAAGACGTCCTCAGCAGTGAGCTTGGCCCGAGCGGTGTCACGCTCAACCTCTACTACCCGGCGGGCCG
This sequence comes from uncultured Ignavibacteriales bacterium, assembly GCA_964531495.1. Taxonomy (GTDB): domain Bacteria; phylum Zixibacteria; class MSB-5A5; order GN15; family FEB-12; genus DAOSXA01. The sequence goes on from CAZHDS010000057.1 coordinate 9,556, forward strand.
CCATCTTCTTGTCGTAATCACGCTCCAACTTGACGACAACTTCCGCCGCTCGCTCAATCAGCGTCTCTGCGGTCTTCTCTCCGATTCCAGGGACCTTCATGAGCATCTCAACCGTGGCCGCTCCCAAACGCTGGACAGAACTGATATCTGCCTCGATGAGACGATCGCGGATCTTGATACCGATACCTTCCAAATCACCCACCGGCAAGAGTAGCTCAGCCTGGCGGTGCTTGGAATTGTTGTGCTCAGTCTCGGAGAGGATATTTACTTTCCAGCCGGTCAGCTTCGAGGCCAGGCGCGCATTCTGCCCGTTCCGACCGATCGCCAGCGAGAGCTTGTCGTCCTCGACGGCCACCGTCATCTTGTTTTCCAGCTCGAAGATATCTACGGCCACGACCTTGGCCGGGGCCAGGGCTCGGGTAACAAACGCCTCAGGGCTGGAAGTATAGGGCACGATGTCAATGCGCTCGTTGTTCAGCTCACGCACGATCGATTGCACCCGCACGCCCTTGATACCAACACAGGCGCCCACCGGGTCAATACGATCATCGGATGAGTAGACGGCAATCTTGGCGCGTTCCCCGGGCTCACGAGCGATCGCTCTGATCTCGATAACTTTCTCAAATATCTCCGGTACCTCGAGAGCAAACAGGGCCTGCAGGAACTCGTTACAAACCCGCGACAACAGGATCTGAGGGCCACGCATATTTTTCTGCACATCAAGGACATAGGCCCGGATGCGGTCACCCTGCCGGAAGCGCTCGCGCGGAATCTGGTCCTTGACCAGAACGATTCCCTCAGCCCGGCCGAGATTCACTATCACATTGCCCTTGTCCACCTGCTGCACAACACCCGACACGAGCGTGCCAACCTTGTCGATGTACTCGTCGAAGACGCGATCCCGCTCGGCCTCCCGAACTTTCTGAATCAACATTTGCTTGGCCGAGCCGATAGCGTTGCGACCAAATTCCGACTCGTAGTTGATATAGAGATCGATCTCATCTCCCAGGACGGCCTCAGGATCAATATCCTGAGCCTCGACCAGGCTGATCTCGATGTCCGGATTCTCGATCACCTCGACAACCTTCTTGGTAGCGATCATGAGCAGGTCGTTTGTCCTGCGATCGAATCTGAAGCTGATATTGTCGGTGAACGGGTACTTCTTCTTCGCCGCCGCCAAGAGACTAGCTTCGACCGTCGCAACTACGACATCGAACTCAATGTTCTTTTCGCGGGCGATTAGGGTCATCGCCTCAACCATGTCAAACGCCATCCGGGTTTTCTCCCTCAGAAGACTATCTTAGCCTGTTCTATCTCCGAAAGCGGCACCGTAAAAGTACCCTCATCATTTCGGAGCTCAACTTCCGTATCTGTTGCGGCCACAATCTCGGCCGTCATTTTCTTCTTTCCTGACTGCGCCATCTGGATTCGAATCGTCTCCCCCAGCCGGAATTTGAAATCCAAAGCGGTGGTTAAAGGGCGATCCAAACCCGGACTCGACACTTCCAACGTGTAGCCCGAATTGAACAAATCGGTTCCATCAATCAGGTTGCCAACCAAACGCGATATGCGTCCGCATTCGTCCAGCGAAGTTCCTCGATGGCTGTAAACGAACAACCGTAGCATGGCCGATTCCTTGTACCGCGAGATTGCCAAATCGGCGATTTCGCAGCCTTCATCAGCCAGTGGTTGGGCGATTACGTCCAGCACCTGTTTATTTGTCTTCTCACTCATACTCAACAACATAACAAAAACGTGGGCACGGGCCCACTCGAACCGCTAAATTTAAGCAAACTACTTCAACAGCGCAACAAGTTTCTCACTAGATCAAATCGACCGTTAATGGCTGGCTGGGGCCGACAGAACTCCGCCGGCGAGGCTATCTCGAGCCACGCGCGGAACAATCGCACAGGGCTGCATAGTATTGCCGTACAACCCCTTATGCCCCCGCGATGGGTGCGGAACGCGGCCTGAGCGACTCCGCGGGCCGGCTCAGTCGTCATCGTCGAAATCGACCGAGCCACCTCGAACCGTACCCGGCGGCGTTGGCCGCTGCGTCGAGGGCGGGGCTGGCTGGGCGGAAGCGGATGCATTCGTACCCGCTTCGCGCGGCAATTCCGTGCCACCAACCGTCGTAACAACCCGTTGCGGGAAAGGAATCTCGATCCCTTCTCTACGGAATCTATCGAGGATCATGAACCTGAGATCGGAAGCAGTACGGAACTGCTCACCAACATCCTCCACGTGGCACCGAAGGCTCACATCAAGGCTGCTATCTCCGAAATCAAGAAAGAAGAAACTGGCTCCTGGTTCCTCCATTACCTTGGGATGATTCCGAGCCTCCTCAAGCATTACGCGCTCGACCAGCCCCATGTCGGAGCCATAACCAACCCCAACATTGACGCGAACACGCACTTGAGGAAAAGGGTAAGTAATGTTATGCACGGTTGATTTCATCAGCTCAGCATTGGGCACTATGATAAGCGTATTGTCGAAAGTCCAGAATTTGGTGGATCTTATACCGATGGCGTGCACGACACAAACCGTGCCATCGGCGAGGCGGACGCGGTCACCATGCCTGAATGGACGATCTATCATGATGACAAAGCCGCCGATCATGTTCGCGATTGTCTCCTGCGCGGCCAAGGCGATAGCCAGCGAACCAACACCCAGCACGGCAACCAGTCCCTTGATGTCGATTTCGAAATGGTCGAGCACGATCAAGACTGCAAGAACGTACACAATCACCTTCATGGCGCGATCCAGCAGCGGAATAAACTCGTCGTCAACGGTTGTCTCGGTTCGCGAGGCGATATTGGCTCCGTACCAGGTCAACCCTGCGGCTGCAATCTTCACCAGAACATGAGCGACGAGAAACACCAGAAACACCCACAGCGCCCCGTCAATCCATACGAACAGGCTGCCGAGAGTCTCCCCTGTGCGCGATTCAATGAACTCGGAAAGCACGAAAAGACCGATCACATTCACCAACAAGTAGATTGGACGCCTGATCGCCTCCAGCAGTTGGTCGTCGAGCTCCGTGCTGGTGCGCGCCGTTAAACGTCGCGCCACACCAAACAGGAATAAGCGTACCAACCAGGCCGCCACAAGCGTGATGACGATGATGCCGACGATGCCTATAACCGAGCGAAGCAGTTCCGAAACCGGTAGTTGAGATAGCAATTCTGTCATAACCCTGTCCACTCTAATCGATAATAAATTCGATGCCTGCTGTCTCAAAGCGGGCCCGGACAGCTATTGTATCGGCGTGAACTGCCTGCGTTTCGGCATAAGCAAAAGGATCCAGACTTCCATAGCCGGGAGCACGATCGCGATCGGAGTCCACGAATGCTCTTAGGAGATACTTGCCAGCCGGTACCGCGATATCAAACTCGCCTGTCACTACCATCCGACTGTACTTGGCACGATTGTCAACGTTCTCGATAGTCAGCTCGACAGGATGGTTCTCACGCCCCGCCACCAGAATCTTCACCAGGCCAGAAATCGATCCCAGGTCTTCCTCGTTGACCAAACTAATCGTATGTGACTGGAGGCTGTCTCCGAGGCGGTTGCCAGTCAGGTCGGTCAGCTCAAATTCGGTTATGTCAAGCCTGTAGCTCTGCCCCGATTCCAATCCCTCGGCCTCAAGAGACACCACCATTCGGGTTGGCCAAGCTATGTGGAGTGGCAGCGTTTCTTCTGTCGCAGTATTGGTGAGCACAAACGTCTGGGTAGTCAGGTTGGCCGTATCGATCGGCTCGGAGAAGCTTATCCCGATATCAAGCTCGGCCCGCAGGACCGGCGATTCGTCCTCGGGTGTCCGGCTGAGTATTTTGGGCCCAGTTTCGTCAACGGCGTCGCTGACTTCGATTCCGTCGAAACGCATCAACTCATCCCCATCCAGATGAAGCTCATAGGTCGCCGGCACCAGACGCCCGAACCAAAGGTTGAGCATCGTAGTCGAATCGCTCAAGTATTCTTGGAAAGTGAGCGCCGGAAACAGCACCGACGTATCAGCCTCATCAACAAGCGAAGCAAGGCCCGGCGTGGCATTGAGGAAGTCCAGCCCGATACTCCGGGAC
>CAZHDS010000057.1:13647-15972 GCA_964531495.1 uncultured Ignavibacteriales bacterium
CTCCGGGACAGCCGTGTCCGCAACAATCCGTCGGGGCTCACCGCCACATTGAGGATCTCGGGGACGGTGGTATCCTTGGTCACAAGGGTCATGATAAGATCCTCGAGAGCGTGCTCGTCGCTAACTACGATCGGCCTATCCGGCAAAGCCACCGATTCTGTCAACGACGAGAAAAATCCGTCGCGATTGGCATCCTCAAAAACGATCAACGAGTACTCGCCCGGGGCCAGGAACTTCATGGAGAACTGACCCTCGCCGCTGGTCTCCGCCACATAATCACCATAGAGAGAGTCATAGCCGTTCTGGGCGACGTCGTCAGGGTCGAAGAGAGCCACGGTTAGACCGGAAACGGGTCGACCATCAGCCTTTATGACCTTTCCCGATAGACGTCCTAAGTCGATCCTCTCGGACCGTGTGAACGCCACCGTAAGACCACTGTCGATCTTGTTGCCACGCAGATCGGCGATGGCGGAGGCGGCCGAAATGACGTAGGTCACGTCAGACTCGAAATCGTCGGCAAATTGGATTACGACACGGTCGGATTTCCAGCTCACGTCAGGATCTTCTTCGGGCCGTGGTGAAATGAAGAAGCCTTTACCGGATTTGGGCTTGACCACCGGTTCCGAGAAGAAGAGCGTAACTGAGTTGCCCGAATCAACGTTGACGGCGCCATTCTCCGGCATCGAGCCAAACAAGTGCGGACTCTGTTTGTCTTCGGGACCACCCGGAGGGGCAACGATCTCAGCGCAAGCGAGAAGAATGGTCAGGACGAAAACAAGTCCGATGAGTCTTGTAGTGGGTGTTTTAGAGTGATCGTTCAATCGTCCAACTTCTCCCTGATCTTCTGGTTGTCCGGATCGCGCTCCAGAGCTTTTTGCCACCAGTGACGGGCCTGCTCGGCCTGGTCAAGCTGCTGGTAGGCATCTCCCAGATGATCGAGAATTGTTGGATCGTTGTCAAGCTCGGCCGCTTGATTGAGAATATCGACGGCTCTCTCCCATTCCCCCATGCGATAATAGATCCAGCCGTAACTATCCAGATAGGCGGGGTTCTTGGGTTCTGAGGCCAGGGCCTTGGAAATCAGATCCTTGGCATAGCCGAGACGCTGGCCTCGGTCGGCCAGAAGATAGCCGAGATAGTTCAGAGCCGGAGCGAATTCCGGCGACACCTTGAGAAGTTGTTCGAACGTCGCCACCGCTTCGTCAATACGATCAGCTTGTTCATAGGCTGCGCCAAGTGCCATCAGCAGGCGCTGTTGGCCAATCGAGTCCTGGACCGTGGCGATGCCCTTGAGAAGTACTTCAAATTCCTTTTGAGGCTGCTCCAGTTTGCGGTAGACAAAACCGAGGTCGACGTATCCATCAAAGGCGGAATCGCTCAGCTGAATTACGCTAGTGAGCTCAATGCGTGCCCGCTCATATTTTTCCTGCTGGTAAGCTATGCGACCAAGATAGTAGTGCAAGCGGGCGTCCCCGGGATCATCGGTGGAAAGGATGCTCAGGATGGAGTCGGCCACCTCCAGCGAGTCCAGGACGTAATATATTATGCCCAGTCGATGCTGGCTGGCTCGTTCATCAGGGACCGCTTTCGCCACCACAAGGGCATGTGGGAGAGCAAGCGCAAAGGAATCGACACTCAGATAGTGGGCCGACAATACTCGGTTGAGTACCAGATTGTCGGGAACGAGGGTATGGGCCTGGCGGTAGACGGCAAGAGCCGAGTCTGGCTGGTCAATTAGTTGATACAGGTCCCCCAGATGCACAAAGGACAGCATGTTGCCGGGCCCGCTATTGAGGGCCAGTGAGCTGTCAAAGCACTTTCTGGCAGCCTGCATGTGGCTGGCCATAACCTGCAATCGGCCAAGTTCATACCAAACAACATACTCGCCCGGATTCAACCGCGCCAGGTGTTCATAGGCCCAGATAGTTGAATCAAGATCGTCAAGTTGCTGATACTGGGAGGCAAGGTATGAATACACAGACACAAGACTGGAGTCCATCGCTGTCGATTTGTGATATGCGGCCCGCGCAGAATCATCCATGCCCTCGGCTCGGTATGAGGCCGCCACGAGGAAGTGGACCTCGGCATCCGTCGGATCAATACTCTCGAGAACTTCGCGCAAGCGTTCGAACTCTCTGAGGGCGTAGAGCGTGCGAGCGTATGAATAGCGTATCTCATACGATTGAGGCATGTACTGGAGCGCATTGCGGTAGGCACTCGCGGCCCCACCCACGTCGCGCATTTGCTCCATAATACAGGCGTTCGTGAAGTAGTGAAACGCCCGAGAGTTGATCTTGTTCTCGGCATCCTCTAAAGGCGGCAAAG
>CAZHDS010000058.1:0-15882 GCA_964531495.1 uncultured Ignavibacteriales bacterium
ATGCTCAATGATTCTCGATTGAGGTCTTTGAGCGGTTTGCTCATGTCGCGACAGTACTTGGCAATGAAGTAGTCAGCCAACTCCTTGATATCATCGACCCGGTCCCGGAGCGGGGGAATGTTGATCGGGAATACGGACAGCCGATAGTAGAGGTCCTCGCGGAATGACTTGTTCTTGATTTTTTCGGCCAGGTCCATGTTGGTGGCGGCGATGACACGCACATCAATATCGACCGTCTTGGTGCCACCCAGCCTCTCGAAGTTCTTCTGTTGCAGAACCCGAAGCAGCTTGGCCTGCAGAGCGATGTCCATGTCTCCGATTTCGTCGAGAAAGATAGTGCCGGTGCTGGCGATTTCGAACTTACCCATCTTGCGGGCATGAGCACCGGTGAAGGCTCCCTTTTCCGATCCGAAGAGTTCGTTCTCCAGCAGCTCACCGGGAATCGCGGCGCAGTTGAGAGCGATAAACGGCTTTCCCTTACGCGGGGAAAGCATATGGATCGCCTTGGCGAAGAGTTCCTTGCCCGTGCCGGTCTCACCCTGGAGTAGCACCGACGCATCCGCTCCGGCCACCTTCTGGATCAGGCCGCAGATCTCCTTCATCTTATCGGTCCTGCCGATGATATCGTTGAAGCCATCCACATTGAAGAGCTCTTCGCGCAGAAGTGTGTTCTCGGCCAGTAACCGTCGATTTTCCATCGCCCGGTTGATCAGAACGCACAAGTGCCCCGTATCAAATGGCTTGGTGATGAAGTCGTAGGCACCACACTTCATGGCGGTTACAGCATCCTCGACCGTGCCGTAGGCGGTCATCACGATCACCGACGTGTCGGCATCGATCTTCTTGACCCCCTCCAGTACTTCGAGACCACTGGTATCAGGCATCTTGAGGTCAGTAACGACCAGGTCGTAAGACTTGTTTCTGACCAGGTCCAGCGCCTTGACACCGCAATCAGCGGAGTCAACCTGATGACCCTCCTCGATGAGGGTCTCGGTCAGCATGTTGCGCATCGAATCTTTGTCGTCTACAACGAGAATATTGGGCATGACACTCCCTGTACTCGGACTTTTTCTTTCCTGAAAACCGGCCGCGGTAGGCGGTTTCTCCTACAGTTAGTATCGGAAGGAGGGGCTAATCCAAGAGTCGGGAGCTGTTCAAAAAAGAGACAATCTGTGGGGTCACCGCCTCACCGGAAGGCAAACGGTCCGGGATGGGCGATAGGTCAGTCTGAGGTCTTCTGGCGACGGCTGCCCTGGAGGCGAAACGGTACTCGATGGGTGTACCGGTCGACCCGAAAACACAGAACGAAACGTCCGGCATATCCGGGCGGGGGGGACCACTCAAGAGTATGAGCTCCCTTGAAGGCCACGTGGTTTGAATAGACGGAATCGATCAAATTGCCCCGGGCGTTTTCAACATAGGCATTGACGATTGCCGAGTCCGACATCAAGTGCCACTCGAAGTGAGCGCCGTCAACACTGTCCAACAAGGCAATTTCGCTCTCCAGTTCGCCCGGCGCGTAAGTGGCCTCCAGGCGACCCTGTCTGGTCTTGCCACATCCCTTAGATTCAAATCGGTACTCACCGGCACCGACATATCGGCCGGAATCATCCCGTTTGTCCCAATAGAAATTGTGGTAGCCTCGGGTCAAGAGCTCATCGAGCAAGTTGCGAACCACCTGACCAGTTGAGTCTTTGATGTGCACAACCATGCGGCAGCGACTGCTGCCTTCTACCGGGATCCAGACCCTGAGGCGATTAGCGTCCAGGGTATCGGCCGGGGTCTGGCGCAGAGCCTCAAGCAAGGGCGAAGCCGTTGCTGACAGGACGGCGGTCAGAAGTACTATCGTTGTCAGGATCATGAGGGATGTAGTCATCACGCGATTCATACCACCAATATCGTCCGTCGCCGCTCCAACAGCAACGCCAAAGGGTAACTTGATGCGACATCCGGCCGTGGACCGCTCACAATAATCGATTCTCTGATCCGCAATGTGAGCCCCGGTAAGTCGTTATCTGTTGCGTTGATAACATGGGCCAATCCTTTTGCTGTTGACAAATTCGGCAAAAACAGTATGTTTCACCAATCGACAAGAAAGCCCTCCTAGGCCCTGCCTGTCCTCCCCGTGTGCTTTATCCTAAACAGGCAGGGCTTCTCCTTTGCCCGAACGACCCTATTTGGACGATGGCCTGTTGCGGTGTCCTCCACCCACGACTAACAAACGTTTGACTCGCTAGTCGCAGGCTTTATATTCTGAGACTCGCGGAATCATCTCGTGGTGACGTCGGCTCAGCGTGCCCCGGTACTGATGTTGCGTGAATTCGCCCTTGAGCAAATCACTTGCTGGCAGATGGCGGGTTGGAAAGGGAAAGTTTTGGTACTGGCATCAGACGGATTTGAGCCGGTGATTGGCTTGGAATTTCGACTGGGAAAGTCAGCCTTGTTTGATTACTTTGTCGGACAGGTGATGGCGGCGACCAACGGTAGAGCGGATCCCATCGTTGTCATTCGTATGCTTGAGGAGAGGTTAAGAGGGTAGAATATGTTAGAGTCCAAACCCCGGGTGGCAGTATTCCTCAGTGGTGGCGGCAGCAACTTGCAGTCGCTGATCGATGCCACCTACGCAGGTATTCTCCGGGCGGATATTGCCTGGGCGGTATCCAGCAGGATCAAGGCCTTTGGTCTTGAACGGGCGGCCAAAGCTGGAATTGAGACCTTTGTCTTCAAAGTGAAGAAATACGACTCGCCTGAGGCGGCCGATCAGGATCTGCTGCAACGCCTGACGGACAGGAAAATCGAATACATCGCTCTATCGGGTTATCTGAGTTTGCTCCCCCCACAGGTTGTGCAGGCCTTTCGTAACCGCATAGTGAATATCCATCCAGCTCTTCTTCCCAAGTATGGTGGCAAGGGGATGTATGGTCATCACGTGCACGAAGCGGTACTGGCAGCGGGTGACACCGAGTCCGGACCAACCGTGCATCTGGCGGATGAGATTTATGACAACGGCCGGGTCCTGGAGCAGAAGAGAGTCCCCGTGGAGCCGGACGATACGCCGGACACCCTGGCGGCGCGCGTCTTGAAGGAAGAACACAGGCTGTACCCTCGAGTACTGCAGAAGCTGATAAAAGGAGAGTACCATCTTGAGTAAGCAAACACTGGTGATGTCCACGGATATCAAGGAGTACCCGCTGCTCGTTCGGGGCAAAGTACGTGATGTCTATGACATGGGCGACAAGTTGCTGATCGTCAGCAGCGATCGCATGTCAGCGTTCGATGTTGTGCTGCCAAACGGAATTCCCGGCAAAGGCCAAGTACTAACCGCCATGTCGCTGTTCTGGTTTGACTTCCTCAAGGATGTCACCGAACATCATCTGATCACGGCTGACGTCGATGACTATCCTACTGATTTGCATCAATATCGGGATCAACTCGAGGGCCGCTCGATGATCGTCGTCAAGGCCGATCGAGTTGACTGCGAGTGCATTGTGAGGGGATATATCTCCGGCTCTATGTGGAAAGAGCTTCTTCGCGCCCGTGATATGGGAGCCAACAAGGTTCACGGCTTTGATTTTCCGGCTTCTCTACAAGAGTCCGAGATGCTGCCCGAGACAATCTTCACTCCTTCGACTAAAAACGATACTGGTCACGATGAAAACATCAGCGTCGATCAACTGATCGATTTGATCGGCGAAGAAACAGCCACGCTCTGCCGCGACAAGTCGCTGGCGATTTATCAGAAGGCGGCCGACTATGCCCTGACCAAGGGGATCATCATCGCCGATACTAAATTCGAGTTTGGCTTCAAGGACGGCAAGTTCATCCTGATTGACGAAGTACTCTCGCCTGACTCCAGCCGCTTCTGGCCAATCGACAAATATGAAATTGGCCGATCGCAACCATCTTTTGACAAGCAGCCGATTCGGGATTACCTCCATGGACTCGACTGGGACAAGAAACCGCCCGGACCGACGCTCCCTGACGATGTTGTCGAGGCCACTTCGAGCCGTTACCGCGAAGCCCAAAGACTCTTAACTGGAAAGTAAGTCATGTCTGACAATGTGAAAATAAAGCGGGCACTCATTTCCGTATCGGACAAGACGGGAATCGACAAACTGGCCACCGCCTTGCAGGAGATGGGCGTGGAGATTCTGTCGACCGGGGGAACTCTCAAGAAGCTCAGGGAAGCTGAGGTCCAGGCGGTCTCGGTTTCGACCTTCACGGGCGCACCGGAAATCATGGGCGGCCGGGTCAAGACATTGCACCCGAAGATCTATGCCGGGCTGCTCTGCCGCCGCGACAATGCCAAGGATCTCGAACAGCTTGGCGAACTGGATTATAGGACCATCGATCTGGTCATCGTCAACCTGTATCCCTTCCGGGAAACCGTTGCCCGGCCGGACACTGACGAACAAGAGATCATCGAGAACATTGACATCGGTGGTCCGTCAATGATCCGTGCCGCCGCCAAAAATCTTGCGAGCGTGGCCGTGGTCGTTGATCCGGCAGACTACGATACGCTTATCGAGCAAATGAAAGCGGCCGATGGTGGCACCGACCTGGCCTTCCGGCGCGAGTGTGCCCGCAAGGCGTACGCCATGACATCGTCCTACGATGAGGCGATCACCAGCTACTTCAGCCGTGGCAAGGACGATGAGGGGGCAAAATTCCCCCAGCAGCTCACTCTCGACTACAACTTCCGAGAGAAACTACGGTACGGCGAAAACCCGCATCAGCAGGCGGCCGTGTATGCCAATGACAATGCGCGCGGCGCTTCACTCCTCAAGGCGGAGATGCTCTCCGGCAAGGAGCTTTCGTACAACAACTATGGTGATCTCGATGCGACGCTGGAGATGATTCTCGACTTCGACGAGCCGTTTGCGTGCGTCGTAAAACACGCCAATCCGTGTGGCGCGGCCCTCGGCAGTACTATTGCCCAGGCGTATCAACGGGCTTACGAGTCGGATCCGCTCTCGGCTTTCGGATCGATCATCGGTCTTAACCGCGAAGTCGATTTGGAGTGCGCCAAGTTGCTGCACGAAACGCCGTTCGTGGAGTGCATCGTGGCCCCCGGCTTTGTCCCCGAAGCTCTCCAGATGCTCAAGAAGAAGAAGGCCCGACGGCTCTTGGCACTGCCCGAGATAGCCGGCGGAAATGGCAAGAACCAGATGACCTACAAGGTCATCCGCGGTGGCCTGTTGGTTCAAGATGCCGACGAGTTGGTCACGTTGGCGTCATCGTTGAAGGTCGTGACCAAGCGCGAGCCAACGAAAGAGGAAATTCTCTCGATGTTGTTCGGCTGGAAGGTTGTCAAACACACCAAGTCGAATGCTATCGTGCTAACCTCTGGTGTGGCCACGGTCGGTGTCGGCATGGGGCAAACTTCGCGGGTCGATTCTGGATTCATGGCCGTGAAGCGGGCTGGAGAGCGTGCCAAGGGTGCCGTGATGGCCTCGGATGCCTTTTTCCCAATGGCCGACGGTGTGGAAGTCGCTACCGATGCCGGGGTGACGGCGATTATCCAGCCGGGTGGTTCCAAGGGTGACGAACAGGCGATTGAGGCGGCCGACAAGGCGGGCGCGGCGATGGTCTTCACCGGCTGCCGCCACTTCAAGCACTAGCACACGTCGTGTGTCTTGCCGCTTCGCGCCGCACACTTCGTGTGCTTTCGTTCTGCGGTCCGATTCGTATTGGCGGTTCAGAAACACGAAATGGGCTGCTGGCGCGAAAGAAGCTGATTTTGTAGGGTGGGTCCGTCATCGGACCCGCCTTCTTCCTTAGTATGCGATCTGACCCTCACAAATCGAATTTCACCACCTGACTTAAGTCATTTGTCTTCGTTGGCTGTTAAGCTATTATAGGCTAAACGAAGAAACGTGACTTGGAGTCCGCCATGAGTGAATTGATTGACAATGCCAAAGCCCGCAGGGGTGTTTTGAAACACCTGATTCTGCAATTGCACGAGGGAAAAGCGCCCGACGAGGTCAAGCCGCAGCTGATCAAACTGCTCGGACGGGTGCCGTATTCCGAGGTTACCGAGGTGGAGCAGGAGCTGATAGCCGAGGGGATGCCGACCGAAGAAATCATGAAGCTGTGTGATCTACACTCGTCCGCCATGAAGGGTGTCATCGACCTTACCGCCGCCAAATCATTTCCGCCCGGTCATCCGGTCGATACCTTCAAGAAAGAGAACCAGGCGCTGATTGGCGAGATTACGCTGGCCGAGAAGCTGTTCGAAGAAATCACCGCCCTGGCCGATGACACAGACGCATCGGAGCAAATTGGGCAGCTGCGATTGCGCTTCAATCAACTTTCCGATATCGACAAGCACTATAGTCGCAAGGAAAATCTCGTTTTTCCATTTCTTGAGAAGAAGGGCGTGACCGGCCCACCGACCGTTATGTGGGGCAAAGATGACGAGGTGCGAGAGGCGGTCAAAGGGACCATTGAGGCGCTCGGCCAGGCCGCATCGACCACCGGCGACGAAGCGCAGGGTCTTGTCGATTTGCTTCTCAAGCCAGCCACCGAGGCAATCCGCGAGATGGTCTTCAAAGAGGAGGAGATTCTCTTCCCGATGTGTCTCGACAAGCTCGATGATAGCGAGTGGTACGCGGTCTACAAACAGAGTCCTGAGATAGGTTTCTGTCTCTACGATCCAGCCGAAGAGTGGAAACCGGAGGGGATCACCGCGACCGACGAAGAGACGGCCGACACAGCGCGCGTTCAGTTTTCGTCCGGCTCGCTATCGCCGGTTGAGCTTGGCGCGATCCTGAATACGATTCCGTTTGATCTGACCTTTGTGGGCGCCGATGACAAAGTGAAGTACTTCACTCAGGGACGGGAACGGATCTTCGCCCGCACGCGAGCCATTATCGGCCGCAATGTTCAGATGTGTCATCCGCCGGGCAGCGTGCATATAGTAGAGAAGATTCTGGCCGATTTCCGTTCCGGCCGGCAGGAACAGGCCGCCTTCTGGATCAACATGGGTGGGCGCTTCATCCACATAGAGTACTACGCTGTCAAAGATGGCGATGGCGAGTACCTGGGCACGCTCGAAGTAAGCCAGGACTTGACCGCCAAGCGGGCGCTCGAAGGTGAGCAACGGTTGCTGTCCTATGGTGAGGAAGAGGCATCATGAAGAGTGCTCCACAGGAACAGCTGCAAATCACTCCTGACACGAAGGTCGGCGCTCTTCTGGAGGCCTATCCGGACCTCGAAGAACTCCTGATCGAATTGGCGCCGCCGTTTGCCAAGCTGCGCAACCCCATCCTTCGCAAAACGGTGGCGAAAGTAACTACACTACGGCAAGCGGCCCGAGTAGGTGCTGTCGATCTGGGCGTCTTGATCACCAGGCTGCGCGAGGCTGCCGGCGTCGTCGGTGTCGATGCCGTTTTTGAAGAGGCTGTCGGAGGATCATCAAAGCGGCCATCGTGGCTGGAAACGGGGGAGATAGTCGAGTCGTTCGATGCTCGTCCGGTTATCGAAGCTGGTGAGCACCCGTTGGGAGCGGTAATGAACAAAGTGAAGGCTCTAACGGCGGGCCAGGTATTGGAGTTGATCACGCCCTTCGAGCCAGCGCCATTGATTGACAAGATACGGGAACAGGGCTTCGAGTCCTGGACAACTTCGGAGCAAGATGGCACGACGCGGAGTTACTTTCGTTTGCCGTAGGTCAGGATCCTTGCGATCCTGACTCTATGACTTTTGTCCGGACGTGTATTTCTCCAGGAACTCCCGGCGGAACTCATCAAAGCGCTGTTCTTCGATAGCCCGTCGAATGCGACGCATGAGCGCCTGGAAGAAGTACGTCGAATGGTACGACGCCAGCACCATCCCGGTGATCTCCGACTGGTTATATAGATGTCGGATGTAAGCCCGGCTGTACCGGCGGCACACTTTGCAATCGCAGTCGGGATCGAGTGGCCGGTCATCATCGGCACAGTCAGCATTGCGATATACGAGCGGACCGCACGACGTGAAGACATTTCCGGTGCGGGCGTTGCGGGTGGGCAGGACACAATCAAACATGTCAATTCCGTGCGACACCGCCATCAGAATATCCTCGGGGTAACCTACACCCATCAGGTAGCGCGGTCTGTCCTCGGGTAAGTACTTGATTGTGTGCGCCAGCATTTCTTCCATCTCATCTTTGCTTTCGCCAACCGATAAGCCACCGATAGCATTGCCGGGGAAATCCAAACTCACAATTTGCTCGGCCGAGATAGTCCGCAGATCAGCATATGTCGAACCCTGAACAATCCCAAACAGGCATGGCCTGTTTTTTGACTCCTGCAAGAGCCGAGTGTGCTCCTCTTTGCATCTCTTCGCCAACTCGTAGGTGCGTTTGACTCCGGCGGCGGCTTCGTCTCGTTCGGCAGGGTGGGCGACACACTGATCGAACGCCATGATGATGTCTGCGCCGATCTCATGCTCAATCCGGATTACATTCTCAGGCTCAAATTGGTGTCTGGAGCCATCGTGATGCGAGCGAAATTCTACGCCCTCGTCGGTGATCTTGACATTCTCTTTCAGCGAAAAGACTTGATACCCGCCGGAGTCGGTGAGAGTTGGCTTGTTCCAGCCATTGAATGAAGCCAGGCCGCCCATATTCTTGATGATTTTCGTTCCGGGGCGCAGGTATAGGTGGTAGGTGTTACCGAGAATGATCTCGGCCCCGCACTCTTCCAGATCACTCGCCAGCAGCGCCTTGACTGCGCCGGAGGTTCCGACAGGCATGAACGCCGGGGTCTGGAATATCCCGTGAGGGGTGGTCACTTGTCCTCGGCGTTTGGTGCCGTCAGAGTTTTTGAGTTCGAAAATGGCTTCGCTCATGGGGGAGAGTATACGGATTCGAGGAACATAATACAAGTTTGGGACAAAAAGTGAACCGGGTCCGGTACCGTCCTTTCTGTATGCCACCCCAGCGAAGGCTGGGCGCACAGTCAACCGTCAACGGAGCCACCTGCCAAGGAAGTACCTTGGTGAGACAATCATTAGAGGCTGTTTCAGAGTCCATGGCATGGCTGTCTCACCAGTCAGGCGGTTCCACAGAATCACCTCACACGCCATTTCGAAACTGTCTTCGTCATGAGGAATCGCAATGTCTTCCACGAAGTACTTCGATACTTCATTCTCGCGAGCCGCCCGAGGCGGCCCCAGGTCAACAACATGTTCATCGGACAATACGGTCACCCAGACTCGTTGCAGTTCGAGCTGCCACTCGTTCAGGTCGTAATCCATGACGTGCTCCGAAGTTCGTGAGATACTGACGACAAGCCGATATGAGTCATTATCGCCAGGCGACAAGTCGTCGAGAGGGTTCACGAGTGACAACTCGAATTCCACTCTGTGCCCGAGCACCGGGTGCGAGTAGCCAGTAATAACAGGCCACGGCTTCCCTTCCTTCCAGTCGACGGCATAGAACTGCAAATCCCGAACCTGGTTGCCATTTGCGTCGTGGATGCTATAGGTCCACTTGAGCGCCTGCCCGGGATGATCTAGGCGAAACCTATCTGACACTTCACGACGGTATTGGTCGCGCCATACTCCCATTCCAGTTTCCATTACTCGCGTGCCGCAATCGCCTGGGAGGACGGTATCGGTAGGTCTAAGGTCAGTCTTGGCGCTCTCCGAGAACCGATTCCACCGAGTCAGCCCGCTATTCGTCCTCAAACCTTGGTTCGTCACTTCGTATGACCAGCGGTGGAGCAGAAGCGGCGCATCGCCTTTGGCGCAGATCTCAAGGTTGAGCCCAACCGACCGTTCGGCGCACACGTAATTGTCTGTCACAGTGACTTCAATTGAGTCGCGGTATTCGCTCGTATTGGCCGCGACAACTGCTCTGCCTTCGTCATCGATCGAGTAACCTGATATTTCTACGGTGCGAAGCGAATGGCAGCACGATACGATGCTCACGGAACTCAGCGCCGCTACGGCCACTATCCCCAGAACTCCCACTACCTGCTTCATATCCCCCTACTCCAACTTCAACTCGATATCCGTGTGATCGGGCTTGAGCTGTCGATATTTCACTCTGGCCATATCGAAGATTTTCCGGGCCGCAATGAAAACATCCTGATCGTGGTACTTGTCGCTCAGGAATACCACCTCGCGAATGCCCACCTGCACCATCAGTTTGGCGCATTCATTGCAGGGGAAGAGCGAAACATAGAGCGTAGCGCCCTCCAGGTCCGGCTTGTTCGAGGCATTGGTGATGGCGTTCATCTCGGCGTGGCAAACGTACGGGTACTTGGTGTCGAGGAAATCCCCCTCGCGGCTCCAGGGCAGTTTGTCATCGGAACAACCGGTCGGGAAGCCATTGTAGCCGATCCCGATAATCCGCTTGTTCTTATTGACGATACAGGCCCCGACCTGGGTGCTGGGGTCTTTGGAGCGCCGGGCCGAAAGCTGGGCGATGGCCATGAAATACTCTTCCCAGCTGATATAGTCAGTTCGTTTGGTAGTCATAGATCGATTATAGGGGATTGCAAACCGCTGGGCAAGAGCTTGATGTACGTCCTATGTTCACAACTGTCCTCTCCCTGCACAAAAAGGGAGGCGTTGCCTCCGGTTTTTAATTGCTTCAGGAACATACCAGCCCCAATATGGCTTTTTGTTGGTATTGCTGGCGCGCAAGGAAGCCGAAGCATCTATTACCGATACCGACGATACACTGCTCATTCAGGAGGCCCGCGATGACCAGAACGAGAGAAGACGTCCTTAGACTTATCGATGAGCACGAAATCCGCTTCATCCGTCTGTGTTTCACCGATATTCTCGGCAAGATCAAGGGCATGTCGGTCTCCCGGCGCGAAATAGAGCAGATCCTGGATGAAGGGCAGGGCTTCGATGGCTCCTCGGTCGAGGGTTTCGCCCGGATCGAAGAATCGGACCTGATGGCGGTGCCGGATCCACTGACTTTCCGGATTATTCCGTGGGATATCGCCGGTGAGCGGGTGGCGATGATGTTCTGCGACATTACCAACCCCGACGGCACGCCCTACGCGGGTGATCCCCGCTGGGTGCTCAAGCGCAATCTGGCTGGCCTGACCCAAAAGGGCTGGACCTTCAATGTCGGTCCCGAACCGGAATACTTCTATTTCGCCAACAACAACGAACCGGAAACTCTCGATCGCTCCGGCTATTTTGATTATGACGCTATTGATGTCGGTTCGCAGGTCCGGAAAGCGACCGTGGCCGCTCTGGAGGCGATGGACATCCCGATCGAGTGCTCGCACCACGAAGTTGCCCCGAGCCAGCACGAGATCGATTTGAAATACCAGGAAGCGCTGGTGATGGCTGATTTTGTGCAGGTGTACAAGTTCATTGTCAAAGAAGTGGCGATGCAAGGGGACATGTACGCTACCTTCATGCCCAAGCCGATCGCCGGTGAAAACGGCTCCGGGATGCACTGTCATCAATCTCTTTTCAACGGTGGCAGCAATCTGTTCTTCGACAAAGACGGCCAATACAATTTGTCCCAGATGGCTCGGCATTATGTTGCCGGCATACTCCATCACGTCCGGGAGTTCACACTGGTAACAAATCAGTGGGTCAACTCCTACAAGCGGTTAGTGCCGGGATATGAAGCGCCGGTTTATGTTAGCTGGGGGCGCAGGAATCGCTCAAGCATGGTCCGCGTGCCGATGTACCGGGTAGGCAAAGAAGTCGCTACGAGGATCGAGCTACGCTCTCCAGACCCGGCAACAAATCCTTATCTGGCGTTCTCCTGCATGCTGGCGGCCGGTCTGAAGGGGATTGAAAACAAGTACGATCTGCCGGACCCGATCGAAGAAAACATCTTCCACATGTCGCAGGCAGAGAAGGACAAGATGGACATTCAGTCCTTGCCCAGCTCGCTCTATTCAGCCATCAAGGAGTTCGAGGGATCAACCCTCATGCGCGAGACTCTCGGCGATCACATCTGTGATGCCCTTCTCTTGAATAAGCGGATCGAGTGGGACGAGTATCGCACTAGCGTGAGTCAGCACGAAATCGACAAGTATCTCCCACTTCTATAGCGTGACGCGGTCACCTCGTCTCTGATTCCGGAAGAACGCGATTCATATCGACGATTGCCATTAACTTGTGGTAGTCGTCGATTTTTCTATATTCCCAGAATGTCCGACTATCGCTCAATGACTGCTTCCGAGATCGCGTCCGACGGTCCAGGCGATGGCACGTGACTTTGGCGAATTGGAGCTGTTGCAGCTTGCGAAAATAGTATCCGATATGAAGGAATCATGACTATGCCCTTTCTGACCATAAATGGCACGACCTTCCACTATCTCGACCAGGGATGCGAGACTGGTCCCCCGCTTGTGTTTCTGCATGGTTTCACGCTCGACCATCGGCAATGGGAAGGGGAGACTGCTTTTTTTGGGGAGAATTTTCGGGTTGTAATCCCAGACTCGCGCGGCCATGGACTGTCTGATGCCCCCGAGACAAACTACAGCCGTGCCGATCGAGTGGCCGATCTGGTCGGGCTGCTTGACGTGCTTCATCTGGACGAGGTTCACTTGGTTGGGCTTTCGATGGGCGGCAGCACCGCGGTCGGGTTGGCGCTGGCGCATCCGGACCGCTTGAGATCGCTCACGCTCATTTCGACCGGAATCGCCGGATACAATTTTGGCAAGAAGATATCGCGGCTAGACCAATTGGCCCGCGACGAAGGCCCCAGCGCAGCTCTGAAGAAGTGGAAGGAGATGAGCCTCCTGTATTTCAAGGATTCGACTTCGCCGATTCGGCACCTTATGGCTCAGATGATGGACGACCACACCGGGGCTATATGGATGGATCCAATGCGAGGGAAATACCCCCGCGAAGTTGACCTGGATCGTGTCGCCGACATAGCAACCCCGACCCTGATTATTGCTGGCGAGCTCGACAAGGTCTTTGCGAGACTATCGACCGAACTGCATGCTTTGATCCCGGGCAGCGAACTTCGTATCTATCCCGGCGTGGGGCACATGGTCAACCTGGAGGCACCAGACATGTTTCACACCGATCTTGATCGATTCTTAGCGGCGAGACGGTAGATGAGAAGCGCGCTGCGGCTGCCATCGAATGGAGTGAATCGGTCCACGACTACCCGTTGACCGAACGAATACGTTAACCCCGACCGAGCGAATTCGGCCGGACGCGAGGACATGCTGATGCGTCTTTACGAGTTTGAAGGGAAAGAACTTTTCCAGAAGTTCAATATTCCGGTTTCGGAGCGCCGCGTAGCCAGGACCCCCAATGAGGTCTACGAGGCGGTGAACGAGATGGGCGTCCCGGTGGTACTCAAATCGCAAGTGTTAATCGGTGGGCGCGGCAAGGCGGGTGGGATCAGGACGGCCGAAGGGGCCAACGAAGCCCGCACCAAGGCCGAAGAACTTCTGAAGCTCAAGATTTATGGTTACCGCGTGGAGTCGATCCTCATCGAGCCCAAACTCGATATTGTGCAGGAGTATTATCTGGGCGTCACGATCGATCGAGCCAACTACAAACTCGTGGTGATTGCTTCTGGCGAAGGCGGAGTTGATATCGAAGAGACTGCCGCCAAACACTCCGATAGGATTTTCAAGACCTCGCTGTCGATCGAAGAAGATCTCTTCAGTTTCGATGCTCTGCGCATGGCTAAGAGCATCAGTATTCCCACCGAGCACCTCAAGATGGCTGTGCCGATCATCGTGAACCTCTACGACCTGTTTCGCACGTATGACGCCAAGTTGGTGGAGATCAACCCGCTGGTATTGACGGCCGATGGCAAGCTTATCGCTGCCGATGCGCGGATATCGCTTGATGACGATGCCATCTTCCGTCATCAGGAGCTGAAAGAGTTGGGGATCGAGAAGCGTCACGAAGAAGGGGAGATGACTCCGCGCGAGGCGCAGGCGACTGAGTGGGGGATTCCGTATCTCGACCTTGATGGCGATATTGGCATGTTCCCCGGTGGGGCCGGTTTTGGTATCATGGGCAACGATTTCATTCATTACTATGGTGGTGCCCCGGCCAATTTCATGGACTCCGGCGGCGGCCCTTCGCCCGAACGAATCGCCCAGATGCTGGTGCTACTCGACGAGAATCCGAAGGTGAAAGTAATCTTCGGCGCGCGTTTCGGCGGCATCAGCCGTTGCGACGATTATGCCAAAGGTGTCATCATGTTCCTCAAGGATCACGGCCTGTCCAAACCGTTGGTCATGCGTATGACCGGCAACATGTGGCAGGAGGGTGTGAGACTTTTCGCCGAGGCCAAAAAGGAAAACCCAGAACTGTTTGAGAAGATCGAAGCGCACGGAATCGAAACACCTATCGAACAGATCTCCCAACGGGCAGTCGAACTGGCCCGCCAGGAAGGGGGCAAGTAATGGCTATCCTGGTTGACAAGAATAGCAAGGTCATGGTGCAGGGGATAACCGGCGGTGCGGGAAAATTCCACGCCGAACGAATGATCAGCTTTGGCACCAATATCGTAGGCGGCTGTACCCCTGGCAAAGGCGGGCAAGAGGTCGCCGGCAGGCCGGTCTTTGATACTGTCGCAGAATGTGTGGAAGAAACCGGCGCCGATGTCTCGGTGATCTTTCTCCCGGCGCGATTTGTCAAAGAAGCGGCGATCGAAGCGATCCGGGCCGGGATCGGATTCCTGGTCGTCATTCCGGAACACATCCCGATTCACGATATGCTGCATGTCCGTCGCGAGGCGGTCGCGCACGGTACGACCGTGATTGGTGGCAATACAGCCGGCGTCATGACACCCGGCGAGGCCAATCTTGGTATCATGCCGGATATCGCCTTCAAGCCGGGTCGTGTCGGGACTGTCTCTCGCTCCGGCTCGATCACTTACTACGTGGCTGATACGCTGACTTCGTCCGGCTACGGCGAAACCACCTGCGTCGGCCTGGGGGGCGATCCAGTGTTGGGCTCGACCTTCGATGAAATCCTGTGGAAGTTCGAACAGGACGAGAAGACCAAGGCCGTCGTCATGTGCGGCGAGATTGGCGGCGTCTATGAAGAGCTGGCGACCGAAGTGATCGCCAAAATGAAGACGCCGGTACTGGCTATGATCGGCGGCGTATTTGCCCCTCCCGGCAAACGCATGGGGCATGCCGGAGCGATCGTTGAGGGCAAAATGGGTACGGCCAAGGAGAAGCTGGCCGCTCTGGCCGAAGCCGGGGCTCATCCCTGCAAGACCTTCAAGGACATTCCGGAGACCCTCAGGAAGCTGGGCATCTGAACCACTCGACCATCAGTTATCAGTCGTTGCCCCGGATTCATGACGAGTCCGGGGCTTCTCTGTGAGTCATTGAAAGTCCCCCGGATACACCAGATTCCGTTGGATTTCGCGGCGCGATTGTCATATAATGTGCCGGAGCTTGGTCGGTGCCGTCTGGCGGCAATTCAGCAGCCGGGTACGGGTTCCCATCCGCAGGCCGATCACCTACTGCCTATTTGTTCTGGAGGCATCATGAAATATGTACCCGAACCGTTCAAGATTAAGACCGTCGAACCGCTGGTTATCAAGACACGCGCTCAACGCCAACAGGCCATCAAAGAAGCTGGCTACAACACGTTTTTGCTGCGCTCCGAAGATGTCTTTATTGACCTCCTGACCGATAGTGGCACGGGTGCCATGAGTGATGCCCAGTGGGCCGCCATGCAGATGGGAGACGAGGCCTACGCTGGCAGTCGCAATTTCTATGACCTGGAAGAGACTATCCAGAATATCTATGGATATAAGCACATGGTCCCGACCCATCAGGGGCGCGCTGCCGAGCATATCATGTCACAGCTTCTGATCAAAGACGGCGACTATGTGCCGGGCAATATGTATTTCACCACTACCCGCCTGCACCAGGAGATGGCCGGGGGTACGTTTGTCGATGTGATAGTCGATGAGGC
>CAZHDS010000059.1:0-15787 GCA_964531495.1 uncultured Ignavibacteriales bacterium
ATCGGGCATATAAATGGACCAATTTCTGTGCAATAATCAGACAGCAGGCGATGCCCCGCGCTCACAGATGGGGCGCTCAATATCCGCTCATCCCCCCCACAAAAAAAGCCGCCCCTGGACGTGGGGCGACTTAATGGTAGTGTGTCTTCGTTTGGAGACGCTACCGTCAGATTTTCTTCTTGGCCGCAAGCTCGGAACGCTTGGTCTCCAGGATATCTGAGTTGACTTTCATAGTCGGCTCGTTAAACAGCGCAAAGCGCAACCACTGGTAACCAAACTTCAAAAGCTCAATATCATTATCCCTCATCTTGTCGATGACGCCCTGGTCGATTTCGAACTTCGACAGAAAGCTGCTATCGAACACAAAGGCCCGGAACTTATCGAGATTGTAACAAACCAGGAAGAACATCTCGATCTTGCTCGGAACCATGCCCTCTTCCGCCTGGAAATAGGGATGCAACGTCAGATCTTTCCATAGCTCGCCCATCTCGTTGTACTCAACGATCCCCTGATCACTGAGCCATTCCGTGACAGTCTGCTCATGCTCCTCGCAGAAACCTTTGCAAACATCTTCTTCCAGCAAGAAGAAGAAATCGTTCATGGCTGGCGTCGCGCCCGCATCTTTCGGGGAGGCCATGCCCAACGGATACATGCGGCAAGCCCAGGGTCGATCCTCATAGACGGTGCAACCCTGCTCGCCCACGAAGTGACAAGCCTTCTTCCCGGTATCCTGCATCTGCAATAGAACCGCCGGATACGGAAGATTCTTGTCGAACGGGATGATCGTATACTTGTCGATGAACTCCTGCGAGGTTATGCCGAGTTTCTTCTTCAAGCGCAGAATATCGTACGGTGTCAGAAAAATATTAACGTCCGAACAGCATTCGTTGAAGCACGAGACACCCGGATGACAGCGGAATTTGAAGGTACTCTTCTCATTGAGTCGCGGGTACTCCTTGAGGATCGTTTCTTTGAATCTTTCGATCTCATTCATTTGCTTACCTGCTTTCGGCTATTCGACGACGATGCGATCTTTCATAGCGGTGGGTGACCAGACTGGCAATGGTGCAGAATCGCCGGTTTCCGGATCGAAACGATGGCGATAGGACACTTTCCGTTCGTACTGCTCCTTCATCCACTTCCAGCCTCTAATATAGTAGGGGCATTCATCACTGAAACAGACGAAATGGGCATGAGTACCCCAACCGGCATCGATTGGCGGCAACCACTTCAGCATTTTTTCCCCGCAGTGCGGGCACTTTTCCAGTTCTTCGTTCATGTCAAGCCGTTCTCGCTATGAGCGCCTTTGCTTTACCATTCTCAGATCACACTCTCTTCTCATCTGTCTCTCGCCAGCCTCAAGTGACTGCAGAAACAGAAGTCCTCCGAGCCCAATGGCTCGGAGGACTATAACGACTAAGTCAAGTCAGAGTTCCAACCTACTTCAGCGGGAGGATATCGCGCTTCATCATCTCCCAATTGCCAGACTTAGGATCGAACTTGCAGTTCGCAAAGACTTTCCAGTCATCCTTCATGGACGGGCAATCGGCGCGGAAGTAGTAACCCGGCCAGCGGGTTTCTTCGCGGAACAGGATGGTCCGAATGTGAGCTTCGGCCTGCCACATGCGATGGATGTTCTCGTGACAACGCATCAACTCGTGCAGGTTTTCAGCGCCCAGCTTGGACACATCTTCGCGGAGGAAATCCATCAGTTCCAGGCCCTTTTCCAGAAGCTGCTTGGAGGTCGTAAACTGAGTGGAAACGCCACCAGCGTACTCATCCATGATCTTCTGCAAACGGAACATGAACTGCTTCGGACGGATATAGTGCGGGTTGGTATCCGGATCGGTAGAAGCGGGCTGACTCTCGGTGAACAGATCCAGCGGAAGCAGGATGCCCTTCTTCAATGCTTCAACCTGGGCCATGTCGATCTTCGGATCCGCAGTGTTTTCTACGCAGTACTTCACGGCGGCCTTAGCGGCAATACGACCCTCGGTCAAGGAACCGGAGGAGAACTTGTGAGAGGAGGCACCAGAAGCATCACCAGCAGCGAACATACCTTTGACGGTAGTCATGTTGGTGTAGCCCCAGTTGTAAGCATCGGGAGCCAGATCTTCGGGACCGGAAACCCAGGCACCGGAGGCGCCGGAGTGGGAACCGATGAAGTAAGGCTCGCAAGCGGCGATTTCAGAAGGCTTCTCTTCCGGAGCGGTATTGGTGGCCGCCCAGAGGATAGCCTGCGAGATCGTCATGTCCAGGAAGTCTTCCCAGGCTTCGGACTCGAGCTCTTTCATCTTCTTCTTGTAGGCCTTGGGATCGTCCTTAAACTGCTCAGCGATTTTGCCCAGAGCTTCTTCGGTGCGCATGTAGATCGGTCCCTTGCCGTCCATGACGTCAAGCATCATGAGCCAGTTACGCAGGTTAGCCGGAACCGGCTTGACGGAACCATAGGGGAGCCACTTCTGAAGTTCATCGGCGCGGGTCTGCATGTAGTTCTCGCCCAGGCCGTTAGTGGCGCGGGATTTGAACAGCAAGAACCAGGCACCGACTGGACCATAAGCATCCTTGAAGCGGACCGGGATGAAGCGGACTTCCTGACAGGTCATTTCAGCACCGGCCTTCAGCGTGAAGTACGCGGAGGTGCCGGAGTTGAACGGCGGATACCAGGAGCGGCCGAGGCCTTCACCGGTTGAACGCGGCTTGAAGACGTGCACAGCGCCACCCATGGTGACGAGGACAGTCTTGGCCTTGAAGATGTAGAACTTGTTCTCGCGAACCGAGAAACCAACGGCACCAACGCACTTGCCATCGGCGTCGAGCAGCGGATCCGTCAGGAAAACGCGCTCGTAAATGTTGTCCATACCGAGGGCGTTCTTAGCGGCTTCTGCAACGAGAACCTTGTAGGATTCGCCGTTGATCATGAGCTGCCAGCGACCTTCGTGCACGAACTTGCCATCCTCGTCCTTCCAAATGGGCAGACCCCATTTTTCGAACAGATGGACAGTGCCATCAACGTGACGGGCAATGCTGGCCACGAGGTCTTCGCGGGTGACGCCCATCAGATCGTTACGCACGTATGCGATGTAGTCCTGAATGGTGTTGTTACCAGTGTTGACGTCAACGTACTGGTTGATAGCGGAAAGACCCATGGCCACGGCGCCGGAGCGATCCATGGCAGCCTTGTCCACTAGCGTAACCTTCAGGTTGTTCTTCTTGGCCCAGTATACGGCTTCTACCGCTGCACCACAGGCCGCCATACCTCCACCGGCAATAAGAACGTCAGTGGAGACTTCAACTGTTTCGAATTTCGGCATTATATCTCCAAACCTTTCTTACTTGCAAGGGGGCAAAGTGTCCATACGACCGCATTCCGGCTCCGACATCAGCAGCTGATCATTGAGATCAGTGGGCTGAGTTGTGTAGCCGCCATCCGGGACAGCTGTACCTTCCGCAGTGGTGCGGATCGGGAACTTGAAGCGTTTCAGAGTACCGTTACGGAACTTGACCGTCCACATGATAGCGTCGGTGGACCGCATCGGAGTTACGCTGGCACCCAGTGGGCAAAAATCGGCATAGCCACGAACCTCGATCGCCTGGGTCGGGCAGATCTTCACGCAGCACATGCACTCCCAGCACATGTCCGGCGCCTGGTTGTAAGCCTTCATGAGGTCTTTGTTTAAGACCATCAGGTCGTTGGGGCAAATGTACTGGCAAGCGGTCTTGTCCAGTGCCTTGCACCCATCGCACTTCTCAGGATTCACAAAACTTGGCATTAATTCCTCCTAAATGGAAAATGCTTGAGTGTTATGATTAACGAACGAATATTCACGTCAACTATTCTCATCTAACCTAGCGGCCAGTCTTGGCGTCGCCGGTCGCATGACCGTGCACCTTGACTTCAACCTTGTCGCCTTCTTCGATCGAGGCGTAGTATGCGCGCAGAATCTTGAGGACTTCAGGGCGCGAGAATTCGGCCGGTACATCGCCATTCTCGGAGAGAGCCTTGCGAAGCATCGTGCCGCTGAGGAAGAGCCGATCTTCTTTGCCGTGGGGGCAGGTCTTCATGGAAGCCATACCACCGCACTTGTAGCACCAGAAAGTCCAGTCGATCGGGAGCATCTTGCAAAGCAGAGCGCCTTCTGGCAGCTTGAAGAAGATTTCCTGAGCGTCGAACGGACCATAGTAGTCACCCACGCCAGCGTGGTCGCGACCGATGATCATGTGCGAACAGCCAAAGTTCTGGCGGAAAACGGCGTGCAGCAGGCCTTCACGAGGGCCCGCATAGCGCATGTCGAGCGGGTAACCGCCGGTAACGACACGGCTATTTTCGAAATACAGGTCAACCAGGGTGTTGATACAATCTACGCGCGTATCAGCAGGAATGTCACCCGGTTTCAGCTTACCGACCAGCTGATGGATGTAAAGGCCGTCGGAGACCTCGAGGGCGATCTTCGCGAGGTATTCGTGGGAACGGTGCATGGGGTTACGCAGCTGCAACGCAGCAATAACTTTCCAGCCCTTTTCCTCAAAAATCTTGCGGCTCTCAGCGGGACGCTGATAGACATCGCCGAATTCTTTCGGGAAGTAGCTCTCGGAAACCACTTTCACCGGACCGGCAAGGTTCCAGTCCTTCTGAGCCATGACCATCTTGACGCCCGGGTGATCAGAATCAGTCGTGGTGTAAACATGCTTGCACTCGAAGGCTTTGTCGATCTGGTAAGATTCGGTCACCTTCATGGTGCCCATGATCTCATCGGTCTCGCCAGAAACCAGGCAGATCTCAGTACCAGCATCAAGCTTGCTGTCGTGCGACAACGTGACCGGAATCGGCCAGAAAGTGCCATTGGCCAGCTTCATGTCCTGGCAGACGCCTTTCCAGTCGGCTTCGCCCATAAAACCGTTCAGAGGAGTGAAACCACCGATCCCGATAAAGATCAGGTCGCCGGTTTCGCGCGTGGTCATCACTACCTTGGGAAGTGATTCGGCGCGCTTGAGTTCCGCGTCCTTCTCTTTGCCTTCTAACAGGCAAATAGCGAGCTCATCAGCTCCATGGGGCGGAATTAGATTTGATTTTGCCATAAATTAGTCCAAAATCCTGGGTTATAAGATAAAACTAGGTGACTTTCTGTCTTCAAATCGGTGGCCAGAGAATGTTCCATTTTTCACAAACATACCTAAACGACCGTAGTCTCTTTGGGGCCGGCCTATACGCATCTCAACCACGTTAATTATCCGGCGTATAGTAATTTTTTTCACAAGGACTGTCAAGCGAAATCGGCCGTTTTGGGGCTGAAATCGATAGTTTTCCTAACTTTGGTTCGCACTTGAAATCCGTTTTCAACTAAGGAGTTAAGTCCAACGCCGATTGGCCGCCAAAGCCGATCTGAGGGACAGCTCCAAATACCTGTATTTTGCCCGGTTGATTCGATAAACCACCCCTTTTAGACGATTTTCGTGGACTCTTGTCTCGTTCTTGCGACACCAACCGAGACAGGACATTTCCTGTCCTATTTCTCGGCATATTATGGGTATTTCTTAATCTCGCTGCAAAATTAAGGGCCCCAATCGGCTGACTCTTTCCATTACCGGGAGGCCGGATTTCCGTCCCCTCAAAAATCAGCTGTGATCTACCCTCCCGGGTGGTCTTTCAACCAATGGTTCCGCATCGGTGGACGCTTGGTCGAAGCTTCTTGGATGGTCTTTGATGTTCCCGGGGCGTGTGCAATTTTCTTGACACAAACTAGCCGCCCGGCTACATTTGGCCACGTAAGACGGCTTGGTTCTGATGACCCCGCCGTCTTTATTGTGTGCAACCGACAAACAGGAGATGATCGATGGCCAACGGGCATGTCCTCAACCCAGATCTGGATTTTGTAAGGCAGATTCGCGCCGCCGGTGGTGATACCGTTAATAAATGCTACCAGTGTGCCACCTGCTCAACAATCTGTAACCTGTCGCCAGCGGACAGTCCGTTCCCGCGCAAGGAGATGTTGCTGGCCCAATGGGGTCAGAAAGACCGGTTGGTCAAAGATGTCGATCTCTGGTTGTGCTACCAGTGCAACGACTGTTCTGTGCACTGTCCGAGGGGAGCCAAGCCGGGCGATGTCCTTGCGGCTGCCCGCGCCGCTGTATACCAAGGCTTCGCGGTACCGTCGTTCATGGGCAAGCTTGTGGCGCGTCCGACAGGCCTGCTGCCGCTGTTGATCCTTCCGGCCCTGCTGCTGCTCGCCTGCATTTTCGCTTTTGCACCTATGACGGAAATGGGTGAATTCGTCTTCATGACCAGTGAGGTTATCGACTTCGACCTGTTTCTGCCCCATAGCTCCGTCGATGCTCTCTTCGTGCTGGCCAACATCCTCATTTTCTTGATGGCCGCAATCGGGTTCAAACGGTTTTGGAGCGCCATCCAAATGCCCGACGCGGAAAGACAAATGGGCTTCATCCCGGCCGCGCTAGCAACCGTCAAGGAGATACTGCTTCACAACCGTTTCAATGATTGTGAAGCCAACAAATCTCGTACGACTGGACACATGCTCCTGGTTTACGGATTCATTGGTGCCATGATCACTACCGGAGCTGTGTTTGTTTTTGTATTCATCCCACACTACCTGCACTTGCTGGGCCTGGAAAGTTTGAGGTCCTGGTTTACTGTTCCCATCAACCTGCCTCACCCGGTGAAATTCCTGGGGGCCTTCAGTGGCATGGCCTTGATGGTCGGTGGCTTGTTGCTGATTCTGCGCCGCCTGCAAGACCCAGACAAAGTGGGCGCCAACGGCTATCCCGATACGCTGTTCCTATATGTAATTTTTGCGGTGGGTCTGACCGGGATGTTGTCATGGCTGATTCGCGTCGGTGACTTCGCAATGGCAGCGTACATCACGTACTATCTCCATCTGCTGGCGGTAGCCTTCCTGCTTTGGTACATGCCGTATTCGAAGTTTGCTCACATGGTGTACCGCACGCTGGGCCTGATCTACGCTCGTCAGATTGGTCGCGAATCGCGCGGTACTCTGTAGTTGAGGCTGACTCCAATACATGTCAAGCGCCCGGCCTTCCGGGCAGGGGCCGATGGCCCCTTTTTTCTTAGCTGGATTGGGAAACGATGAACGACTTGACAGCCTTGATAGTCTTATCAAGATGTTCCTGGCGATGAGCGGCCGAGACAAACCAGGCCTCGAAGCCAGACGGCGGCAGAAAAACACCGTTGTCCAATAGACACCGGAAGAAAGCGGCGTACGCGTCCATGTCAGCAGCCTGGGCGCTTTCAAAATCATAAACATCGTGGTCGGAGAAAAATAGCGTGAACAGGCTCTCGACACGATTGACTCGGGTGGGAATCCCGGCCTCGTCGAACAGCTCTGTCATTCGCTCGGTGAGGTCGGTCGTGTACTGCCGCAGATTGTTATAGAGGGACAGATCGTCAAGCAGACGCAGAGTCGCGATCCCGGCTGCGGTTGATAGAGGATTTCCCGATAGCGTGCCCGCCTGGTAGACTTTCCCGATCGGTGCCAGAACTTCCATCAGATCGGTCCGACCGCCTACCCCTCCGATTGGCAGACCACCGCCGAGGATCTTTCCGAGACAGACCAAATCGGGTCTGATGCTGAACAGATCGGCTGCCCCGCCGTGGCCGACTCGAAAGCCGGTGATGACTTCATCGAAAATCAGCAACGCGCCGTGCCTAGTCGTGACTTCGCGCAGAGTTTCTAGGAAACTCAAGGCAGGTGGGACAACGCCCATATTGGCGGCCACTGGTTCAACGATGACGGCTGCAATGCGGTCGCCCTGCCGTCGAAAGCAGTTCTCAATCGCTTCGAGGTCATTGTAGGGCAGTGACAGCGTCGCGGCAGCGACAGCATCCGGGACCCCTCCGCTGGCTGGCAGCGACTGGGTGGCCATACCAGATCCGGCCGCCACAAGAAACATGTCAGAATGACCGTGGTAACCACCGTCGAACTTGACAATCAGATCGCGACCGGTCGCGCCACGGGCGATGCGCGCGGCCGTCATACAGGCCTCGGTACCGGATGATACGAGGCGCAACCTCTCGATCCAGGGCATGCGCTCGCATACGATTGCCGCGAGTTCAATCTCGGCCCGGGTCGAGGCGCCGAAAGACATGCCCTGCCCGGCCTTGTCAGTCACGGCCGACACGACCTCTGGATGAGCGTGACCCATCAGCAACGGTCCCCACGACATGACATAATCGACGTAGCGATTGTCATCAACATCGTGCAGCCAGGCACCCTCACCCCGCTCGGCGATGAACGGTTTCCCTCCGACCGAGCCAAAAGCTCTCACAGGACTGTTGACGCCCCCTGGAACCAACAAGTTGGCCCTTTCAAAGAGCCTGTCTGACTTCGTTGTGACCCGTTGGGAATGGTCGCCCATTGTGAGCCCTCTTATTCTTTCAGCCAGCGGGCGACATCGGGAGCATGGTAAGAGATAATGATGTCGGCACCAGCTCTTTTGATCGAAGTGAGAATTTCCAAGGCCAGCCGCCTCTCATCAGCCTGACCAGCTTGAGCAGCCATCTTGACCATCGCGTATTCGCCGCTGACGTTGTACGCTGCCACCGGGACCATGGCACTCCTTTTGGTATCGGAGATAATATCGAGGTACGCCAGGGCTGGCTTGACCATGACAATATCTGCCCCCTCAGCAATATCAAGGGCGATCTCCTTGCGCGCCTCGTCGCGGTTGGCGGGATCCATCTGGTATGTCTGGCGGTCGCCGAACTGTGGAGCCGAACCTACCGCCTCCCGGAAGGGACCGTAAAAAGCCGAACAGTATTTGGCGGCGTAGGACATGATCGGCACCATGTGGTGCCCTTTTTTGTCAAGGGCGCTTCTTATCGCCGCTATGCGACCATCCATCATGTCCGAGGGCGCCACCATGTCTACCCCGGCTCGGGCGTGGCTCACCGCCTGGCGGGCCAGGGTCTCCAGAGTAGCGTCATTCTCGATCGTGTGACCGGTGATAAGGCCGCAATGACCATGATCAGTATATTCGCACAGGCAGACATCGGTGATCACCCAAAGCCCTGGCACGGCAGCCTTTATGGCGGCGACGGTCGTTTGGATGATGCCATCATCGGCATAGGAACTGGATCCGGTCGCATCCTTGGAGGCTGGGGTGCCGAAGAGAATCACGCCCTGAATACCCAGATCGTAGGCCCGCTGGGCCTCTTCCACGGCAGCGGCTACCGGAAAGTTGAACAATCCGGGCAGACTGCTGATCGGTTCGGGACGTGCGACGATCTTCGAAACGAAAATCGGGTAGATGAAGTCATCGATTGATAGGCGCGTCTGCCTGGTCAACCGCCGGATGGCCTCGGTGCGGCGCAGTCGCCGCGGTCGTGATGATCCGTCTTTCATTTCATTCCTCGTATCCATAACGGCCAAGGAGCGCGTCGATAAGGACGGGGAGGGAATGGGTCTTGGCCGTAATCGCGACTCTCATGCCCAGGTCCTCGATCACTTTCGTCGTCGATGGTCCTATACTGGCTAGAACGGCATCTGAAGCAATCGCCTTCACCTCTTCAGCGCTGAGCAACTCAAACAAACCGCGAGCGGTTGATCCGCTGGAGAACATGATAGCGTCCGGGCGGTGGGCCAATAGTTCTTCCTTGAATCCGTCGGGCCAGTCGGGATGGAAAGTATGATAGACCGTCAATCCGGTGACTTTTGCTCCGGCTGCCGTCAGACCGGACGAGATTGTATCGTCAGAAAGATTGCCCTGGACGCGGACAACCTGAGCATTTGACAGATCATGCTTCGCGACCAATTCCCGGGCTAGCCCAGCCACCGTCGCCGTGCCAGGCACAAAATCCGCCTTGAGCTTGTACCGGGCCAGGGCTCGGGCTGTTCCGTAGCCAATCGCAGCGATCTTGTAAGGTGCCAACCGACGCAGGTCGCCCACGACTTCGGTCAGCTGTTCGATGAAATACCGGACGCCGTTTTCTGACGTGAAAACTAACCACCTATCGTCGCCAGAAACAGAGGCGAAGCCTCTCCAGCCTTCGGCATCATAGTGCAATTTTGTAGCGATGGTCGGATACGGCAAGACCTCGGCGCCCAGACGGCGCAGCTTCTGATAGACGGCCTGGGCCTGATCAACTGGCCTGAGCACCATCACCCGCTTGCCGCTCAAGGGGCCGGAACCGTACCACTCTATGCTGGGATGCAAATCGACTACTTCGCCGATGACAAATAGGGCCGGTGGACGAACATCTTCGCGTATCACCATCTCCGGAAGTTCTTTCAGCGTGCCAATCAGTCGCCGCTGGGTAGGCATTGTCGCCCGCTCAATAACAGCCGCGGGGCGATCCGAATCCATCCCGGATGCAATCAGTTCATCGACGATCCGGGCAACTTCGCCGACCCCCATATAGATCACGAGCGTGCCGTTTTCCAGCTGGGCGATTTTGGGCCAGGGCACGCCAGTACCCTTTTTGTCCTTCGCGGGGTGTCCGGTGGCAAAAGTCACGAACGAGGCGAGCTCCCGATCGGTACAGGGAATTCCAGCGTAGGCTGAGGCACCAATAGCAGCTGTCACGGCGGGGACGATCTCAAAGGGAATACCATGATCCTTGAGGAACTTGGCCTCTTCCCCTCCCCGCCCGAAAATCAAAGGATCGGCACCTTTCAGACGTCCGACGGTCTCTCCCTCGCGGGCCAGATCGACCAACAGCTGGTTGATTTGGTCCTGGGGCAGAGCGTGATTGCCGGCTTTCTTGCCGACGTAGATGGTTCGCGTGGTGGCTTTGAGGCTGACCACCAGCTCGCGGGGCACCAGGTTGTCGTAGACAACGCTGTCGCACTCGTGCAAGAGCTCGCGTCCTCTGACGGTAATCAGTCCCGGATCGCCGGGACCAGCCCCGATGAGAAAGACCTTGCCGATGTGATCGCTATCAGCCACTGATTATCCTCCAGGTGCATCCAAGCACTAGTCTTGATTCAACGCGACCTATACTTTCATCCAGGTTCGCAGTTCTTCTTCGATATCCTGATCCTGAGGCTTCTCTTTGAGCAGTTTTTTCCAGTCGGCCGAGATGAAATTATGGAAACACTTCAGACGTCCTTCGGAATCGGCCGGACCATCCTGGCGAACCATCTCGCGGAATTTAGAGGCCCACGAGGCGATCTTGCGCCAGCGTTCCGGGAAGACATTGTCAAGCACCGAGCGCAGATAAGCGGAAAGATAGGGCGCTTCACCATCGGTGCTGACAGAAATCGTCAAATAACCACGCTTGGTGACGGCCGGGAAGATGAAATCGCAGAACTCAGGATCATCGACAGCGTTGACCAGCACCCCGGCTTTGTGGGCATCATCGTAGACCGACCGATTTAGCTGCTCATCATCGCTAGCCGCAATCACGAGGTGAAAATTGGCCGCTTCGCCGGCTTGATATGGTCGCGTTTCGAGCTCGAGCCTTTTTCTCTCGGCGTAGTAAGTCAGTTTTTCGACCGGCTCCGGGGCAACGACGGTTACCTGACAGTCGTAATCGAGCAAGTTGTTCACTTTGCGCAGAGCGACTTTGCCGCCCCCCACGACCAGCGTGCGACGACCGGCCAGAGAGATCCCGATCGGCATGTACTTGTTGGGCATAGAGCTTCCTAATCCTGTTTAGCGGGTCCCGTTTCCGGTCCGCGATTTAACCTGGGCCAGCCGCTTCACCATTCGTTCGGCCGCCTGGGCCACCTCCTGGCGATACTCATCTGGCAAATGATCCAAAGCTGAGGACATTTCCTCCCGACAGATCTCTGCAAAAGCTGGTCCCAGACCGTTGTGGCCAAGTTCGTAACGGGCGTGATCGTACCAATAGGCGAACTCGCCCAGGCGTTGCGCGATGAGTTCCTCGGCCTCAGGGATGGCCGCCTCGCGCGCCTGTTGATGCTCCCGGACGAAGTGTTTCACATTCTCCAAATCGTAAATGAGCAGGGCATCCGATTTTGGTCCCTGATACTCGACATCGCGCGGAACCGCCATATCCATAATGGTCAAAGGTCCGCGTCCCGCTCTGGCCAAGATAGTCTCGCTTAGCATCGGCGTCGCGATAAGGGGCGTGCTGGCACCGGTGCAGCTTATTACGATATCGGCCTGAGCCAATAGCTCGGGAAGTTCGTCCAATGAGTGCCCGGTGGCGTGAAAACGGTGGGCCAGATGATTGGCCTTTTCAAGCGTGCGGTTGGCAAAACACAACCGGCCATGATGGAGTTTGCTCCATCGCGAAGCCGCCAGGCTGATCATCCGGTTCACGCCCACGAAGACAATATTGGGGCGGGCGGAACTGTCGAGATTGGCCTTCAGAAGATCCGTTGCGGCCGAGCTGACCGAACAAGCTCCCCGACCCATCTCGGTCTGAGTCCGCACCTGCTTGCCAATCCGGAAAGCATGGTGGAAGAGTCGATGGATTATCTTGCCGGTCACTCCTATCGAGCAGGCCGATGTGTACGCTTCTCGCACTTGATGGATGATCTGATTTTCGCCAATCACCATTGAATCGACCCCGGCGGCTACTTTGAAGAGATGCTCGGCGGCGTGCTTGCCACGGAAAACATAGAATTCGTCCCGTTGGCCAGTGATATCCAATTCTTTGAACCGTTTGTAAAACTCAGATACGATGTCAAAAGAGTGGCGGGGCAGCTTGGCAACGAGGTAGAACTCGATCCTGTTGCAGGTTGAGATAATCGTGGCTTCGTGGACATCCTCGAGCAAGCCCAGCTCCGCATGGGCGCGCGCGATCTCATCGTGGCCGATTTGAAGCGCCTCCCTATGCTCAAGTGCGGCAGACTTATGATTGATACCACAGACTACCAAACGCCAGTCAATTGTCATCATACTACTACAAACTCCCTCAGACTACTTCGCAGCCTCAGAAGGTACAATTGCCGCGGTTCCCCCACTGGCAATGATAACATCCTCAAAGCCAGCGTCCGCCAGAATCAAAGCGGCCTGATAAGCGCGCGGACCGCGCCGGCAGAGAACCATTATTCTCTCTTGGCGATCAAGATCATCTACGCGGTATCGTAAGTCGTTTAGCGGAATTTGAACCACGTCGCCCTGCTCCGGTCTCCAGGGAGCGGACTCAGCCTCTTCGTCTTCGCGCACATCCAGCCACACGGCACCGACCGCGAGTTTCATAAGCGGACCCCAATGGGGCGACGCGAATTGTACGCCTTTTTGGCTCGCGATGGCTACGGCAGCCAGTTGGTGGAGCGGGTCGAGGGCCTCGGAATAAGGCGGCGCGTAGCCGTGCTCAAAATCCAGGAGATCATCGACCACGGCATTATTCTGTAGAAAGGCGGAGAAGACATCGACCCGGCGGCCGATGGTGCCGTTCCCGACTATCTGCAAACCCAGAAGCGTCAGATCTTCCTCATTATAGATCATCTTGATCGTGAAGGTACCGGCCTCCGGATAGTATTCGGCTCGATCCGCAAAGCTACCCCAGACGCAGGCCGGATTCAGCCCGGCCGCCTTTGCAGCGGACTCGGAGAGGCCGACCGCGCCAACATTCATATCGAAGACTTTTACAAGAAAGGCGCCCAGTACGCCAGCGAATTCCGTATGGTTGTCGGCGATATTCTCAGCGATCACACGGCCGTGGCGATTGGCCAGCGAGCCCATCGGCAAGAACAGCTTGTCACCGGTAAGACGGTGGCTTGATTCAGAGCAATCGCCACCGGCAAAAACACTGTCGAAATTGGTGCGAAGATGTTCGTCGACCTCAATCGCGCCAGTTTTGCCAAGAGTAATTCCGCAACTTCCGGCCAATTCCACATTGGGCACAACGCCCAGGCACAAGAAGACGTAGTCGGTCGTGATCGCTTCGGCGCCATCGATGTGGATAACCGGATGGTTTTCATCGTCCAGCTCGATTTTCTGTACTTCCGATCCGGTCAGAACGGTCACATCCTGCCTTCTCAGTTCGGCCTCGACATGGGCAGACATTTCAGGATCGAGAACATACGGCAAAACCTGTGTCTCGCGTTCGATCACGGTCGTCTCAATCCCCCACAGACTAGCGCAGGCCTCGGCCAGTTCACAGCCAATGAAGCCCGCTCCGACAATGACCGCCCGGCCAACCTGTCCCGTCTCGGCCATCTTGCGAAAATGGAGGGCGTCGGCAGGCTTTGTGAAGGCGCGGATGTTATCGCTCTCAGCCACAGGGAAGGGAGCCTTTCGCGGTGAGGCGCCGGTGGCCAGGACAAGTTGGTCGTAGCCGTGTTCGACCTCAGAACCATCGGCCAGCATCCGCACGATGACCTTTCTGGCGTCGGGATCGATGGCGACGACCTCAGCCTCGGTAATAGCTGTGAATCCTTTGGTTTTCTCGAAGAACTCCGGGCTCCGCGGAATGTCATAGCTGGTGGTGGTCAGCTCACGGAAACTGCCAATATCGCCGGATGCGAAGTACGGCAGCCCGCATGACCCGTAGGAGAGGTCCTTTTCACGCTGAAAGAGCGTGATTTTCAAGTCCGGCAGCCGTCGCGCCAAAGTGGCAGCCGTTTTGGGACCGCAGGCGACACCGCCAACAATCACAACATCTGAGCGATCTCCGATATCTTTCATTTCGTCCTTCAGTATCAACTACCTGTCGTCGCCGCCAAAATCCCACAGCACCCACTTGGTGGGGTAAGCTGTGGGGCACCAAGGCCGCCGGTGTATGAGGATAATTCAAATCGGCCGATTTGCCAACCCCTTTGTGGCCAGCACCGCTATCGTATTGCAGCGAGAAGCGGAGCTGCCAACAAGCAACTCCGCTCCATGAAATCCAACTGCGACACATCGAAGTGCCGCCAGGTCAATTACTTCTCCAGGATGCGGCTGACGCCGACATCGCCCCGGACTGACAGAGCTACTTTGTAGAGCACGGTTACGATCAGAAGTCCCAGGGAATAGACGCCCGCGACAACTCCGAGCTCAATGGCTGTCGGAACATACTTCGACACGGCTGACAAAACCGAAGGACTGAACCCGGCCACGATCAGGGCCATGCCCTTGTCGATCCACAGTGACGCGAAGACTACCACGCAAGCGAGCGCGAGTGTAGTCTCGTTGCGCCGCAGTTTTGGCACCAACAGCAGCACCAAAGCTACCACAGCGAGTATTGAGGAAGTCCACATCCACGGCACCATGACGCTGTTGCCTTCCAGTCCGACAAACATAAACTTGAAATGCTCCAAGTGCTCCGGAATATCGGAATAGACCGCCGTGAAAACTTCCATCAGGACCAGGAAGACATTGACGCACATGGCGTAAGTCACGATCAGACTCAGTTTCTGAATCGCTTCCTTACCTGCGTCAAACTTGGTCACTTTGCGCAGAATCAGGCAGAACAGGATCAACAGGGCCGGGCCGGCCGAAAAAGCCGAAGCCAGGAACCGAGGTGCCAGGACTGCCGTCATCCAGAACGGACGGGCCGCCAGACCACTGTAAAGGAAGGCCGTCACAGTGTGGATCGAGACTGCCCAAGGGATTGAGAGAATGATGAAGGGCTTGATCCACTTAGGCGGCGCGACACCCTTGCGATGAGCGCCAAGAGTGGTCCAGCCGATCAAGAGATTCAGACCGAGATAGCCGCTCAGGGACATCATATCCCAAAACATCATCGAGTTGAGCGATGGATGCAGCAAGACGTTGATCACGCGCAGAGGTTGGCCCATGTCCACAAAGATGAACAGCATGCAGACGATCACCGATGGTATCGCCACGAACTCGCCCAGGATAGTGATCTTACTGAAGGCTTTGAAATCGTGCAGATAGTAAGGCAGAACCACCA
>CAZHDS010000060.1:0-15774 GCA_964531495.1 uncultured Ignavibacteriales bacterium
CGGTCGGCCATATGTCGAATCGACCAATGTTACCCGCGTCATCCGTCACCCCCGCCCTTTCAATGTCACCCCCGCGAAAGCGGGGACCCGGTCCGATCGGGTCAATCCATATCGCCACTGTTTGGTCTGGATTCCCGCTTTCGCGGGAATGACGATGTGGGACGTCAATGTGCCCCCTGGCGGTATCCAGCTAATCGCATCGCTGTTTTGCTTGGCAGGGTGACGTGGTTGGTGTAAGTTCGACATGGATTGACTGATGGCGTGAGAAGGGAGCCGACGAACGTGACCAATACCAGCCGCAGCATCATTTGCCTGACCATCACTCTGTTTATTGTATCCAGCATGTCCTTTGCCGACAGTCTGGAGAGCGTGGTTCTGCCAGACATTGTCATTGATACTGCTGTTGGTGATACGGTCGTACCAGCAGAGATCGTTGGTAGCCAAGAAGCAGGCTCCCGCCTGTATCCGATGTCTCCGGAGCGGGAGGCCAAACTGATTCAGTATTCGCACTTCCGAAATATCTGGCGCCTTGTGGCCTATAGCCGCGATATCGGGATTTTGCTGCTTATCCTGTTCGCTGGCTGGTCGGCGAAGCTGCGGGATCTGGCATTGAAAGTCAAACCGAGGTTTCTGGCGGTCTGGGTGTTTCTGATACTATTTTTGTCGCTGGATTATCTTCTGAGTCTACCGTTCAGTGTCTATCGCGGCTTCATTGTCGAGAGCGATTTTGGCTTCATGAACCAGACTTTCCTGGATTGGTGGGGTGAGGGTTTGCTGAGTCTGCTGATCAGCATGATTATCGGCATCATTCCAGTCTGGTCGCTCTACTGGGTGATTGGCAAGTTCAAACGCTGGTGGCTGGTTTATTCGCTCGGGGCGATTCCGTTTGCGGTTCTGATGATCGTGATCGTGCCAGTGGTGATCTCGCCGATGTTCAATGATTTTGAGCCACTCTAGGACAAGGCGGTTGAGGCGGAGTTGCTTGCGTTGGCCTCAGAGGCCGGGATTGAAGGCGCCGATGTATTCCAGGTCAACGCCTCCAAGCAATCATCAAGGATCAATGCATACGTAACCGGCCTGTTCGGATCGAAACGGATCGTGCTGTATGACAATATGCTCGACAACTTCACAATCGATGAGATCCGATTCGTGATGGCGCATGAGATGGGTCACTATGTCAAGAACCACGTCTGGTGGGGTACGCTTCTGACGATTCTATTCATCGGGTTCTTGCTCTGGTTGATAAACCGCCTGATCCACCCTGTTATCAATAAGTTCAAAGGCCGCTTCGGCTTTGATAGGCTGGGCGATATGGCCTCGCTGCCGCTAGTGCTTCTGTTTGTGATGGTGTTGATGCTTCTGTTCGCACCGGTCCGCAACTCGGTCAGCCGCTACATGGAGCATTCGTGCGATGTGTACGGCATGGATATGTCCGGCGTATCGGCCGAAACCGCGGCGACATCGTTTGACAAGCTGTCGGTGTTCAATCTCTCCGATCCGGACCCGCATCCGCTAATCGAATTCTGGTTCTACTCGCATCCCGCGCTGAAAAAGCGCATCGAGTTTGTGCGGGAGTATGGGGAATAGGAGCCCTCTCGGCAGTCTTTCCTGCGAAAGCAGGAATCCATCTTCTCTTCTGTAGGGCGGATTCGTCTTCGGATCCGCCGTTCGGGAAACCTGGCAGGTCTGAAGACAGATCTGCCCTACAGGCCCACCCCCTTACTCCTTATGTACTGACGTGGCGGAGGCTTGGGCGGTTGGGAAGATGATCACCTCGGCGATCTGGACATGAGGCGGGCGGCTCGCGATCCAGACGACTGCATCAGCCACATCGCCAGGCTCCAGCGGCTTGTAGCCCTTGTATGTGGCCTGGGCACGATCCTTGTCACCATAGAAACGAACAACCGAAAATTCAGTCTCAACCAACCCGGGATCGACCGTGGAAACTCGTATCGGTGTATCAACCAGGTCGAGCCGCATACCTTTGGTGAGGGCATTGACGGCATGTTTGGTGGCGCAATAAACATTGCCGCCGGGATAAACTTCGTGACCGGCGATCGAGCCAATGTTGATAACATGACCGCTGCCACGCTCGACCATGCCGGGCAGCACCTCCCGCGTCACATAGAGCAGACCTTTGATGTTGGTGTCGATCATCTCCTCCCAGCCATCGACCCGTCCTTCATGGAGCTTGTCCAGCCCGCGCCCCATCCCGGCGTTATTGACCAAAATATCGATAATCGCGAACTCCTCCGGCAGGTCCTCGAATACAGCCGTCAGATCCTTGCGTTTGCGGATGTCAATCTCGACCACGTGTGATTCGGCGTCGATCTCAGCCGCCAGCTTCTCCAGCTGCTCCATGCGCCGAGCCATCAGCACCAACCGGGCTCCGGCCGCTCCAAACTGGCGGGCGCAGGCAGCCCCGATTCCGGCCGAGGCTCCAGTGATCAATACGGTTTTGTTTTCCAGGCTGGTCATCGGTGCGCTCCTCAATCTTCTATCATTGCAATTGCAGTGAATCTATGTGACCAAGCGGTCCCGGTCAACCATAGATGCTTGCATGATGGTTCATCCGCCCGAATAGTCCCACAAAATACTCTGCCATACTGTATTATGTGATTACCTCGAAGCCCTCAGATCCCACAGCACCCACTTGGTGGGGTTAGCTGTGGGGCACCGGGGCGAGGAGTCACGCTGCGCGTGTGCCAGTCATTCCCGCGCACGCGGGAATCCATTTGCTCGGAGTTTCTCGGAAGTGTCTGCGCGAATGGGCCCCCGCTTTCGCGGGGGAGACGACCGAGGGTAGCTGCTGAGTTACAACGGTTCCCACAGTATGGCCCGGATCTGGAGACCCCTGAAAGCTCTTAGATGGCCCAAAAGACAGGCTCTGCCTGTGCAAGTGTTGGAGCGGTTGCATAGAAACTGGACCTCGGACCATACAAAAGGACCGAGACAGGTTTTCGGGCATCTTTTACGCGGCACTCTCACCGATGTTAACTATTGCCACAGTAGGAACTTAATGATTTTCGATAGTAATTCCCCTGAGAACAATCGTGAGGCACGGCATCTGCATAGACTTATGGCAGCTGAAACAACCTGATACCGGAGGTTCTCCGCTATGGCGCCCCGCAAGATAAAGCGCGAAAACATAGTCATGCCGAAGAAATCTTACTGGCACCTGTACAGCTTGCAGGGTCTTCAGTCTGAGAAGCTTGTCCGGATCGTCGACAAGATCCTCAAGCGGGAGTTTGTTCTGATAAAATAGTGCTAATGAGTTCTCGCTTGACTTGCCCAGGCAAGCCAGCTAGTTTCAACCAGCTTCGGTACGTGGAGAGTTGGGATGCACCGGTGGCCGTTTTGACCGTTTGGTGTTGCCAGCGGTGCCGGGGTTGGTTCTTCTATTAATGAAGTAAGGCAAGACCGATCATGAAGCTGGCTATCCTCACCCATAACTACCCCTCGGACGACAACCGTACGGCCGGGGTTTTTGTCGTTGATCACGATAGTGATCTACGCTCGAACGACGCTTCGCTGAGCACGACCGTCCACAATTTCCCTTTTGGGGAATACCCGCTGACGGCGGCGATCAAGAAGCCCTGGAAATGGCCTAAGTTCTTCTTCTACTTCCTGTTTCTACCTTCCAGAGTGCGTCGGGCGATCGCAAAGGCCGATGCTGTTCTGGCCCATTGGTGGTTGCCAGCCGGGATCGCGGCGGCTATGGTATGTGGCGAAAAGCGACTGGAGGTCATCTGCCACGGTACTGATCTGTACATCCTCCGCAAGATGCCCTGGCTGGCTCGGCTCTTCAGCCCCCTTACAACCCGAGTCGATCACTGGCAATGTGTCTCGAACGACCTCAAGGAGCTTCTGCTGACTCTTTATCCGATTATTGATCAATCGCACGTATCGGTCAAGCCGATGCCGGTAGGACGTGAGTTCGGTGATCTCGGTCTCCCCCGCCCCGGGGATCAATTGGTCAGTTGTGGTGCCCTGATCAAGCGCAAGCGGTTCGATGTTCTGATTCGTGAGATGGCCAAAGTGCCGGATGTCCATCTGAAGATCTTCGGCGAGGGTCCCGAACGACCACGCCTGGAGACTCTCGTAAAGGAAACTGGCCTGGCCGACCGGGTGGAGCTGCCGGGCAATGTCTCAAGGGATGACCTCAACAAAGCATTCAATCAGGCCTCGCTGTTTGTGCTATTGTCTGTTGACGAAGGCTTCGGAATGGTGCTCAAAGAGTCCCAGAAGGCTGGTTGTCCCACCATGGCTCTGGCATCCGGCGGCATGATCGATACCGGCCTGGACTACCCTCTGGAGCCTGACGAAGATGTCGCCGGACGTATCCGCGAAGTGCTCGACCGATAACTGACATCTACGGCACAATCCGCCAAACTACCGTTCGATTGCGCGCCTATTGCACAGTTTCTGCATCTATTTGATATTAAGACGGAGTGTTTTCGGAAAAAAACGATCATTTGTCGAACTTAATCTTGACATCCAAAGCGTGTTAAGAGTAATTGGCGCCGATGAAAAGCGTCAGGCGTGAAGTCATTGCTCTGGTCCTGGTGTCGGGCTTGGGTCCCGAATAGGGACAGGTGAATCACGTTTGCACACTCTGTACTGAGGAGTGAATTCCGGTCCCCGTGAGACCGATAAACTTAGTTGAAGGTGAATAGCGGCAACTATGTTTGGCCGTAAAAGAAATGCTTAAGAACAAGATAACATTGATGGTCGTCCCCGATTCACAGGGGACCATGAAGCAGCTCACGATCCCACGGACCCTCGTCTGGGGTCTTGGTCTGGCCGCTATAACTATGGTGATCGCCAGCGTCTTTCTGGTGTCTCAGTTTTTCGGTGAGCGGGTCGCCCGCAATGAGCTGGAACAGCTACGAGCCGAGAACCATGGGTTGGTCCAGCGTTTTGAAAAAATGCGCATCTCCATGGCTGAGGTCGAAGAACGATACGACGAACTGGTGGCCAAAGAAGTGGCTGTCCGTCACTACTTCGATCTGCCGGAAATCTCAGTCGAAGAGAGACAGCTCGGTATCGGTGGTCCAATATCCCCCGCCGTAGCCCAGATGACAGTAGCCGAAAAGCAGGCCCTCAAGACTGAAAACGAGCTGGATCGGCTGCTCCGGGTCTCCGAGTTTGAGATAGACAAATATGGCGAAGTCGAAGAAGCTCTGATAGATATCAAGGACCGCCTCGAACATACTCCTTCGATCTGGCCGACCCGAGGTTGGAAGACCTCCAATTTCGGCACCCGCAACGATCCCTTCACTGGTTATGCCCACAAGCATTATGGCATAGACATCTCCAACCGCCGCGGTACGCCGATCATTGCCACCGCCGATGGAAAAATTACTCGGGTGGTCAAAGTAGGTCGGATGGGCCTGATGGTTACGATCGATCATGGCTATGGTTTCGTCAGCCGCTACGGTCATCTGCAAGAGGCCCTGGTCAAGGTCGGCCAGCGGGTGAAGCGCGGCGAAGAGATTGCCCTGATGGGATCATCTGGTCGGGTCACGGGATGTCATTTGCATTATGAGGTCCGCCGCAACGGCCAGGCCCTCAACCCGATCAAGCACATCCTGAACGAAATGTAGCGACAGACGCATAGCGTGCCTCTATGGGCGCACGCAAGATTTGAGAACCGTGGACGTGAAGTCCGCGGTTTTTTTTGTGATTGTCTCCCTCGCAAGCCCAGCCTATCATTGAGTCGTAGAAAACTAGGCACATGATCCCCAGGTGCCAAATCAGAACCGAGACTTGAAGGAGCCAATGTTCATAAGGGATCCTTTTACGGCTTGCCCGAAGTGTGGCCAAGAGGAGTTCGGAGTCGCGTCGGTTAGCGGCAATTCCTATCTGAAGAGGTGTCGGGCCTGCAACTTAAGCTCGCATCTTGATCTACCACCAGTGAAGAAGAAGATTGTGTACGTTGACCAGAATGGTAT
Source organism: uncultured Ignavibacteriales bacterium (assembly GCA_964531495.1). GTDB lineage: Bacteria > Zixibacteria > MSB-5A5 > GN15 > FEB-12 > DAOSXA01. Next base: position 5,955 of record CAZHDS010000060.1, read on the forward strand.
CAGCAATATGATGAAGGCGCTGAATCCTGATGCCAAAGGACATGAAAGGGCTCTGGAGAACCCATTCTGGTTGGAGTTATATGATAGGCTCGATATCAGTGGTTCGATGCAACTTCTGCTATGCCCAAGTTCAGATACGCATGGTCTGGAGTCCGCCGCATCTCCTGATTTTGCCGCATACAAACGTCTCTACGAACACCTGTCGCACGGAACACGGTTCAGGGATCTTCATTCAATAAGGCTCGGGCAATTCTCAGAAGCAGTGAGGAATGAAGTCGGCGATACCGATCAAGGTGCCTGGCACGCAGATCGCACCGAGGCTTTCCACAACAGCCCTGACACTTGGTGTGATTGGTTCTATTTCACATTTACACAGACCTACTTGCGGGACGGGGCTGAGGAGCATCGTTACATGCTAGATCAGCTTTCCTCCGAGATAAACAGTGTCATGGACAATTACGGGGGAAGCACCACCAGAGAATACCGTGTGCTGTTAGAGCGGGAGAAGAGGGCGATGCCGCGAGCGATTGCGCAGGCAGCCCAAGAGCATCTGCAACACATGTTGGAAGTGTTCAGTGGGAGGCGAGCACCGGATCTTTGTGAGGTGCAAGGGCCACTGGTTCTTGACTATCTGCACGTTGCTCACAGTGCATTTGAGAGGTGTGGGTTGGAATCTGAAAAGGCTAGACGGGAGGCGCGCGACTTGGTCAAGGACGTTGAGTTTTGGTTTCAGATCCCATTCAATCGCATCCAGTGTATGCTTTGGGCGGCGGCGGCAAGGAAGGCTGCCTCCGGCAAGAAGAAACAGCCAAGCAGGGGAATGCCAGATGACGTCAAGACGATATCAGTCCTACTGCCATACTGCGATGCCATGTTCCTCGACAACGAGTGTGCGGCACTCCTGTCGGAGGGTCCCCTTCGCGATGAGATAGATTATGGCACTCAGATATTCTCCCAGAATTCGAAGACGGAACTCCTTGAATATCTTGATGGACTCAAGGGGTCAGCCACTCCTGCGCACTTGGCGGCTCTGAAAGATGTATATGGAGACCGATACATCACACCCAACCGAAGGCTCTATTCTAAGTAGCCCCCCGTCACCCACAATGGCAGCGATGCCGCCAGTTCTTTGTTGCGTGGGGGAATCCAGGACTCTTATATTCCGCCCATGCCTACTATGACTGTCGCAAAGCTGTTTAGTTCGCGCAACGAGGACCTCGAGCTCACCCTGCTCAACGGTTCCGAAGCGGGCATGAAGAAGATCATCGGCAACCCGGAACTCCATCGCCCGGGATTGGCTCTATCCGGATTTTTCGAGCGCTTCGCCCACAAACGAGTCCAGGTTCTTGGTGAAACCGAGAATGTCTATATCACGCAGCTCGATGAAAAGACGCTGACCGAACGCGCCCGACAGCTCTTTGAGCACGACGTCCCGATGATCATCATGTCCAAGGGTTTGGCGCCTCCCGATGCGTTCCTCAAGATAGCGGCTGAGTTCCACACTGGCGTATTCTGCAGCCGCCTGACAACAGCCGAACTTCGCAACCGTTTGTCCGCCTATCTGGACCAGGTCTTTGCGCCGTCGATCACGGTCCACGGCACACTGGTCGATGTCTACGGCGTCGGCCTGATGTACACTGGCAAATCCGGGATCGGCAAGTCGGAAGTCGCGCTGGATCTGGTTGAGCGAGGCCACCGCCTGGTCGCTGATGACGTCTGCAAGATCACCCGGACGGGCCCGGACGTGATTATCGGCACCGGCTCGGAACTGCTGGGCCACCACATGGAAATTCGCGGCGTCGGTATCATCGACATCGAAGAGCTCTTTGGTATTCGGGCGATTCGGCTGCAGAAGCGGGTCGAGGTGGAAGTCAATCTGACCCTGTGGTCCGAGGACGAGGACTATGAACGTCTCGGTCTCGAAGATCGTATGACGACGATCATGGGGGTTAGTATTCCGGTGGTGCGAGTGCCAATTTCACCCGGGAAGAACATCACCGTGATCTCGGAAGTGATCGCCATGAACCATATGCTCAAGATCTACGGCGAAAACTCGGCCGTTGAATTCACCAAGAAGCTTTCCCAGAAGATTGCCCGCCAATCAACTACCCGCGACTACCTTGAATCCGACGTCGAATGAGGCGCCATCGGCCCATTCTTCTCAAGCGGTTGCACTCCGCAAGACGGCGATCAACCCTATAAGTCAAATCAGATATCGAACGACCTAATGGCTCCTTCTGTCGCTGTTCCTGGCGAAAGAGCCTGGCCCCGGAGCCTTCCTGAGTTCCTGTCAAACTTCTGCGCGAGTTCTGCGTCACCCACAACCGCCGAGGTTGTGACGTAACCTATTGATTCAGCTCATGATAACAATGGGATGATAGACGGTACTGATTCGGCCACACGGTGGACGTAAGTCAGGTGGAGTCTTGACTTTGCGCCGGAATGCATTATAATGATTCTGTACTGATATACTATCGAAATGACGATTCGATATTAGGGTCCTATCAAAAACGCTTTTCCCTCTTGCGGAGAAACTGTATGAAAAACGCTCTTCTGATTGCTGTATCGTTGTGTCTTGTGCAGCTAGTGCCCGCCATCGCAGGTGCCGGTGGTACTACAACCAGCAACTTCACATCCACCCCCATCGCTTTCTCCGAGAACCAGGGACAATGGGATCCGGACGTACTATATCGATCGACCTTGAGCGGTTCGACGGTCTGGTTCACCTCGGATGCGGCAGTGTATCAGATATCACGCTTGGCTACCCGGGCTGATCGCTCGCAGCTAATAGAGGATGGCCTGGAGCCAGCTGAGATGAGCCGGCTGGACGAGACCATCGAGTATATCACCATAAAAGTATCGCTGGCGGGAGCCCAAGCGCACGCCACAGTCTCCGGTGAGGATACTCTTGACTATCGTAGCAATTATATCAGGGGCAACGACCCGGCGGCCTGGCACACCGATGTGGCCAGCTATCAGGCCGTTCGCTATCACGATGTTTATCCCGGCATCGATCTTCGCTACTACGGCAAGGGCAGCAGTCTGGAATACGACCTGATTGTCTCACCAGGTGCCGATCCGAGTCAGATTGAGATAGAGTACGATGGTATCTACTCGCTGGAACTCACGCCCGACGGAGAGATGACTATCGAATCGGCCTGGGGTACGATCGTAGAGGAGAGACCTTTCCTGTACCAGATGATTGATGGTCGTCAGCGCGTGATCGCCGGTCACTTTGTGGTCCTATCGGAGAATTCGTTCGGCTTCAAGATCGACAGCGAGTATGATCATGACCAGAACCTGATAATCGACCCGTTGCTCAGATACAGCACATACCTCGGCGGCGGCGATACTGACGCAGCCAAGGCTATCGCAGTCAATTCGGCGGGAAATTGCTTCGTTGGCGGAGAGACAGCCTCGGATGATTTCCCAACCCATCTGCCTTACCAGACCAGCCTGAGCGGTAGCCGCGACATATTTGTGACTAAGTTCGATAGTCTCGGCACGGGCCTTGTCTTCTCAACCTACATCGGTGGCACGGGGCTGGAGCGGTGTTTCGGTATCGCTGTGAGTAGCCAGGGCGAATCGTTTCTGACGGGCGAGACATGGTCCACCAACTTCCCCACCAAGAACGCTTATCAGTCCACAAATGGCGGGGGCAGCGATGCCTACGTAGTGCGCCTGGGCGCCGATGGCGACACGCTGGTCTACGCCACCTACGTGGGCGGCAGCGCCGGTGACTACGGCCGTGGGATCGCCGTCGATAGCGATGATTTCGCCTACGTGGCCGGGGAAACCGGGTCCAGTAATTTTCCGACCCAGAGTCCTATCTACGGTAGCTTCAATGGTGGCGCAACCGATGCCTTCGTATTCAAAATCGACAGCGCTGGCGGAAGTCTCTCATATAGCACCTACCTGGGCGGTACCAATGACGACTACGCCATGGGCGTTGCGCTCGATGCAGCCGGCTGTGCGTATGCAGCGGGCTACACCCGCTCGACCGATTTTCCGACCGTAGGCGCGATTCAATTCGACGACGGCAGCAGCGATGTCTTTGTCTCGAAGATTAACGCGGCCGGATCACTAGTGCTTTACAGCACCTACCTTGGGGGGGACAGCCAGGACTACGGCACCGCTATCGCGGTCGATGATTCCGCCCGGGCTTACGTGACCGGCTACACCTGGTCCGATGACTATCCGATGGCGTATCCCATCCAATCGACCCGGGCTGGCAACTTCGACGCTCTGGTATCTTGCCTGAACTCGGCTGGCTCGGCTTTCGAATTCAGCACCTATCTCGGCGGCAACGGTGAGGATCAGGGACAGAGCATCGCCGTTGGGAGCGACCATCGGGCGTACATCGCCGGCTATAGCCGCTCCAGCAATTTCCCCACTGTGGAGGCGGTCCAGGCTTCTTCCGCCGGTGGCTCTGATGCGTTCGTTACCCGTCTGGCCGACGACGGCAAAGCCCTTGAATACAGTACCTATGTCGGCGGCCTGGTCGATGATTGGGGCTGGTCAGTCGCGGCCGATGATGATGGCAACGCCTTTGTCGCTGGTTGGACCGAGTCTTCTGACTTCCTCACGTCCAGCCCCTATCAGAGCACCTATGCCGGACTGATCGACGGCGTGGTCTTCAAGATCGGTGATTCCATCTGTCTCGATACCGATGGCGACGGCTACGGCGACCCCAGCGCACCTAGCAACAACTGCCCTGATGACAATTGTTCTACGGTCTATAATCCCGATCAAGCCGACGCCGACAACGATGGCGTCGGAGATAGCTGCGACGTCTGCACAGACACCGATGGTGACGGGTACGGCAATCCGGGCTACCCGGCCAACACTTGCGCTGAGGACATTTGCCCGACAGTTTACAATCCGGATCAATTGGACATCGATGGCGATCTAGTCGGTGACGAATGTGATAACTGTCCGACGGACTCCAACCTCGCTCAGGCTGATAGTGACGGCGATGGCCCCGGCGATGCCTGCGACAACTGCCCGACTGCGTACAATCCGGCCCAGGCCGACGGCGATAGCGACGGCATTGGTAACCTGTGTGACAACTGCCTTAGTGACCCCAATCCTCTCCAGGAGGATGGCGACTTCGATGGGGCTGGCGATAGCTGCGATAACTGTCTCGCGATAGCCAATCCGGACCAGACGGACATCGATATTGACGGCATAGGCGACACATGCGACACTTGCATGGACTTGGATGGTGATGGTTTCGGCAACCCGGAGTATCCCGATAACGAGTGTCCCGATGACAACTGCCCGGCCGTATACAACGCCAACCAGATGGACTCCGACGACGATAGTACCGGCAACATTTGCGACAACTGCCCCTGGGACTACAACCCGACTCAAGCCGATGATGATGGGGATGGCGTCGGCAATGTCTGCGATATCTGTCCCGGTGGTGACGATGCCGCTGATGCCGATGGGGACGGCGTGCCCGACTTCTGTGACCTCTGCCCAGGCTACGATGACGCCCATGATGCCGACGGTGACGGCATGCCCGACGGTTGCGACCAGTGTCCCGGTTATGATGACTCTGAGGATGCCGATAGCGATACCGTCCCGGATAGCTGCGATAATTGCCTGAGCGCGGCCAACCCTGGCCAGACCAATAGCGATGGTGATCAATTTGGCGATGCCTGCGACAATTGTCCCGCGATCGACAATCCGCTCCAGGGTGACACTGACAGCGACAATGTCGGCGACACATGCGACAACTGCCCAGCCCAGCCCAACGAACTGCAGACCGACACCGATACCGATGGTATGGGCGATGCCTGTGACAATTGCCCCGACAGCGCCAATGTCGATCAGATGGATGGTGACGGCGATGATGTCGGTGACGTTTGCGACAACTGCCCCGGTGATGCGAACCCGCTACAGACTGATGGCGATGGCGACGGCGTAGGGGATACTTGCGACGCTTGCCCGGGATTTGATGATGCCCTTGACGATGACTCCGACGGTGTCGCGGACGGCTGTGACGTATGCGTCGGCTTCGATGATAGCCTTGACGACGATGCCGACGGCGTACCTGACGGGTGCGATATCTGCCCGGGCTTCGATGATCATGACGACTGGGACTCAGACGATGCGCCGGATAGCTGCGACAACTGTCCCGCGTGGGGAAATGTGGATCAGGCCGATGGCGACAGTGACGACGTCGGCAACGCCTGCGACAATTGTCTGACGATGGCCAACACGGACCAAGTCAATAGTGATACTGACAGCCTGGGTGATGCCTGCGACAACTGTCCTGCCTTGAGCAATGACAACCAGTCCGATACCGACAGCGATACTGTCGGCGACATTTGCGACAACTGTATACAGACCGTCAATCCGCAGCAGGAGGACGAGGACTCTGACAGCGTTGGCGATGTGTGTGACAACTGCGTCGACGTCTCCAACGCCCTGCAGCACGATCTTGATGGCGACAGCATTGGCGACGCTTGTGACAGCTGCACTGATCTTGATGACGACGGCTACGGTGATCCCGGTTTCGCGGCGAACACCTGTCCCGATGACAACTGCCCGGCCGTTTCCAATCCTGACCAGGGTGACGTCGATGGTGACGGTGTTGGCGACATTTGTGATAACTGCCCCGATAGCGCCAACTCTGACCAGGATGACATAGATAGTGATGACATTGGCGATCAGTGTGACAATTGTCCTACCGATTCAAACAACAACCAGGATGACGTCGATGGCGATGGCGTAGGCAGCGTCTGTGACAACTGCTCTGGCGACCACAATCCTCTTCAGGATGACGGTGACCAAGACGGGGTTGGCGATGCATGTGACAATTGCCTCATGGTCGCAAACTCTGATCAGACGGATGTTGATGAAGATGGGATCGGTGACACGTGCGATACGTGTATCGATTTCGATGGTGATGGTTTTGGCGATCCGGGCTATCCCGACAATCTGTGCGGTCTAGACAATTGCCCCGGCACCTACAATCCTGATCAGGACGACTTCGACAGCGATGGCTATGGCGATGCTTGCGACAATTGCAGCGAACTAAGCAATGCCGACCAGGCTGACGATGACGATGACGGAACCGGCAATCTCTGCGACGAGTGCACTGATATTGACGGCGACGGCTACGGAGATCCCGGATATCCGCTGAATACTTGCCCCGATGACAATTGCCCCGGCGTCTTCAACATCTCGCAGGTCGATAACGACAACGATGATATCGGCGACGTGTGTGATGCATGCCCATTTGATGAGTACAATGACAGTGACGCTGATGGTCACTGCGGCAATGTCGACAATTGTCCCGATGTGTATAATCCCGGCCAGGAGGATCTAGACGAGAACGGAACTGGCGATGCCTGCCAGTTCTGCTGCGAGCTCGTTGGCGATGTCAATCATGAAGGTGGAGATCCTGACATCGCCGACCTGATTTACTTAGTCAATTATATGTTCCAGGATGGCCCGCCGCCGATTTGCATGGACGAAGTCAATATTGATGGTCTGGGTGATCCATCGCCAGATATCGCCGACCTCATTTATCTGGTGACCTATATGTTCCAGGATGGTCCCGAGCCAGCGATGTGCCCGTAGGATGGTGACCGAGCGACCTGTTCCCTGACCAGGTGGCCCGAAGCATGAGACTCAGCAACGCTCAGGGAAACCGCCACAGCGGAGAGAGGCCTCACCTCTCTCCGTTTGTTTTTGGCCATCCGGCCCGCCTCGATTGCGCCATTTGAATAGTTCTGGGATAGTACCGTCTTCGATATCAAGGCCAATGCCGAAGTTGTCAGCCCCGAAGACAGAGTCGGCCCGCGCCGGTTGGAGCCACAGGCTGTCGTTGCGGGCTATCGGGTGGGGCGACTGCGTGCTGTCGCTGAAGGCATAGTACTCGTCGGCTCCGCCAATGTCCAGAAAGCCGCCAAACGACTTCGCGTAGGTATAGTAAGGTGTCAGGCGCGAGGGATGATCGTAGTCTGTCCGATAGGTGGCTTCGCCCAGCCCGGGCGTATTGTCACCAAGGTAGTAGCGATCATCGCCACCGACATCAATCATGAAGGCATTGGAACGAATTTGGGCAAGGCCCATGGAGATCATCTTAGCCCGATAAACATCGTCGCCGCCCTTGTTGATAAGCAGGGCATTGGTGTAGTCCCAGCCGAATCCAAGCGCGGCCCCGGCCGTCTCAAACAACTCGTGACGGTCATCCCCGGACTCGTCTATAAGGATACCATTGCAAAAGTGAGCGCCAGAGCCCTGGGTGAAATAGCATGACTCATAAAGATCATTGCCATTGCGATCAAAAGCAATTCCGGTGGCAAACCAGTAGCCAACACCAAGAGTCCAGTTGCCGGAGTAGTAGTGATCGTCACCGTGGATATCGATTATGGCCCCAAGCCCACCGGCCCAGGCATGACCATCGGAGCCATCGCCGCGTCGACCAAACCCCGCCCCCTGAGCATTGTTGCCGTTAATGGTGTGCTCGCTATGGTAGTCACCGCGGTCGACCACTGCGGCGTACGGTTCAGCGGTGTATTTGTCTTTGCCCGAGAAGGATGCGCAAATCCCGACGCCACCACCGACGCCACCCATGCCCTGTCCATCGCCATACAGATAGTACTCATCATCGCCGACCATATCGAAACACAGACCGATCCCGAAATACCCGGCTCCTTGGGCCGACAGTTCGGCTCGATAGTGATCATTGCCGATTCGGTCCAACAGGACCCCAACTCCGAACAGCCCGGCCCCCTGCGCAAACCGCGAGCCGAGATAGTGATCATCTCCCCGGCTATCGATAACCAAACCCACGCCCAGAAGGCCAACTCCCGCCGAGGGCACCGTAGTCGCACTTCCTGAGCCGTAGTAGTCGTCACCACCCAAATCGATCAGAACCGAGATGGGATTAGCAAGCGACGAGGTGGCACCGGCTGATCCCTGGTAGAGCGTGTTGTCGCCAAAGTCAACAATCAGCAGCGTGTTGGTGGCGTCGATTTCGATCCAACCCGGCTTCGCCAGACTCATAAGCGCAAGAGACAACGGTGGCGGACTGTCTTTGCTGCCGGTCGAACCGACCAGGACGATGCGGCCGTACGGCGTTGGAATATCCACGACCGCATTCACGGGCAATGATCTTGCCAGCGGCAGAAGAGCCCGTTCCGCTTGCTCGGCGGCAGCAGCCACCTTGAGGGCAGCATAGTGCAGGGACGGCTGGTCGATAGTGCTGGCCAGATCGTCGAGTTCGGGATGGTAGACCGTGCCATCACCCTGAGTATCAGCCAGATCACGGATCATGAAGGCCTTCTGCATATCAACGGGGTCGCAGTTGCGAAAGGCCAGCTCGCGCCAGTAGATAGCTTCGCCAAGATTGGCCACGAGGCGGGCCAGAATCGTCTGAACAGTGTCAGGTAAGCCGGCGAGTTCGTCTTTGAGGGAACCGCGATGCCGCGGCCATTCGGACTGCTTGCCAAAAGTCGATGGTTGGGGCTTCTGCCCGGCCTGGATATACAAGTTGTCAAGAGCCGTCAGAAAAGGCTCGTCGGAAACCGGAGCCTCAGCCAGATTGGCCGAATAAGAACGGAATCCGCTCTGTCGCCTGTCAACGCCAAGATTGTAAACGAGCTTGTAGAGTCCATCGTCGGTGCTGTCGGCCATTTTCGGATCGAGATAGAGCTCGACGGTATTGGCCATGACGGTGGCATAGTCAACCAGCTTGAGCGGCTCAGCGAACAGGTCATCAAACGACGCCAAACGATACGGAGGATCGAGCGGGTAGCGATTCCAGTATCCGGCCGGACGGTAGCCAAGATCGGCTCGGGTG
>CAZHDS010000061.1:0-15688 GCA_964531495.1 uncultured Ignavibacteriales bacterium
GTCTCGTTTGTGGGCGTAATCCTGGTGAAGGGATTTGATGCTCGCGTGGATCCGTGGGATATGGCCATTGGTGTCGCGGCCGCGGCTGGCTCCGGGTTGGCGTACTGTTTTGTTCGGCAGCTGAAGAAGTTTGACCATCCGCTGGTTGTCGTGTTCTACTTTCCGGTCGTGACGGTTCCCATTGTTGGGACATACACCGCCTTTCATTGGGTTTCTCCCGAGCCAACAGAATGGTTGCTCTTGCTCGGAGTCGGCGTCATGACTACAATCGCCCAGGTGTTTCTCACGAAGGCGTACCACTCCGATCGAGCCGCGAATATCAGCAACTTTAGCTATCTCGGGGTGGTGTACGCCATCGTTATAGGCTACGCCGGTTTTGGGGAGGAACTGGCGTGGATGGCCTTAGCGGGAATGGTTGTTATTGTGAGCAGCATTTTGCTCAGTTCGCGTTATCGCCAGGCGAGTTGAACCGACCCGGAGGGGCTCTGCGGGTAGCGGTCGTGTCGTCCAGCGCTGGCTTGGGGAGGGTGCACAAGTCGTTGGCTGACAAAGTCTCTGGAGAGCAATAGCTTGTCGGTCTAACAATAGGGCAAAATCGATTGACATGGTTTGCAACTTAGCATATATAATCGTTAATTATTTTGCGCCTGTCGTGCGTCTAATAAGAAGGTATGGGAAACGAACGTCATTGGGTATACAGGAGTTTGCAGGATGAGTAGATCGCTTTTGCTGACGGCCGTGATATTGGTAACGTTAGTGGCCGCAGCCGCCGTTCAGGGGCAAGGCCAGGCGGATTCAAGGGCACTGGGTCTGTTCTTGCCGTTCGATTTTACGGGCGGAGGTGTAAGGGCAGAGGGCATGGCCAACGCATGTTTGGCGCTTTCCGATGACATCGCTGGCGGTACTTGGAATCCAGCCGCACTGGTTGTTCACGAAAGTCCAAAGCTCGGCATTGCTTACGGTTCGCTCTCCTCGAAAGGCAATACTGACTGGGCTGTTGCCTCAAACACGTATCACCATGAGCACTCCGGCTCGCTAAGCTCGGTCAACGGGATCAATTTCGTTGCGCCTTTCCGCGTGAAGGGGCATGCGATGGTGGGATCGTTCAACTACTCAAACAGTTTCGAGGGTACGGCCGGGGCAAATTACAAGGTCTTGGTTCAAGAGAACGTATTTGTCATCCGGAACAACATCGGGCAGATATTACCATGGGACGTCAACGTTGTCAATGAACAGCAATTTGAGGGGTCCGTAAATGCGGTCAACTTTTCCCTGGGTACCAAGATCAAGCCGAGTCTGTCGGTAGGCCTTGGCGTGAATATTTACTCAGGCCAAGCGGTCGTGTCAGTGGATCAGGTCGCGACTCTGATGGACTACCCGCTGCCGCCGAGCGAGCAGAATGTCCAAATCGATGTTGTTACTCGTTCGATCGACACCAGCTCGTTCTCCGGGTTCAATTTCACTTTGGGCGCCAAGCACGACGGTGAGCGGCTCAATGCGGCCTTAGTCATCAGGACGCCGTTTAACCTCGGTGTTACCACGGGCAACTCCAGCTACCGCATACGTTATATCAATGGTCTCTCCTCGATGGAGGATTCTGACACCAGTTACGTTGACAACCAGCTGGCCAAGTATGGCATACCTCTTACCGTCGGTCTGGGTAGTGCTTACAATCTGAAAGAAAACTTGGTGCTGGCCATGGATGCCGAGTACCGTGGGTACGGCAACTCCAAATTGAAGAATCGTGACCTTCTGGTCATCACGCCATCGGGGCGCATCGAGGAAGAGTTTTCGGAGTACGACCTCAACTGGAACAGTGGCTTTGCCCTGCGGTTCGGAGCCGAGTACACGCTGAGCAAGAGTTTTGGCATTATTCCTATTCGTGGCGGAGTAGGTTTTATCCCCACCCCGGCCAAGGTCTCGGCTGATACTGACACGCCGAAGCTCAACGCCGTCATCCCGCACGCCATTTTGGCCCCGCTGGCCGAGGCGCTCAACAGCGACGACACGCCGCTCATGTACACGTTCTCACTGGGCATAGGCATCCACTGGAGTCAGATTCGATTCGATTGGTCCTACATTTATAGCCGAATTGATCGAGATTTAGAATCCACTGACTTCCTGTTGGGTAACCGCGATCACCATATCGGCTTCAGTTTCACAGGAGTATTCTAAGAGTAACTGCCGGCCTCGATGACCTTCTTTCTGAGTTGAGGCTCTGGCCCTAACCGGTCAGAGGCCTGCGACCGACAATTATGACAAAGGTATGAGGTTCTGCCAGGAGTAAATAATGCATCAAAAGATCCGGTTGAGTAAGAGACAGATTAAAGAAGATAAGTTCACCACAGTCATGCTTCAGTCCCGAACTTGGTTCGAGGCCAACTGGCAGTTTGTGGCGATTGGCGTGGCCGCAGCGATTTTGATTGTTTCCGGTTTCACGTATTGGTCCAATTCTCGAGATGCTGCCGGCTACGAGGCTGCCGGAACACTCTCGCGCGCCATGTCGGAGTACCGTAGTGGCAATCTCCAGGTGGCCACGCTTAGCCTGCAATCGGTTCTGGACAACCACAGCGGTAGCAGTGCGGCAACTCAGGCAACATTCCTGCTGGGCAATATTAACTTGGAGTCACGCAACTATCCTGAGGCCGCTCGCTTTTATGAGATGTACTTAGCCAAGCACAAGGATGACAAGATCACCCGCGCGAGTTGCCTGGCTGGCATCGCCACTTGTGATGAAGATCAAGCCAAATTCGCCGAGGCTGCCGGTAGGTTCAGTGCCGCCTACGATGAGCTTACCACAGGCCCTCAATCTGGTGACTACTTAACCGGCGCGATGCGGAACTACCTCCAGGCCGGTGACATCGGTAAGGCAAAAGAGAAGCTGGATATTATCACCCGGGACTTCGACGGAACCACTTTGGCGTCGCGAGCTATTAGATTGTTCAGCGAACTGTCTGTCGGCTGCTGATCGGCCAGCCTCTGACGATTCATCCCGACCGTGCCCGAGGGCTATATGGCTGAAAATCAACCGCTACGCCTAGCCCTCGTCTGGCACATGCACCAGCCCAACTACCGGGAGCCGGGCTCAACTGTCCTGGCCCTGCCCTGGGTGCGTTTTCATGCTCTGAAAGATTACCTAGATATGCTTCTCGCTGTGCTCCCGCACGAGCGGGCGCGGGTGACTTTCAACCTGGTACCGTCGTTGCTCGATCAATTCGAGCTTTACGTACAGGGAGGAAGCGACGCCTATCTTGACCTCTCCCGACTGGACGCAGCCAACCTCACACCAGATCAGAAAAGCACGATTCTGGACTGCTTCTTCGATGCCAACGAGAAGAATCTCATCAGGCCATATGAGCGATATCGTGAACTACACCGCAAGGCTCGGGGGAGTCTGGGGCAGGCCGTGCGTCCCTCGCTCTTCACTTCCGAGGAAATGCGCGACCTGCAAGTGTGGGCCAATCTCGCCTGGGTGGATCCGATGTTTCGAGAAGAGGAGCCCATCCGATCCCTGTTGGCCAAGGGCCGTCATTTCACGGAGAATGAGAAGCACGCTCTTCTGCACTGGCAACGTGAATTCATCGGACGAATTGTTCCGGCTTATCGCCAGGCGTTTGTCAACGAGCAAATAGATATCTCGTTCACGCCCTATTATCATCCGATTTTGCCTTTGCTGTGCGACACCAACGTGGCTCGCGAAGCGCTACCCAAGATCACCCTGCCCAAGCACCGGTTTCTGCACCCGGAAGACGCTGAGTGGCATCTTAGGGCTGCCATGGACAAATTTGAGTCAGTTTTCGGACGACCATTGGAGGGCCTCTGGCCTTCTGAAGGCTCGATTTCGGAGGAAGTGGCGGCGATGGTCAGGAGGCTGGGACTCAAGTGGATGGCCAGCGATGAGGAGGTTTTGTTCCATTCGCTGAGAAAATCGGGCCTGGATGTCACTGACAATCCGATCCACGCTGTCTACGATCATGGCCCCGGGCTGAAGATCCTCTTCCGGGATCATGCCCTGTCTGATCGGATCGGTTTTGTGTACTCTGGCTGGGATGCCGACCGAGCCGCTGCCGATTTCGTGGAGCATCTGCTGAGCATCAAAAAGCTGCTCGCCGATCGCCTGGATGAAGTGGTCGTGCCCGTGATTCTTGATGGCGAAAATGCATGGGAGCACTTTGACGGTGACGGCTCCGACTTCTTGAATGAACTGTACGGCCGCCTCAGCCGAAGTTCCGAGATCAAGATGGTGACCATGAGGGAAGCTATCGAACTTCCCTCAAGACCCTTGCCAGCTTTGCACGCCGGGTCGTGGATCAATCACAATTTTCGCATCTGGATCGGCCACCAGGAAGATAATATCGCCTGGGACTTGCTCAGCGAGGCGAGGCGCATACTGGTCGAATTTGGCGAGCAGAATCCTGATTTCTCGCCCGACAAGCTTGCCGAGGCCTGGCGTCAGATTTACGTAGCAGAGGGTTCCGACTGGTGTTGGTGGTATGGCGATGAGCACCGTGGACCCAATAATGACCAATTCGACCGAATCTATCGTCAGCACTTGATCGCGGTGTTTGAGATCATTGGCCTGGAACCGCCGGCCGCCTTCCGGCAGCCAATTTATCGAGGCAGCCTCGGCGTCATGGCGGTCCCGCCCGATTCTCTTCTGACGCCCGTCATCGATGGTTTGCTTACCCATTTCTACGAATGGTCTGGAGCGGGGTACTACGATTGCCTGAAGGCGGATGCGGCTATGCATCGCGTGACCCGGTTGGTCTCACGGATCCATTTTGCTTACGATCATGAGCAGGTCTATATTCGACTTGACATGGCCGACTTGAATTTCATAAACTCCAGCAAGGATCCCGAGGTACGGATTGTCATGTTGACCCCGGAAGACCGGGAGGTTGTATTGTCCCTGACCGACGAAGGCGTTCATGTTCCCGATGGCTTCCGATATGCCGCCGGTGATTGCGTCGAATGCGCTATCGATCGAAACTATCTGTGGCCAAGCGGATTTGGCACTCTGGGGTTCAAAGTTATGGTCAAAGACGGTCGCAATGTCCTTGAGACCTGGCCGGAGAGTGATGTCATTTCTCTGGAGGTAGCAGAGAAGAACCGGGAGCTATTTTGGCCCACTTAGGCAGCTGAATTCTGCCGAAAGGGAAGTACGTATGTCAGATTCTTTTTTCCACGACGATACTGACCAGAAGCCATCGGGCGAGATCCCAGATCTGGAGGAGGGGCAAGCAGACGCCAAGGCCAGCAGTGATGGCTTTGTCTCTGACGAAGGGCGGATGGCCGCCATTATGTCCTACATCCCGGTGCTTTGTTTCGTGCCGTTGCTGAGCATGCGCGAAAACAAAGAGGCTCGCTTTCACGCCAGGCAGGGCGTGCTCCTTTTTCTGATCGAGTTGGTTGCGGTTCTGTTCTTGATCGACGCCATTAGTGACCTGGTCTTCAAGGGGGTGCTGTTTATCGCCGCCGGACTGTCTGTGGCCGGGATCGTCTTCGCCATTCAAGGCAAGAACTACAAGTTGCCCATAATCGGCGATCTGGCTGACAAGTCAAAACTGTAAGACTCGGGAAATGGGACAGAGTCAGGCTACGGTCTTGACTCGCACAAGGAAGGTAACTGCGATGAGAAGACATCTGCCGCTCGTTTTTGTGTTCTTGCTGCTGTTGTCCTGTGCCACCACTGGCCCGGGAGGCAAGCAGTCGCTCATACTCATTCCCACGAGCCAGGAAGTCGCCATTGGGGCTGGCATGGCCGCCCAGGTGGAAGCCACAGAGCAAGTGCTCAGTGATCAGCAATGGCAGGCCTATATTACCGAAGTGGGGGAGAAGATTGTTGCCGTGTGTGATCGGCATGATATTGAGTACCGCTTCCGGGTCATTGAGTCGGATCAGGTCAATGCCTTTGCAGCCCCCGGTGGATTCATCTACTTCTACACGGGACTACTCAAGGAGATGAATAACGAGGCTGAGCTGGCCGCAGTGGTTGCCCACGAGATCTCTCACGTAGTTGCTCGTCACAGCAGCAAACGTCTTCAGGCCGCCATGGGCGTGGCCCTGGCCTACGAGTTGGCCTTCGGCGAGGATGGTGGTGGCGAGGCCCTCGGGACCGCCATTAACCTCGGAATGGGGCTCGTTTTTGCCAAATACTCGCGGGACAATGAGCGCGAGGCAGATCAATATGGCATTCACTATATGGTTGAAGCAGGCTATGATCCTCGGGGAGCCCTGGGCATGTTCGACAAGCTGGCCGCGCTTGGCGGCCAGGGGGCACCGAACGTTTTCGAGCAGCTTGCTTCTTCGCACCCCGATACTCAGGAGCGTATCGCCAATGCCAAGGCCCAGATCGCCAAGCTGGGCCAGCAGCCTGGCGGCTATTCAGGGGAGACTAAGTACCAGGGCATGCTGGCGCGTCTGAAATAGACGCCGGGGGGGCGGACGGACTTGCCCCGAAGGAGTCCAGGGAGATTACAAAGCAGAATACTCAAGAGAATGCTCAACTAGGCATGTTTTGCCGAATACAGGACGTCGTGTGGCCTCAACGTCCTCCGAAGTTGGCTATCTCGCCATGGCTGGGGTTCGAAGTGCGAAAAATCTTCCACAAAGGGAAAATTGTTGTTGATAGGACTGATTCGATATGGTATCTATGCAAACGTTGATAGCAATCAGGACGCCTTCTTGGCAGCAGAAACTGTCCGAGAACGTCACAGAATTGCTTCGATAGACTGGATATTGAACAGGGTCTCTATACCCTCAGGACTCAGGAACTTGGACGTAACAGGGATGTCACACTTCGGAAGATTGTCAAACAATCGCTCAATCCAGAATTTGAATCCCAAGCAAAACTCGTTTCCGGATTCTGACGGCACAATCAGGGGTGATTTTGGTGCCTCGGGTATGGAGTTGTGTAACACGGAGATGCGGATAGGCTGAGAGTACGCCCAGGGGATGAGCGTGTCTATCTGCGGAACGTATCTTAGCCGGCACCTGACTTGCCACTTTCGGGCTACTGGTCACTGATTGTGAATCGGAAACCTGGGCAAGCGAGTTCGGAAGGGATACAATGGGAAATAGGGAAGTTATCGTGCGGTCACAAGCGACTGTACTCACAATATTCATGATCTGTCTGCTCGGATGCAGCTCCGCGTTAATCGCCGCCGATTCTGACGGTGGTCGCGCTGCGGCAGACTTCCTGCGCATTGGCTACGGGGCTCGGGCTGCCGGGATGGGTGGAGCCTTCACCGCCGTTAGCGAAGGGGCGGAGGCTGTATACTGGAATCCCGCAGCAGTGGTGGGGATGGACTCCTTTGGTGAGGTTGCTCTCGGTCATTTCGTCTGGTATCAGGATATCAGCGTTGAGCATGGCGCGGCTGCCTTCTCCTTAGGAGACGATCTTACCCTGGGTGCGGCCATTGCCTTCCTGGACTACGGTACTATCGCCGGTTACGCCGACGATGGAAGTGCCACCAATGATCTCATTAGCGCCTACGATATCAGTGGCTGTGTGACTTTGTCAGCCCAAATCACCGATCAACTATCCGCCGGCGTATCTGCCAAGCTTGTAAATCAGAAGCTGGACGATATCAGTGGCAGCGGTGCCGCCTTTGACGCAGGCTTGAAGTTTACAGCCGGTGATTTCGACCTGGCCGCGGTGGTGGCCAATGTCGGTCCCGCTCTCGAGTTTGATGGCACACGCGAGCCTCTGCCTGCCGTGGCCCGCCTTGGGCTGGCGTGGAACGCCTCCGATCTAGCCCTCCTGACCCTTGACTTTGAAAAGCCCGAGCGCGGCGATATCACATTCCGCCAAGGTATCGAGCTTGATTTCTCCGGCCAGTATTTCCTTCGGGCCGGACTCCGGGTAGCTCCCGAGAGCCCGGTGGCTGGCCTCAGTGCATCAGCCTCCTTTGGCGGGGGACTGCGGCTGGGTGGCACCGAAATCAACTACGCCTTCACTCCCAGTGATCAGTTCTCCTCCAGCCTTCTGCACCGTTTTTCAGTTGTCTTCACAATAGGCAATTAGCCTTCTCAGGCTGCTAATCTTCAGCTCTGTGGCATACGTGTGCCTGGTACGCACTTACGACCAAGTGTGCATGTCTTTGCGACTTAGTTTGCATTGGTGGTACCAGTGGAGGTGGCATGCGGGGCCAGGGCTGTATGTCGCGATATTGACCATACCTACGATAGTTGTTGCATGACTTTGCGAATACCCGCTATGACGCCGGGTGGCATTAAGTTAGTATAATAGATGGAACTACTCTATTTTTATCGATAATCTAAATGCGCGCTATTGTCCGATTGGCAACCGTTTTGCTTTCCTACTCGGCAACTGGTTTTCTTAAGCAAATTGATTGGCGAAAATGACGATGGAGAACAGAGTAAGTAGCAACGCTGACATCGCTGGTGAGAACGCTGTAGCTCTTCCGCAAGAGGCGGTCTCTCTCGGCTTGTCATCGGATGTCGAACTCGGTGGCTCCTCGGGCAGGGCGGCTGTAGCTGTGCCTTTGAGTGATCAGTTGCAGTTCCTCTATAGTGAGTACTTCAAGGGAATATTCTTTGTCATCGCTTCAGCAGCATTTATATTGGCCTTACCGACGTTAGTAACCAGGAAGGATGAGGTGAGAGCAGTAGCAGGCCGGCTAGCCAAGAGATTTCTGGATATCGTGGGCTCACTCGTTGGACTGGTGCTCACGTTGCCCGTGTGGATTATACTGCCAATCCTAATCAAGCTGGATTCTCCTGGTCCTGTTTTCTATTCTCAGACCAGAGTGGGCCGAGACCGGCGGCAAGGCAGTCGCAGGTACTGTCAGCGCACCGACTCGGTAGAGCGCCGGAATCGCGATCGAAGACAGGAAAACTACAGCGGATCTGTCTTCCGGATGTTCAAGTTCCGGACTATGATTGACAACGCCGAGGGCAGCAGTGGTCCGGTCTGGGCCACCAGCAACGATCCTCGGGTGACCCGCCTGGGTGCCTTCATGCGCAAGTCGCGCCTGGATGAGATCCCGCAATTCCTCAATGTTCTTTCGGGTGAAATGTCCCTCGTTGGTCCGCGTCCGGAGCGTCCGAAGTTTGTTGCGGATCTGGCTAAAGAGGTCCCTAATTATACCCGGCGCTTAGAAGCCAAGCCGGGCGTCACTGGTCTGGCTCAGGTCGAATCAGGTTATGATACTTCGTTGTCCACGGTTACCGAAAAGGTCAAGTACGATGTGCAGTACATCGACAACTGGTCCTTGTGGCTCGACATCAAGATCCTGCTGCGTACGGTCAAGGTCGTATTGACCGGCCGAGGCGCTCAGTAGTAGTCGCCCGCCTCCCTTGGAATTTTCCGCAAAAATCGATTCTGTTCTTGTTGCCAAGCGCATGGCCCGCAGTGCATAATTCGACAGGCCGTGACCGTGAGATCGCTGACAGACATGGTTGGCGGGTTTTTGTCTCGGTCAGATGGGGAGCTTCGCCTAAGGGAGCCATCGAGTCGACCGATAAGGCAGTAGAGACCAAACGCAAAGGATTGCCGATCAAAATGAAATTCATTAAGATTCTCAGTGCTATGATGGTGATGGCTGCTCTGGCTGGTGGCGCTAGTGTTAGCGCTCAAGCCACAGGGGCCGTTACCGTGCAGACCGATCCGCCCGGAGCTTGGGTGACCTTGGAGGGGGATGGCTCTGTGTCCGGCGTAAGTCCCGCCCTTTTTCAGCAGCCCCTGATCGGCGAGTTCCGACTGATTGCGACCAAGCCGGGGTATGAGACGAAATCGACGAAAGTTCTCTTGCAGCCTGGTCGACCGTTGGAGTTCTCATTGTCGCTCTCGCCAAAGTCGCCTCTGAAGGCTGGCCTGCGATCCATTGTACTTCCGGGATGGGGCCAGCGTTACTCCGAGCGGGAAGGACGGGGTACCATGTTCCTGAGCCTCACCGCCCTGGCGGGTGTAGCTTATCTAGTTGCCGATCACAACTTCGATCAGGAATTGGAGAACTATCAGCGCCACCAGGCTCAGTATGATGACCTGGTCTCGGTTGAGGAGCGCCAGGCTCACTGGCCAGCCCTGCGCGACGCCCAGCGCGATGCCTACGATACGCAGGAGATCCGCCGAATCACGGCTGGAGTTGTGGCTGGTCTGTGGATTCTCAATATTCTCGACGCTGTCCTGAAATTTCCGAGTACTCCCGAGACAGTTCCCGTGAAGGGTCTGTCACTTATCCCACAAGTCGCTCCAGGCGAAATCGGCTTGACACTTTCCGGGAGGTTTTAATCATGATGAAAGTTCGCTTTGCTATGGTGATGACTGTACTGGTGCTGCTGGCCGGTCTTGCCTGTGATCGGACCCTGGACTCGCGTGATCCGGCTGACGATTCTCCGGCGGCGGGACCGACAATCAGTAACCTTCAGGCCTTCATGAACGACGGCTCGATCGTGATTGCCTGGCAGGCAGCGTCCGGAACTGCCACCACCTACAGAGTCTACCGGTCCGAGGGAGTCGCCGAGGCATTCACTTTGTATGACTCGACAACGGCTACTACTCTGGTGCTCTCGGATCTTCGCATCAACCTGGACTATTATTTCTACGTGGCCGCGGTCGGTGCTGACGGTCTCGAAGGGGTGCCCAGCGATGTTGTGGCGGCCCGGCCCAGTCGCCTGGCTATTACCATCGAACAAGGTCGTCCCTACACCAATCAACGTGATATCGAGATAGATATCGCCGCCCCGGAAGGCACCACCAACATGATGCTCTCCGAGGACATAACTTTTGCCGCCCCTGCCTGGGAGGCATTTGCCAGTCCTGCCCCGTTTGTCTTGTCTTCGGGGGACGGCACCAAGACTATTTATGCCCGCCTGCAATTCGCCGATGGCTCCGTTACCGGCGACACGTTATCCGACGGGATTGTTCTCGACAGCTATGCGGCCATCGGCTCCGTAACTATCAGCCCGTCCGGGACTGATTTTGAGCCAGGAGATGTCGTCACTTTCGTGCTGAGTTCGGGCGAAATGGGGGGAGAGGCGTCGGTGAGTTTTGGCAGTACGCCGGTGCTGCCTCTTTTTGATGATGGCTTGTCCGGAGACGCCGCGGCCAACGATGGCCTATACACCGGCGTGTTCAAAGTACCATCCGGTTACCGCCTGGCCAATGGCCTGGTGACGGGCAGTTTTGTCGATGCTGCTGGGAACGCAGCCTTGAACATGACGGCGACCTCATCTCTGACTATCCAGAGTCCGCCGCAGGCGCCCGTGCTCGTGGCGGTAGGTATGTCTACCTATCAAATCCAACTGTCCTGGGCCGGTTCCGTCAGTGACGGCGTCGTGGTGTATCAGATCTTCCGTAGCACGAGTGCCGGCGTCTCGACTTCATCCGTCCTGGTCAGTACTGTCTTGCCGGATACTATTGCCGTCTATGTTGACACTTTGTTGAATGCCGGGACGATCTACTACTATCGTCTCTACGCTATCGGAAGCGCTGGCCAGTCAGTTGGATCAGAGGTTGTTAGTGCAGCCACCGTGGCCAACACCGCTCCAAGCGCCGTGACCCTGACCGCCGTTCTGACCGCCGCCAATACAGTCGAGCTCGCCTGGACGGCTTCTTTTGAAGACGATTTCAGAGCATACCACATCTTCTATCGATCATCTCCTGGCGTCGGTATGGGGCACGACCAGCTGACGGTTGTTGAGCAACAGGATGAGACCACTCACACGCATTTCCTGGAGGCGGGCGAAACTCGGTACTATCGGATTTATGTCGAGGATCGCCACGGTCTCGTGTCGGCCGGATCGAACGAAGTCTCGGTGACGATTCCCCCTGAGGTCGGCGGGTGACCGAGAATCTAATCGAGAACCTCAACCGGTTTATAGCGCTCTTTGCCGAAACTCTGGGCCAGTTTCGACGTGGTCGGATCTGGCTCATTCTTATAGCCTATATCTTCCTGCAGGTCTTGGTACTCCTGGCGCACAGGTACTTCTATTCGCCGTGGTGCGCCTGGTTTGTGCAGCCGTGGTTGGCGCTGTTTCCGGAGCCAATGGCTAGCGGATTTACTCATTTCCCCGATCAATACCTGCTGTTGCCGACGTTCTTTGGATGGGCCAAGCTGGTTATCGGACTGTCCGTTGAGGGTCTGGTTCTTGGTGCCTTGGCTCTGATCCTGTATGACGGCTTCCTTGGGGGTGATCGAGAGGAGCAACTTTCCTTGAGGTTGCTCTTACCGTCCTGGCTCACTTTGTCTTTGGCCTGGTTCATCCTGAACGGCCTCATGCTTGTCGCGGGCACGTATCTTCCTGATTTGATGGCCGGCACTATTGAAGGCTCGGCCAAGCGCCAGTTCGTTTTCTATTTTGGTCTTCTGCCGGGGATATATGTCCTAATCCTGACCCCTCTATACTATGTCATACCCTCCGTAGCCATCTGGGGAGAGACGTTGGCTCAGGCGGTGAGTCGTTCGATCCAGGTCTGTATCCATCGACCCTTCACAACCCTGAGTCTGGCGGTTGTCATACTGGCGGGACCGGTGGCAATGTCGATTGTCGAGATGCGGGTCGATGTGTTGGTGGACAAGTTCAACCCCGAGATGGTCTTCTGGCTCATGGCCGGAGAGCTACTGTTGGAGTCGTTGATCAGCGTCTTGTGGATGGGTACGGCGGTGCGCATTCTGGTCGACATGAATGACTGAGGCGTACGCCAACCACGCATCTTCCCTTTAGCCGAATCACCAACTAAGTTCAGGCCCCCTGGTCAGCTCAAGAGACCCTTGACGATGACTCGGCGGCCCGTTCCACTTTGGACCGCTTCTGGGGTGGTCATCCCATACTTTCATTGGTCCGACATAGTCGATTGATGGGGCCGAATGACGACTGATGATGTCCGTCATAGGTGGCTGGCACCATCGCAAAGAAAAGCTGAAATTGCAGGGTTTTCAGGCAAATATCACCAGATTAGCTATTCATTAGCTGGACATTTGTCCGATAGATCAGGTGTACGCTCAATATGGGTTACCAACTGATGAAGAAAATACTTCTTGTAGACGATGATAAGGACCTGTCAGCCTCCCTGGCCAATCTGTTTGATCCGGCCAAGTTCAATTTCCGTTTCCTTGAAGATGGCGCGGAAGCTTGTCAGGTGGTTGACGACGAAGCTGACATCGACCTCGTGATGCTCGACGTCAACCTGCCCTCACTATCAGGGCTTGAAGTACTGAAGCAAATCAAGCAGTCTCGTGAGCAACTGCCAGTGATCGTCATTTCGGGTTTCGTCTCGACTGATGATGCCATTGAGGCGATGCGCGAGGGTGCTTTTGAGTATCTTACCAAACCGTTTAAGATTGAGCGACTGGTTGACACGGTCAACAAGGCCTGCGGCTACAACGTCGTACGTCGCATGACTGGTCCCGCCATTGCCGAAGAGGCTGGCACCGGAGTGGACGAGATTGTCGGGAAGTCGCCGGAAATCGTAGAGATCGCCAAGCTGATCGGCCAAGTGGCAAAGACCGACGCCGCGGTTCTGATCTTCGGTGAATCAGGTACCGGCAAAGAGCTGGTCGCTCGGGCAATTCATCGCAACTCAACCCGCCGGAGTGAGCCCTTCCTTTCGGTCAACTGTGCCGCTCTGCCAGAGACGCTTCTGGAGTCGGAACTATTTGGACATGAAAAGGGAGCCTTCACGGGGGCCTACTTCAAACGGATCGGCAAGTTCGAGCAGGCCCATCAAGGGACTCTGTTCCTCGACGAGATCGCCGACATGAGCATGCTTACGCAGTCCAAGCTATTGCGCGTTCTTCAGGAGAAGCAACTGGAGCGGGTCGGCGGCAATGAAACCATCAGTGTTGATGTACGGATTGTGGCCGCTACTAACAAGTCCCTCGTCGAGGCCATGAAAGACGGTGCGTTCAGAGTAGACCTATTTTATCGACTTAAAGTCGTTTCGCTGTATCTGCCGCCGGTGCGGGAGCGTCGAGGAGACATTCCGATACTGGTCAATCACTTCTGTCGTAAATTCGCCCATCAGCTGGGTCAGCCAGCGCGCACGGTGTCCAAGTCAGCCATGCAGACGCTGATGAAATACCATTGGCCGGGCAACGTCAGGGAGCTGGAGAACAATGTTCAGACGGCCCTGGTGATGTCACACAACGAATCGCTTCAGGCGGATGATTTCCCGATCGCCAAGGAAGATACCAGTCGGCCCCCGGTGGATCTGACCATGCTCAAAGACGATTATTATGACACATTTCTTAAGCTGATCGAGCCAGCCATGCCGAAGCTGGTTGCCGATTCTCCGGGACAGGTCTTCCGCCTGCTGGAGTCAGCCTTTGAGCGCGCGGTCATAGCTAGTTGCCTCAAGCAGTACGACGGTAACCAGGTCAAGACCTCGGAATCGCTGGGCATATCGCGGAACACCTTAAGGGATCGCATTTCCCGATACGCTATATACTAGTCTCTATCCGTCGGCCAGCAGATCGCCGCTTTTCCACAGAACAACACCTATCCGATCACGAAATTGTTATTATTCGTGATTCCAAGCCGAGGCTCGGTTTGCTATACTATCCGTATGAGAATCTGTCATATGGCTGATAGTCATTTGGGCGCGGGACATAACCATCCCCGGCGCGGCGAGAGTGGTCTGACCCTGCGCCAGGAAGATATGAATGCCGCCTTCGTTGATGCGATCGACCAAATAATCGCCCTCAAGCCGGACCTTTGTCTGCACGCCGGGGATCTATTTCATTCGGTGCGCCCACTCAACTCCATCATGGCGATAGCGGTCGAACAGCTTCACCGCTTGGCTGAAGGGCATCGCATACCAACCGTGATCATTGCCGGGAATCATGATGCCCCCAAGCAACCTCATATCGGGGCTGCCTTAAACGTCTTTCGACAGATCGAGAACCTATATGTCGCCGCCGACGGAAGGGCGGAGGCCTTTCAGATCGGCCGTGCCAAATGCCATGCTTTGCCCCACTGTCTCACGACCGCCTCTCTGCAGTCCCAAATCGCCACGCTGGACCCGGATCCCGAGGCGGAGTGCAACATCCTCATCGCCCACGGTGTGGCGGCCGGTATGCCGGAGTTTTCCATGGCCGATCTGGGCGAGCAAGAGCTTTCTATGGAGATGCTGGACCGCTTCGACTATGCCGCCCTGGGACATTTTCACAACTTCACCCGGGTAAGCCGGCGGGCCTACTACTCAGGTTCCACAGAGCGGCTCTCACAGGCCGAGAGAGGGGCGGCGAAGGGCTTCGCGGTGATCGAGACGGATCCCTTCGAGATACGCTTCCAGGGGGTTCGCTGTCGGGCCATGGTTGATATGCCGATCATTAACGCCACTGGCAAGAGGGGGGATGAGTTGGCCGCAATCATCGCCGAGAGGGTCGCGCAGGCGGGAGGCAGCGACAAAATCGTCCGCGTCAGAGTTCAGGGTGTTTCTGAGGAGACGCTGAAGACAATTCCTGGTGCTCAGATAGCGGCCCTCAAAGAGAAGTCGTTCGCGCTCGACATTCGCCTGGAGAAAGAAAAGGACGATCAGGCCACGTCACAGTTTGGACGAGCTGCGATCGGTCGGGTGGACATCGGCTTCATCGAGTTTCTCGAGGCCGTCGATCTACATGGCTTCGACCGCGAGTGGCTCAAGCGTGAGGCCATGAGATACCTGGCAGACAGTGACTAGGTCATGAAGTGATATCTGTCGAGCTGGCTCGGAAACCGAGCT
>CAZHDS010000062.1:0-1194 GCA_964531495.1 uncultured Ignavibacteriales bacterium
ATATACTGTGTTGCGTTCGCCGCACGTTGACAAAAAGTCACGCGAGCAGTTTGAGACGAGAATTCACAAACGGTTGATGGATATCTACGAATCGACACCCCAGACAGTTGATGCTCTCATGAAGCTAGACCTGCCCGCTGGTGTTGACGTCGAGATCAAAACCTGATAGGCTGTAGTGAGATGAAAGAAATCTTAGGCAAGAAGCTGGGCATGACGCGGGTCTTTCGGGATACCGGCGAAGCTCTCCCGGCTACTGTGATTGAGGCCGGACCATGTCCGATCGTCCAGAAGAAGACGGTCGAGAAAGATGGCTACCGCGCCTACCAGGTCGGTTTTGGCCCGCGGCGCAAAAGTCGGCTGACCAAGCCGTTTGCGGGGCAATTCAAGGCTGCTTCGGCCGACCCGACCCAGTTCTTACGCGAAGTGAGAGTTGACGGGGACGAGCTTGAAGTTGGTTCCGCCCTGAACGTGGATATGTTCCACGTCGGCGAAAGGGTCGATGTAACTGGCATTTCGCGAGGTTTAGGCTTTGCCGGGACCATGAAACGCCATCACTTCAGTGGTGCCAACAAGACGCACGGTCAGTCGGATCGTGCGCGGGCACCGGGTTCGATCGGTTGTTCGTCGTATCCGTCGCGGGTCTTCAAGGGGCACAGGATGTCAGGCCGGATGGGTAAGGACAAGGTCACAACGTTGAATCTCGAAGTGGTTGGGATTGTCGAAAAAGAGAACTTGATCCTGGTCAAGGGTGCAGTGCCCGGGTTTCGTGGTAGCCTGGTCAAGATACGCAGCACGAACCGTGGCTGAAGGTGAGTGAGAAAATGAACGTCAAGGTATACAACCAGAGTGGCCAGGAAGTCGGCAGCGTTGATCTCAAAGCGGAAGTATTCGAGATTGAGCCCAACGAAGCCGTCGTTCATCAGTATGTGGTCAACTATCTTGCCCGCCAGCGACAGGGCAACGCCAGCAGTAAAGAGCGTGGCGAAGTTCGTGGTGGCGGTCGCAAGCCGTGGCGGCAAAAGGGCACCGGTCGCGCCCGAGCTGGCACTATTCGCTCGCCTCTATGGCGGGGAGGTGGCATTGTGTTCGGTCCCAAGCCACGTAGCTATGGCAGCAACATGCCGAAGAAGATGCGTCGCCTGGCGATCCGCTCGGTGCTGTCCGACAAGGCCCTGGCGGAGAATATCCGCATTC
>CAZHDS010000062.1:1204-15225 GCA_964531495.1 uncultured Ignavibacteriales bacterium
CAAGAGTATGGCCGGCATCATCGACAATCTCGAGCTGACAGACCGCAAGTGTCTTATTCTCGATGAGGGCAAGAACGATAATGCCGTTCTGTCATGTCGCAATCTTAAGGGCGTCAAGTACTCGCGCGCGGCTCTGGCCAATGGTTACGACCTGCTTAACGCCGAAATCCTCGTTATCACCAAGGCCGGACTCGACAAAGTGCAGGAGGTGTACGGATGAAGGCGGATCTGAGATACATTATCAAGACCCACATCGCCACTGAGCGTACAACTGCGCTGCGTGAGGCCAACAACGAATATGTTTTCGAGGTCGACAAGGTGGCCAACAAGAACCAAGTCAGGGAAGCCATCGAAGCGGCGTTCAAGGTTCATGTCGATCGCGTTCGGACTATGATCGTGTCCGGAAAGCCTCGTCGCCAGGGCCGTTTTCAGGGCAAGACACCTACGTGGAAAAAGGCAATTGTACGCATCCGCAAAGGCGAAAGCATTGCGATGTTTGACAATGTTTAATCGGAAACTGGTGATTAACTATGGCTATTAAGAAATTTCGACCCCTAACGCCCTCGCAGCGGTTCCGCACGATACCGACCTTTGAAGAGATCACTTCAACGGTTCCGGAGAAGTCACTGCTGCAGCCACTCCACAAGACGGGCGGACGTAACAACAAGGGCCGGGTCACTGCTCGCCATCGCGGTGGCGGGCATCGCCGACACTATCGGATCGTCGATTTCAAGCGCAACAAGCATGGCATCCCGGCTCGCGTGGCTTCGATTGAATATGATCCTAACCGTTCTGCCCGGATTGCCTTGCTCTTCTATGTTGACGGAGAGAAGCGATATATCCTGGCTCCGGATGGTTTGGTGGTCAACGATACGCTCATGTCAGGCGAAGAAGCTGAGCACCGGGTGGGTAACGCCATGCCGTTGGGTCAGATGATTCTCGGTACGACGGTCCACAATATCGAAATGCGGCCTGAAAAGGGCGGGCAGCTATGCCGCTCCGCAGGCACCCTGGCGCAGCTAGTCGCCAAGGAAGGCGACCACGTTACGCTTAAGATGCCGTCGGGCGAAGTACGCCGGATTCCGCAGAACTGTTACGCGACGATCGGCCAGGTTGGCAATATCGACCACAAGAACGTGGTTTGGGGAAAAGCGGGTGCAGCGCGTTGGCGTGGCTGGCGTCCCAAAGTTCGTGGTGTGGCTATGAACCCTGTCGATCACCCAATGGGTGGCGGCGAGGGGCGGAGCTCGGGTGGTCGTCATCCTTGCACGCCTTGGGGCAAGCCGACCAAGGGCTACAAAACCAGAAGTAAACGCAAGTCCAAAGCTCATATTGTTGAAGAGCGGCGGGCGAGGAAATAGAGTCGGAGTATATTAGATGCCTCGTTCACTCAAAAAAGGACCTTTCGTTGACGCCAAGCTGCAGAAGCGGATTGACGACCTGAACTCCAGCGGCGATCGTAAGGTCATCAAGACCTGGTCGCGTCGTTCGATGGTTACCCCGGAGTTCGTGGGTCATACTCTGGCCGTTCATACCGGCAACAAGTTCGTCCCGATCTACATTACGGAGAACATGGTTGGCCACAAGCTGGGCGAATTTGCTCCCACACGGATCTATCGCGGTCACGGCGGGCGCCTCATGGAGCGCAGCACGTCGGTGAAAGGTTAGGGTTAGGTCATGCATGTTACGTCAACTGCAAAACTGAGATTCGTCAGCATCCCGCCCAAGAAGATGCGCCTGGTGGCTGACATGATCAAGGGTATGCCGGTGCAGAAGGCGCTCGATGTTCTGAACTTCACGCCCCGAATTGCAGCGCAGCACATTGCTCGCACGGTCAAGTCGGCTGCCGCCAACGCTCTCTCTGTTGAGGGAACGGATAAGCTCAAGGCGGAAAACCTGATCGTGAAGAGTATTAGTGTTGATGCCGCTCCGACTGCCAAGCGTATCCGCTTTCAGTCGATGGGTCGCGTTTTTCGTTATCGCAAGCGTTTTTGTCATCTCACGGTACATCTCCAAGGTGAAATGATAGCAGAAGAGCCGAAGGCGACGACTAAGTCCGCGGCTAAAACAAAATCGAAGACCAAGGCGACCAAGAAAACCGCCGAGACTGAGAAATAAGGGAAGCAGACGCATATGCACAAGTCAACGATGAGCCAGGAGAGGTAATTTTGGGACAGAAGACACATCCCATCGGGTTCCGTCTGGGAATAATCAAAACCTGGAACAGCAAGTGGTTTACGTCCAACAGCAAATTTGCTGATCTGGTCTATGAAGATATGTTGGTCAAGCGATATATCAACCGTCGGCTTCAGAATGCTGGTGTAGCCCGCATTGCTATAGCCCGCCAGCCTAAAAGGGTTAGCGTTGATATCCACACTTCTCGTCCCGGTATCGTAATCGGTCGAAAGGGTGCTGAAGTGGACAAGCTGCGCGAAGAGCTGCGCTTGTTGACCCAAAAAGACATCATGCTCAACATCGTTGAAGTGCGCAAGCCAGAGCTGGATGCCAAGCTCGTGGCTGACTCTGTCGCTCGCCAGTTGGAAGGTCGTGTCTCCTTCCGTCGGGCCATGAAGAAATCGCTCGCGGCCACCATGCGTATGGGAGCTGTTGGCGTCAAGGTGCAGTGTGGTGGCCGGCTTGGTGGTGCTGAGATCGCCCGAGTTGAAAAGTATCGGGAAGGTCGCGTACCGCTGCATACGATTAGGGCCGACATTGACTATGCCACCGCCACCGCTCAGACCACCTATGGCAGCATTGGTGTCAAAGTCTGGATCTGTAAGGGTGAAATCATAGATACCGGCCAATTCCGACGCGACGCTGAGCTCGGTGAGGACGCGCAGCAGCGCCCGGCTCCCCACCAGACAGGTGCCGGCAACCGGCATGATCGGGATGACCGTGCCGGAGGACGTCGTCGCCCTCGCGGTCGGGTTCGTCGCGCTGGAGCTCCGCCCGATGGCCGTGCCCCGCGTGGTCGTCGCCCCGATGCTCCTAGTGCCGCCCCGAAACCAGCTGCCGATGCTAATCGGCCAGCCCCGAAAAAAGGGTCGGATGCTTGACGTCCCGACTTGTGGAGATAGAGAAAGATGCTTAGTCCAAAGAAAGTAAAGTACCGTAAGATGCAGCGAGGCCGTATGAACGGCAAGGCTTACGGTGGCTGGTCGGTCGATTTCGGCGAGTTTGCTCTCAAGGCACTCGAACCGTGCTGGATGACCGCCCGTCAGATTGAGGCTGCCCGTATTGCCATGACTCGCTACATCAAGCGCGGCGGCAAAATATGGATCCGCGTTTTCCCGGATAAGCCGATCACGAAGAAACCTGCCGAGACCCGCATGGGTAAAGGTAAGGGCGCGCCCGAATCCTGGGTTGCCGTGGTCAAGCCGGGCCGTATCCTGTTCGAGATTGAGGGCGTTAGTGAAGAGATGGCTCGCGAGGCAATGCGCCTGGCTGGCCGCAAGCTGCCCCTCAAGACTAGATTTGTCACCCGGGCGGAAACGCAAGGAGTTTGATCATGCTGAAGATCTCACAACTCAGAGAAATGACCCGGGATGAGCTTCTGCAGAAGCGCCAGGACCTTGAGGATGAACTGTTCAATCTCAATATGCGTAGATCCCTCAAGGCTCTTGATAATCCGCTTCGCTTGCGGTCCAATCGGCGGGAATATGCCCGCATTGAAACAGTCCTGAACGAAGATTTGCAGGGCGTGCGCAAGCTGGCCGAGCAAACGACATCGATCCTTGGCAAGACCGATGCTACCTCCAAGAGTGCTGAGAAGGGTGAATAAGGGTACTATCGATGGCTGAAGCAACGAGTCGAAACCGCAGAAAAGTCCGGGTCGGTACCGTCATTTCTGACAAGATGGACAAGAGCATAATTGTTCGCGTCGATCGTATTTATCGGCATAAGCTCTATGAGAAGGTCTTCCGAAGCTCTTCCAAGCTGTATGCGCACGACGAGAAGAACGACGCCGGCACTGGCGATAAGGTCCAGGTTATGGAGACCAGACCAATATCGGCCAAGAAGCGGTGGCGTTTGGTGGAAGTACTGGAGAAGGCCAAGTAGGCTGGCAACTGGCGACTGGTTGGTAAAGGTGGTTGACTGATGATTCAAGAATTTACGGTTCTGTCGGTAGCCGATAACTCCGGTGCTAAGAAAGCCATGTGTTTCCGGATTCTTGGTGGGCGCAAGAAATTCGCCAGCGTAGGCGATATCATTGTTGTGACCGTCAAGGAAGCTATTCCGGGTGGCACGGTGAAGAAGTCGGAAGTGTGCAAGGCTGTGGTAGTTCGAACCAAGTCGGGCCTGCAGCGCAAAGATGGTTCGGTGATCCGTTTTGCGGATAACGCGGCCGTGATTATCAATGAGCAAATGGAACCGCGCGGAACGCGTATTTTTGGCCCGGTGGCCCGCGAACTGCGCGACAAGAAGTTTATGAAGATCGTGTCTCTGGCGCCAGAGGTACTGTAACAGGAAGCGGCTGGTATGCGGATCAAGAAAGGTGACACAGTTTACGTTCGAAGCGGATCAGATCGGGGCAAGACCGGTCGGGTGCTGTTCGTAGACAACAAGAAGAGCTCGATCCTGGTCGAGGGCGTCAACATGAAGAAGAAGCACCAGAAGCCGACCCAGAAGAGTCCTAAGGGCGGCATCATCACTATCGAGGCTCCAGTTCACTTGAGCAACGTGGCGGTGTATAGTCCTTCTCTCGGCGGCCCGACCAAGATTTCCAAGCGCGTGATTGAGGAGGGCGGTCGCCGTAAGACCGTCCGTATCTGTCGCAAAACTGGTGAGCAGATATAGGGTGAGCAAATGGCAAGGCTGAAAGAAAAATACGAGAAAGAGATTCTTCCCAAGCTGGCCAAGCATGAACGCTTTGGCTCGGTTATGGAGGTCCCGCACCTGACCAAAATCTCGGTCAATATTGGTGTGGGTGAAGCAGTGGCCAATCCTAAGGCCCTGGAAGCTGCCGTCGGCGACCTGACGCAGATTACCGGTCGCAAGCCCTATGTTTCGCGGGCTCGCAAGAATATCTCAAACTTCAAACTGCGCGAAGGTACGCCGATCGGTTGTGCGGTCACTTTGCGCCGTGATGTGATGTATGAGTTTCTCGATCGGTTGATAAATGTAGCTATTCCGCGTATTAGGGACTTCCGGGGTATTAGTGCCAACGCCTTCGATGGCCGTGGCAACTATAACCTGGGTGTGCGCGAACAGCTGATTTTTCCGGAAATTGATTACGATAAGATAGACAAAATTCGCGGCATGAACATCGCCATCACCACTACCGCCAAAACTGACGAGGATGCTCGTGAGTTGTTGACGGAGCTGGGGATGCCGTTCCGCAAGTAGAGGTCCAATGGCTAAGAAGTGTTTGGTAGAGAAGCAGCAGAAGGAGCCCAAATTCAAGGCTCGCGCCTATAGCCGTTGCCGTCGCTGTGGTCGGCCGCGCGCGTTTATGCGCCGATTCGGACTCTGTCGCATCTGTTTTAGAGAAATGGCCCTGGCCGGTGATATCCCCGGCGTGACCAAGGCCAGCTGGTAAGGTGAGAGGTGTTAAGTAAATGAGTATGACCGACCCTATCGCTGACCTGCTGACGCGCATTCGTAATGCGTCTAAGGCCCACAAGAATGCGGTGGACATACCCGCTTCGAATGTCAAGCGGGAAATCGTGCGAATTCTGCAAGAGAATAGGTATGTCAAGGACCTGGTTGAACTGCCTGACAATAAGCAGGGCATTCTCCGGGTATACTTGCTCTACAGCCGGGGCGATGCACCGGTGTTGAAAAGCATCAGTCGGGTGTCACGCCCTGGGCTTCGTCGCTATTTCGATGCGGAGCAGGTGCGCCAATCGACGTTTAACGAGCGCGGCATGATGGTTGTCTCCACTTCCAGTGGAGTGATGACCAACTTTTCTGCGGCTCAAAAGGGTGTCGGCGGCGAAGTCTTGCTGCGGTGCTTCTAAGGAGAGGATGAAGTATGTCTCGTGTAGGTAAAGTACCGATTCCGATTCCTGACAAGGTCAAAGTCGAAATCGACGGACAGATGATCAAGGTTACTGGTCCCAAGGGCGACTTGTCCCGGGAAATCCACGCCGACATGGTAATCAAGGTGGAGGACAACAATATCCTGGTGACCCGACCCTCGGATCAAAAGAATCATCGCTCTCTTCATGGCCTGACGCGCGCTCTGATCAACAACATGGTGGTCGGCGTGTCAGATGGTTACAAGAAAGAGCTTGAGTTGATTGGCGTTGGCTACCGGGCGGAGATGAAGAGCAAGACGCTGGTCTTGTCTCTGGGTTATTCCCATCCGATCCTGGTGACACCACCCGATGGTATTACGTTGAGTGCACCGGCCAAGACCCACCTGATCATTGTCGAAGGCATCGACAAGGAAATGGTCGGTGAGGTGGCTGCCAAGATAAGACAATTCCGCAAGCCGGAGCCCTACAAGGGCAAAGGTATCAGGTATGTTGGTGAACACGTTCGTATCAAGGCCGGCAAGACTGCGGCTACGAGCGCATAAATCAGGTGTGAGTAGGTAAGATGGCTACTAAGCAAATCGTCAAGAACAGACGAGCGGTTCGCAGACGGCGACGCGTTCGTGGTAAGGTCTCAGGTACGGCCCAGACTCCACGCCTGACTGTCGCCAAATCGCTGAAGAACGTGTTTGTCCAGATTGTGGATGATGAAAACTCGGTGACCCTGGCGTCGGCTGCCTCCAATTCAAAGGTTGTCCGCGACCAGCTATCCGAAGGTCAGACCAAGACCGATGTCGCCAAAAAGGTCGGTGTAGTTATCGCTGCGCTGGCTAAGGAAAAGGGCATTGAGAAGGTCGTTTTCGATCGCAACGTCAACCAGTTTCACGGCCGTGTAAAAGCCGTGGCAGTTGGCGCCCGCGAGGGTGGATTGGCATTTTAGTTAGAAGTATGACTGCTTCATTATAGAGAGGTCGAGATTGGCAAGATTTGAGTCGGATAACCTCGAGTTCGAGGAAAAAGTAATCCACATCAACCGAGTGGCCAAGGTGGTCAAGGGTGGACGGCGCTTCAGCTTTACAGCTCTAGTCACCGTTGGCGATCGCAATGGCAAGGTTGGCGTTGGCTACGGCAAGGCTCCGGAAGTCTCCGAGTGTATCCGTAAGGCCACCGAAGCGGCTCGGAAAACGATGCAGCACATAACTCTTCAAAAAGGGACACTGCCGCACCGTATCGATGGTCGCTTCTCGGCTACAACGGTTGTGATGCGCCCAGCCTCGCCTGGTACTGGTGTTATTGCCGGTGGTGCCGTTCGCGCCATTCTGGAATCATTGGGTGTTCAGGATGTCCTGACCAAGGTTCTGGGCAGCCGCAACCCTAACAACGTTGTCAAAGCCACCATCAATGGTTTGGCGGCTCTACGCACACGTGAGCAGGAAGAAATCTTCCGCGAGCAAGCGTAGGGGAAGATAAGGTGACAACCATGGCCAAACTGAAGATTACGCAGGTCCGGAGTACGATCGATCGTAAGGAGCCCTAGAAGCGGACCATTAAGGCTTTAGGCCTGGGACGGCTCCACAAAACTGTAGTGCACGAAGCAACGCCTCAGATTCGAGGCATGGTACGCGCCGTGTCACATCTGTTGAAGGTTGAAGAAATTGACTAAGAGAGGTTAGCAGTGGCTCCCATGGAACTTCACACTTTAAGACCGTCGGAGAACTCCCGAAAGAATCGTAAGCGAGTTGGCCGCGGCCCCGGCAGCGGCACCGGCAAAACCTCTGGGCGTGGCCACAAGGGCGCCGGTCAGCGAAGCGGTTATCGACGTAAATCCGGTCACGAAGGTGGCCAGATGCCCCTGAATCGAAGACTGCCGAAGCGTGGTTTCGCCAATATATTCCGCCAGGAGTACCAGGTGGTTAACCTTGTTGATCTGAGCCGGCTTGAGCCGGGTGAGGTCACCACGGAGACCCTAAGGAATGCTGGTCTGATCAAGAAACTGACCACTCCGGTCAAGATGCTTGGCAATGGTAGCGTTGATAAGGCCTATACTGTGAAGGTCAACGCCTTCTCCAAATCGGCGATCGAGAAACTCGAGGCCGCCGGTGGAAAAGCAGAGGTGGTTTAGTGCTAGATACATTCAAGTCGATCTTCAAGGTTGAAGAACTAAGAAAAAGGATCCTTTTCACCCTTGCTATGCTGGTTGTCTATCGCATCGGCGGCCACATTCCTACGCCTGGTATCGACGGCTCTATTCTAGCTCAAGCTCTTTCGTCCAACTCCATCTTCGGCCTGCTTGATCTGTTCGCAGGCGGAGCGTTTGCCAAGGCTACCATTTTTGCCCTGGGTATCATGCCCTACATCTCGGCCTCGATTATGTTGCAGCTCCTTGGTGCGGTGGTACCGTTCCTGCAGCGGCTACAACGCGAGGGAGAAGAAGGTCGGCGCAAGATCACTCAGTACACTCGTTACCTTACGGTAGCTATTGGTGCTATGCAGGCCTGGGCAACGGCCGGATTCCTGACGACGATCAATCTCAACGGCGTCTCAGCCGTGCACATGGATACGACCGCCTTTATCCCGCTCACGATCATCACCTTCACATGTGGTGTTATCTTCATCATGTATCTGGGTGAGCAGATCACGGAGAAGGGGATAGGCAACGGCATCTCGCTGATCATTTTCATCGGCATTATTGCTCGCTTCCCGGATGCTGTGGTCGAGGAACTGACCCTGCTCTGGCACGGTAGCCGGTCCTTCCTGCTACTGGTAGTGATAACGGTTATGATGGTGGCGATTATCGCCGCGGTAATCCTGGTGACTCGCGCCCAGCGCAAGGTACCCGTGCAGTATCCGCGCAAGGTGGTCGGCCGGAAAGTGTTCGGTGGTACTTCCACGCACTTGCCCATGTCGGTAAACTCGGCCGGTGTTATTCCGATCATTTTCGCCCAATCGATCATGTTCCTGCCGTCGACCGTGGCGCAGCTATTCCCGGAGGTAGATTGGATCCAAAATCTGGTCGCGGTTTGGCTTGCCCCCGGCAGTTTCTGGTATTCGATGATCTATGGCACGATAATCGTGTTCTTCGGCTATTTCTATACGGCCATCGTTTTCAATCCGGTAGAAATCGCCAACAACATGCGCAAGAATGGTGGCTATATCCCGGGTATTCGACCGGGTAAGAACACCTCAGAGTATATCGAAAAGATCCTGACGCGTATCACCCTGCCTGGAGCCATCTTCTTTGCGGCGATTGCTGTATTGCCGTGGGTTCTGATATCCAAGGCCAACGTGAACTTCTTCTTCGGAGGTACTGGTTTGCTGATTGTGGTGGGTGTTGCTTTGGATACCCTACAGCAGATCGAATCCCACCTGTTGATGAGACACTACGACGGGTTCATGAAGAAGGGTAAGATCCGCGGGAGGTCGATGTAAGATGAATTTGATTTTCTTGGGCCCTCCAGGGTCAGGCAAAGGTACCCAGGCTTCTCGGCTGGCCGTGAAGCTGGGCGTCCTGCATCTTTCAACTGGCGACTTGCTGCGTGACGCTGTCAAGGCTGGCACGGAGCTCGGTCTCAAAGCCAAGGGCTTTATGGAGAAGGGTGAGTTGGTTCCAGATGCTCTGATCGTGGGCTTGATCGAAGATAAGATCAACGCCGGTGATCTCAAGAGCGGTTTCATACTGGACGGATTTCCCCGCACGGTCCCCCAGGCCGAAAGCCTGAGGGCGATGTTTGTCAAGGTCGGCCTGAAGATTGACCACGCCGTACTTATTGATGTTGCCGACGAGGAGATCGTTCAGCGTCTTTCCGGACGTTGGTTCTGCCCAACTTGCCAGGCTACGTATAACTATCCTGCCAACGTTCCGAAGCAGGAAGGCGTCTGTGACAAAGACGATGCCCAGCTGCAACGTCGTCCGGATGATGAAGAGTCGGTGGTCCGAAATCGCCTGGAGGTCTACAAAAAGCAGACCCATCCGATTGAGGATTTCTATCGTAATGAATCCTTGTTGGTCGCTGTAAACGGCATCGGAACTCCCGATGGCGTGTTTGAGTCGATCGTTAAAGCGGTTAGTTAAGCTAAAGAATAGCAACGTGATAGTGTTGAAGTCAAAAGAAGAAATCGAAGTCATGCGGCGGGCCGGCCAGGTTGTTTCGCGCACCCTTGATATGGTGGCAGAGACCATTCGTCCCGGCATGACGACAGCCGAACTGGATAAGCTCATTGAGGACTTTATCCTTTCTCAGGACTCGATTCCCGGGTTCAAGGGCTATAACGGTTTCCCGGCTTCAGCATGCATTTCAATCGACGACGAGGTCGTCCACGGCATCCCTGGTTCGCGAGTTATCCGCGAAGGAGAGATTGTCTCTGTGGACGTAGGATCGATCGTTGACGGCTTCTACGGCGACTCAGCTCGAACGTTTGCAGTGGGCGAAGTATCGGCCGAAAAAGCCAACCTCATGAGAGAGACTGAAAAGAGCTTGAAAGCAGGTATTGACAAGGCTCGCAAAGGGAATAGATTGGGTCAAGTGTCAGCCGCCGTTCAAGCCGTTGCTGAGGCGGGTGGCTACGGCATCGTGCGCGCTCTGGTTGGACACGGTATCGGGCGCAAGATGCACGAGGAACCACAAGTTCCTAACTTCGGGTCGGCCAGTGCCGGACCTGAGTTGAAAACCGGTATGGTCATAGCGATTGAACCTATGATCAATGTCGGCACTTATGAGGTGTACACCAAGCCGGACGGCTGGACCTACGTCACTCTTGACGGAAAGCCCTCGGCACACTTTGAGCATACGGTGGCCATCACAGATGATGGCCCGGACGTGCTCTCTTTGTCGTGAAGGAGACTATGGCCAAAGAGCAGACAATTCAGGTTGAAGGTAAGGTTATCGAGCCGCTGCCGAACGCGATGTTCAGGGTGGAGCTCGACAACGGTCATGTTGTCTTGGCCCATATCTCTGGCAAGATGAGAATGCACTTTATCAAGATACTCCCTGGTGATAAGGTCACAATGGAGCTCTCTCCGTATGACCTCACACGCGGGCGTATTACGTATCGGTACAAAGGTTAGGTTTTAAGAACGGGTGAATCATGAAAGTTCGTTCCGCCATTAAGAAACGCTGTGAGCATTGCAAGATCGTCAAACGTAATGGCATCCTGCGGGTTATTTGCAAGCGCAATCCCAGCCACAAACAGCGCCAAGGATAAGAAAATACGTGGTAACTGATAGATTAAGGAGTAGCAATTGGCTCGAATAGCCGGTATTGACCTACCCAAAGATAAGCGAGTGGATATTGGACTGAGATATATTTATGGTATTGGTCCACATATCTCCAGACAGATCATCGAAAAGACCGGGGTTGACCCCACGGTCCGGGTCAACAAACTTACCGATGAAGATGTTGCCAAATTGAGAGCCGTGATCGAGAATGACTACACGGTTGAAGGTAGTCTACGCGGTGAGATTTCGATGAACATCAAGCGGCTGATCGATATCGGCAGCTACCGTGGTTTGCGCCACCGTCGTGGTCTCCCTGTTCACGGTCAGCGAACAAAGACCAACGCTCGCACACGCAAGGGCCCGCGTCGGGCTATCGGCGGTCTGAAACGCAAACCGCCTGGTAAGAAGTAAATTCTATCGTATTGTTTGAGGTGCTATAAGTGGCAGTAGAAAAGAAAAAAGGACGCGCAAAGAAGAAGTCCCGGAAGGTCGACGCCAACGGCGTTGCGCATATCAAAGCGACCTTCAACAACACTATCATTACCGTCGTTGAAGCTGGTGGCAAGACGATCTCTTGGGCTAGCGCCGGACGGGTTGGCTTCAAGGGTTCCAAGAAGTCCACACCGTTCGCAGCTCAGTTGGCCGGTACGCAATGTGCCAAGGAAGCGATGGATATGGGACTGCGTCGAGTGGAAGTATGGGTCAAGGGCCCTGGATCTGGTCGTGAAGCGGCCATCCGATCCCTATCCGCAGCAGGGCTCGAAGTCACGTTGATTAAGGATGTGACACCGATCCCGCACAACGGCTGCCGCCCTCCCAAGCGCCGTCGTGTCTAAGTAGGTTAAAACGTTTGTTTGATCAGGAGAGCTAATGGCTCGTTACCGAGATGCCAACTGCAAGCTGTGTCGCCGCGAAGGCGAGAAATTGTTCCTGAAGGGTACTCGTTGCCTTTCGGACAAGTGCGCAGTCGAACGGCGTCCGCAGCCACCGGGACAGCATGGTGGTCAGCGGATGAGACGCAAGGTCTCGCCGTACGGTCTGCAGTTGAGGCAGAAGCAAAAATGTCGCCGGACTTACGGTGTACTGGAACGTCAATTCCGGAATTACTTCAAGCGGGCTGACCGTGTTGCCGGTGTTACCGGTGAGGCACTTCTTCAGTTTTTGGAAACTCGCCTGGATAATCTGGTTTATCGGCTGGGCTTTGCTCCTTCGCGGAAGGCCGCGCGCCAGTTGGTTCGCCATCGTCACGTCCTGGTCGAAGGCCGGATCGTAGATATTCCGGCTTACGGTGTCAAGCCGAAGCAGATTATCAAGATCAAGGAGAAATCCAAGAACTTGGAAGTGATCCACGCTGCCTTGAAGGAGATTGGTCGCGGCGATGACATTCCGTGGTTGCGTTTGAATAAGGCGGCGCTTGAAGGTGAACTCCTCGCAGTTCCAGAGCGTGCTGAGATTCCGCTAACCGTCAACGAACAGCTTATCGTGGAATTGTACTCCAAGTAAGCTCTAACTCCTTTGGGAGGTTTGCAGAATATGAAATGGAAGCCATTGACCATGCCCAAGGAGGTCGTTATCGACCAGTCCTCAGCAACGGACAATTACTCGCGCTTTATCTTCGAGCCGCTGGAGCGCGGCTACGGG
This sequence comes from uncultured Ignavibacteriales bacterium, assembly GCA_964531495.1. Lineage (GTDB taxonomy): Bacteria > Zixibacteria > MSB-5A5 > GN15 > FEB-12 > DAOSXA01. Next base: position 14,039 of record CAZHDS010000062.1, read on the forward strand.
CATACGCTGGGTAATTGTCTTCGCCGAGTGCTGTTGTCCTCGATCCAGGGGGCGGCCGTGGTCTCGATGCGTATAGGCGGAGTGCTGCATGAGTTCTCAAGCGTCGAGAACGTTTTTGAAGATGTTACTGACATCGTCCTGAATGTTAAGAGCGTCCGTGTCCGGATGCACTCCGATGAGATGCGTACGCTGAGGCTCAAGGCCAGCTCGAAGGGCAAGCTAACTGCGGGCGATTTTGAGGGCGACTCGGAAATCGAGATCATGAACCCCGATCAGACCATCTGCGAACTTACCGAAGACTGCGATTTCGAGATGGAAATCGATATCGATTCTGGCAGTAGCTACGTGGTGGCCGATCAGAACAAGCGTCCTGACGCGCCGGTTGGTACGGTCTTTCTGGATGCTCTGTTCTCGCCCGTTATCAAAGTGTCGTATATTGTAGAGAATACCAGAGTCGGTCAGCGGACCGATTTTGATCGCCTGATCCTGGAAGTGACCACTGATGGTCAGATTACGCCAGAAGATGCCCTGAGCTATGCGGCCAAGTTAGTCAAAGACCACCTGCAGGTCTTCATCCACATGGACGAAGATGTCATGGTGGTAGATGCTCCCGAGGAAGACGAAGAAGTCGTACGCGTCCGGAATCTGCTCAAGACCAGGGTCGACGAGCTGGAGCTTTCGGTTAGGTCTTCGAACTGCCTAAGAGCTGCCAATATCCAGACCATCCAGGATCTGGTTACCAAGTCCGAGAGTGACATGTTGAAGTACCGCAATTTCGGTCGCAAGTCGCTTAATGAGATCAGTTCCATCCTTGAAGAAATGAGCCTTTCCTTTGGAATGGACATTTCGCGCTTTGTGGAACTTCAAACCAGTAATGCATGAGTGAATGATGGGACATCGCGATCGCACTAAGAAACTAGGCCGGACCAAGCCACACCGTGAGGCTATGCTGGCCAATATGGCTATGTCTTTGATCACCCACCGGTTGATTAAGACTACCGATGCTAAGGCGAAGGCCCTCAAGCCATTGGTAGACAGACTCATTTCGACCGCCAAGAAAGATACTTTGGCGGCAAAACGGCAGGTGGCTAAGACAGTCAAGAACAAAGAAGTCTTCAAGAAATTCTTCGGCGAGATCCTGCCTCAGCTAGGCGATCGTGATTCCGGCTACTCCCGAATCATGAAGC
>CAZHDS010000063.1:0-15152 GCA_964531495.1 uncultured Ignavibacteriales bacterium
ACGCCAAGGGCATATGATCTACTCACGATGGACGCTCCTGATATGGTATTTGGGCTGGTCATGAAGAATGAGACAGCCGACATCGGACAATGGCGACGCCACAACATCCTGCCGGCCAACAGTCGCGGCGTTGCTACCATAGCCAATATAGGCTAACGATGGCTTTTTGCAAGACCAAATGGTAGCTGCTACACATGAGAACTGTCTGGCGCACCAACCGGTGAGGAGACTCGGCCAGCACCTATCTGGAATTGGATGATCCGCGACCGGAACGATCGGCACCATAGGTGCCGCTGCAATTGAGATCAGCGCCGCCCTGGAACATGAAGACCACTAACCACGTCAGGTCGCCAATATCGGGCCCTGTCCCGGAGCCATCCACATCGGTTGTTTCCATCATGGCCGGTGCCTCACCTCCCTGGAACATGTAGGTCACCAGCCACGTAAGATCGCCGATATCAGGACCGGTGCCGTCGTTGTTTACATCGCCACACAGCCAGACAGGGCTAACGTCAAACGTGAAAACTCGTTCGTGGACACTTCCGACCGCATCGGAGAGCACCACGACAAAACTCACTTGCCCCTGCGTAGGCATACCGGAGATGAGACCATCGTTGGTCATCGTCAGTCCGGTCCCCACAAGATCGCCGGACTTGTCAACGAAGGTCCGCAATCCTGTCCCGCCCTCCGCCAGCAACTGCTCCGAATAGGCTTGCCCCTCTCTTCCCCTCGGAAGGGAGTCAGTCAGAATGTTCACCTGGGCGTTAATCTCAAACGTGTATCCCTGAATGGCCGAATCTCCACCTTGATCGATGGCAAGGGCTGTGAAGTGCAGCGTCCCGACTACGCTCGGCGTACCCGAAATCTCACCCGAGACCAAGAGGCTCAAGCCTTGCGCCGCCGGATCCCCGACATCGACGGTAAACTCTATTGCACCGGTACCACCGCTGGCGTCCAGTTGCACCAGTAACGGTACGCCCACGGTCCAGTCCGGGAGTGCCGCCGTGAGAATCTGCAGCGCTGGGTTCACGGTGATGTCAAACGCCTGATCCGCCTGGCCCCCGGCCGTGTCGGCCACGCGAGCTGTAAATGAGATGACGCCTTCGTTGGCAATCAAGCCCGAAAGCAGTCCCGTGCTGTCAAGCGTCAGTCCGGTGCCCACCAAAGCGCTGTCACGATCGCTCCAGGTGTGGGCTCCGCGGCCACCCGTTGCAATGAGAGCTTCTTCGTACCAGCAACCAATCGTCCAGGGAGGCAACCCAGAAGTTTCAATCTTGAGGATCCCGAAAACGGTAAATTGGAGCACTATTTCATCGCTTCCCCCGCCCTCATCCCGGACAAGGGCCGTCAGCGTGATCTGCCCGGAGGCAAGAGGAGTGCCATTGAGCTCACCGAGTTCCGAAAGAGCGAGCCCAGAACCCACGAGGTCATCGTTCTTGTCCAGCCATGTGAGCTGACCCGTGCCCCCGCCGGAAGTCAACATCGTGCCGTAGAGAGAATCCACCGCCCCATCAGGAACGCTTGTTGTAGTAATCTGAAGAGCCGGATTAACAACGAACGCGAAAGTGTCCTGGTCCGAACCACCTACTTCGTCATTTACATGTCCCACAAACGAGACCGGTCCCACGATCGTCGGAACGCCCGTTAACCAGCCGGCGCTGTCCAGGTTCAAACCGGTGCCGGCCAGGTCGTCATTGAGATCGGTGAAGCTTAGAACGCCGGTGCCACCTGTAGCCTCCAACTGCTGGGAGTAATCAGCTCCAACGGTCCAATCAGGAAGCACGGCCGCCGCTATCTGAACACTGTCGTTGATTGTCAATACTAGAGCCTTGGTGTCGCTGGTACCGCCGGTACCGCTCGCCTCAACCGTGAAGCCCAAGCCTCCGGTCACGATCGGTGTCCCCGAAAGAAGCCCGGTGCCGGAAAGAGCCAAACCAGTGCCAGCCAAACCGTCTCCGGAGTCTATCCAACTAAGCTCGGCCACGCCACCAGTGGCGATAAGCTGCTCAGCATACACCACTCCGACGGTCCAGGTAGGCACTGAGTCAGTGGTGATCTGCACGCCGGCGATGATGTTGAGACTTATCAAACCCGTGTCCGACGCACCAATGGAATCAACGACCTGAGCTGTGAAGCTGATGGGTCCCGATGCGACCGGCGTCCCGGAAAGCAGACCGTCCGATCCAAGCGCCAGTCCGGTGCCATCCAAAGCTCGTGAGGCTTCGCTCCAGAGGATCGTCCCGGTGCCGCCGGTGACAGTCAATTGATGAGCATAGGCAATGCCCTCAATGCCATCCATGAGTGAGTCGTCCAGAATTGTCAGGCTGTCATTGACGGTGAACCCATAGCCCTTCTCATCGCTACTACCGACCTCATCAACGGCCCGAGCCGTGAAACTGATTGGTCCCGTCGAATTCGGTGTGCCACTCAACAAGCCCTCGGACGAGAGACTCAGACCGGTCCCCGTCAGATCGTCATCCCGATCAGTGATGATCACTTGACCAGTGCCACCGGTGGTGTTGATCTCTACCGAATAGGGAATCCCAACCGTCCAGTCAGGTAACGTATCAGCGGTCACCTTGACCGCAGCATTGATTTGTAGGGCCAACAACTTCTCATCACTCTCCAGCAGTGAGTCCGTGACGAGGGCCGTGAAGAATATCGTTCCGCCACCTGCCGGAACACCGAGAACCAGTCCGGTTTCGGATAACGCCAGACCGGTCCCGAGCAAGTTGTCGTTCTTGTCGGACCAAACCAGCGGACCGGTTCCCCCGGCCGCCTCGAGTTGCTCTGAGAACGCGACTCCCACCGACCAGACCGGCAGGCTATCGGTGATGATGACCGGAGCTACTACTTCGCACGCATAAACTGTTACGGTGACATCATCGAGTCCGCCCTCGACCACCGAAGGGTCGTTCAAATCGGAAACATCAAAGCGCAGTCGGATGTCTTCGGTGAGCGAGACATATTCTGAGATCCAAAAATCAACTTCGTACCAGCCGCCCCCGGCCTCCAGTGACGGACCGACACTCTCGGCCAGCGTCCAGTTAGAGCCGCTGTCGTTCGAGATGTATACCTGCATTTCATCGTTGTTGGGATCGGTACCCTCATCGTTGGAGTACCATCGTGCATAATGGACAATGCCATCATCACCACCGATGTTTATGACCGGGGAAGTCAGAATGGTCGTACCGTCATCGACATCGGAGTTTCCTGCGAGATTCTGAGTCAGATAACATTGGCCCGAGCCATCAAAGTCATCCAACGGATCGCCTCGGTCGCCCAGACCCTGCGGAAGGCCGCGTTCCCAGTGGCCAAATGTTGCATCGCCCGAGACAGTCCAGCCCCTGTCGGACTCGAAGTTGTCCGCGAAACCGACCACGATGCCGGTAATGGGCGCGGCCACATGTGGCGCGGTGGTATCCGGGTTGTAGTAATACTGCAATGCTGCCGTCTGAGCCCTCACGTAGAATTCTATTGATGCACCACATTCAAGACTGGGAAGAGTAGCCTCGTAATGATCAGGACTGATCTCTACCATAGCCACGTTTTGCCATGCCCCGCCATCGATTGAATGGAACAGGCGTCCGGAGCCAGCCATCGGATCGGCTCCCAGAATCCCGGTTACGACCACTTCAAACGTCGTCGGTCGATGAGGCATGAGCATTGTCGGAATGCCTGCGGGATAGTGAAAAGTCAGCAGCGGGCCCGGAGTGGGCACACCAACCGCCTGCCAGGCCTTAATCACCTGGGTGAGCCAGACCCCGGTAGAATCAAGGTCGGCGGCGGCAAGCACCGTGCCCTGAGCACCGGTTTCGTAGCCGGTATTTGTTGTCCAGTAGAAACGATTGGCTCTATAGGCGATCGAGATGGCGTTCTGGATGCCGATGCCGGTCACGCTGACGCCATGGTGGCTTCCTCCTTCAGAGAGTAAGTGAAACCACTTGTTACCCACACCACTATTGGTATGCACGCCGCAGTAGTCGTTCGCCCAAACGGGACTGCAGCCTTCGACGTTGACCCAATAAGGATCGCTGGAACCGTAATAGTCCGGATCACTGAAAGCATGTGGGTCGGCCATGTCTCTGAAACCCGCCCCGCCGATGACTCCGTTTTCCCCCAGTAGCCAGTCGGCCGGATCCAGCGTGTCATGAGCGAATTCGAACGCCGTTCCGAACATGTCCGAGAAAGACTCGCTGAGGGCCCCCGACTCCAGCTGGTAGACCAAATCGGAGCAATTCTCCGTTATGGCGTGAGCCCACTCGTGAGCCATCACATCCGGGCAGCCAGCCAGAGACCGCCACCCCGTGGACCAGCTCCAAATGACGATCCGGCTGCCATCCCAATAGGCGTTATTGTCACCCTCGGCGGAGTAATTGACAACCGTCAACATGCTCGCCCCGGAATCGTCATAGCCGTTGCGGCCAAAGTCATTGAGCATATAATCATAGATAAGGCTCGAATATACATGACCGTCAACTGCCGGTGCCAGGCTCCCCACTGACCACACGTTGTCTTCATCTGCAGCGATGACTCCGGGCAGAAATCCGGTGGCGAAGTTGGTCTGAATGAAGTTTCCATCGGGCATCAAGCCACCGTGACCGTGGGGATCGTTGTTCCGCTGGCGAGTGTAGTCGCGCATCTGATAGACGGCCCCATCGAAATCCGTGTCAATATGAGTCCTTGGAGCACCCATCACGCCAATACCGGTACCGACGTCATTGGCGTTCATGATGCGATTAGCATTGAAGATGATCTCCCCCGAATGAGCATCGACGAGATATTCCCAGCGTCCCAAAGGCGTTTCCGAATAGAGAAACAGCCGCCAGCAAAGATAGAATCTGTCGTCCCACGGGAAGATCACCAGCTCCGGCGGGCTCGGATGACCCTTGCCAAAAAAGCTCTCCAGGTCAGTCTGGGCTCTAACCACCGCTTCCTGTTCGGATAGACCGGGCTTGGCATCGACAGCGATCAGGGGGCGGAAGGTTCCGTTTACGACTCTCAGCACCCCCTCAGCCGTAAAATGGGCGCCCATATCGCCACCCATGACCCGGACACTTTCGTAGTACTGATCGAATCTGATGTGAATCATGCCCAGCTCATCTCGCTCCGATGAGCGGAGCTTGAGTTCCTCGGAAGGACTGCTGATCCCGAAGCTGGTCCGGTTCTGATCAAAGAAGTCTAAAGCGATCCCGGGTTCATCCCCTTCGCGGGCTGGATCAGATAGCTGGCCGACGACAAATGACGGCAAACCCATTCTATCTTGTTGATATATTTCGACATACGGCTTCCCAATGAGCGTGTTTGGACCTGTGAGCCGCTCCTGAGGGGCTTCTGCCGCAAGGCTCACAAGAGAAAGCAATACAACAGAAGCAGAAAAAAGGAAAACCTTCATCGGAACTCCGGTATAAGCGAATATGATGATGCAATCCCAGCCGTGGCGGACCAGGCCGCCGGAAGTAATCTGAATTCGTCCTATAATCAGCCGTGCCGAGCACACCCTAAAGATAGCTCGAAATCTAATTAAGTCAATGGCTATCAAGTGACACCGACCCACTATCGGCGTCAGATTATCAAGTTACGGACGCTGTTAACCGAAGAAGGAGAACAGACTATACGGTATAACGCTCTCGGCCCCGTTCTGTTTCACGATTTGTGGCTATAAGACTGGTTCGGATTCGCCATCAATACAAAAAAAGGTCTTGAAATGCCTTTGAACATCTCATAGCTTGGACCACGATGATTTCTTTGTGGGGTAGAGCCGAGTGTGAAATCGGCACGCGAACCGCAAAGGATCAAAGGCAATGGGTAAGCAAGAACAATAAGTCATTAGTTTTTCAACCACTTTGGAGACAACCATGAAGTCCAAAACATTTTTCTGCGCCTTGAGTCTGCTGATGCTCGTCGCACTGGCCTTGCCGCTCACCGCCAGCGCCGACCACAAGATCTCGATCGAAATCCACAAAGCCGGTTACGAGACCGACAACCTCAAAGGTAACCCTTCGACTGACACCTCTGTCTACTGGATGTCTGGCAAGAATGCCAGGGTCGATGAATCTGACTCGGCGTCTTACATTATCAATGGTGAGACCGGCGTTATGTACATGCTGAACCACAAGAGCAAAACGTCCACGTTGATCGAGCCTGATGCTCTTGGCAAGCTCATCCGAGCCCAGGGTGGCGACGACAGTGCTTCGATGGCCCAGGCCAAGGGCATGATGGAGATGATGAAGGTCAAGGCTGTCGTCACGCCGACCGAAGAGACCAAGAAAATTGGCGATTACAACTGCAAGAAGTGGATCTATAATATCGAGATCGCCATGACCACCACCACCACCGTGGCTTGGGTCAGCGATGAAGTACCGGTGAACATCAATCAATTCATGCGCCTTTCCCAGTCCATGAAGGCTTTCCTCCCGGGCTTTGATGAAGCCGCCAAGGAACTCGAGAAGATGAGTGGCTTCATTGTCAGCTCCTCAACTGAGGCCAACTTCATGGGCGTGGACATCAAGTCCACCTCGACCCTGTTGGCTGTGGAAGAAGTGAAGACTACTGCCGACCTCTTCACCGTTCCGGAAGGATACACCGTGGCCGAACTGCCGATGCCCGGAATGAAATAGTCCGACGACCAAGTTCCAAAATACTAAAGAACCACTCCAATGCGGAGTGGTTCTTCTTTTGTCAATCAATGGTCACCCAGGGATCCCGGCAGTTGGATGGGATCTCAGGCTCTGTCCGCCCTCAGTTCGGAAGTCTCGGCAATGACTGCCGCGCCGACCGAATCCCCCCAGACATTCACTGTCGTCCGACAGCGATCCAGGAACCAGTCCACCGCCCAAATAAGGCCAATCCCCTCCAGTGGCAAACCCACCGCGCCAAGGACGAATACCATCGTGACTGTCCCGGCATGAGGAATGCCGGCGGCGCCGATCGAAGCCAGAGTGGCTGTCAGGAAGATGACCACCTGCTGTCCGAGAGACAGATCAATGCCATAGATCTGAGCGATAAATAACGCTGCCACGGCCTCGTAGAGCGCCGTGCCATCCATATTGATGGTCGCACCCAGGGGCAGCACGAAAGACGCCGCGCGCTTATCGACCTTGTTCTTGTGCTCCACCCCGCGCATGGTAATTGGCAGGGTGGCTGACGATGAGGCGGTGGTGAAAGCGGTCGTCAGGGCATGCCCCATATTGACACAGTATGTCCATGGTCGCCGGTGGCCGAATATCGACAGGATCAGCGGCAATACCACTACGGCATGCACCAGCAGACCCAGGATTACGGTAAGTACATACCATCCCAGGCCACTCAGAAGTTCTTCGATCGACCCGCGCTCCTGGGCCACTATGCCACCGATCAGCGCCGTGACTCCCACCGGGGCTGCGTAGATTATCATCGTCACAATCTTCATCATGGCGTGGTTGACACCTTCGAAGAACTTCACGACAGCCCGGCCCTTTTCGCCGATCGTGACCAATACGCCTCCGAAAACGAGCGAAAAAGCGATCAAAGGCAATATGCTCCCTTTAGCCGCAGCCGCAACGATGTTGGGCGGGATCAGGCCCACAAGCACGTCCACCAGTGTTTTCTGCTGGCTGTCCGCTACTAGTTCTGGCACATAGGCCCCAATAGCCTCTACCCCATCGCCCGGCCTGATGATGTTCACCAGCACCAGGCCAACTATGACGGAAATGCTAGTCGTAACGAAGTAGAACAACACTGTCTTCCCCGCCGTCCGTCCCAGCCGTCGGGCATCTCCCAGCGACGCGACCCCAACGATCATTGAGGCAACGATCAGCGGTACGACGACCATTTTGAGCGCGTTGAGGAACATTGTCCCAAGGAACTGAATGCTCAGGAAGAAGTCGCTCAGATAGTAGCCCCCCAAAACTCCGGCTACAGCTCCGATGATCATCCCGTAGAGTATCAGATTTCCGGTCTTTCGATCCATTGATTGTCCCAGTTTGATATTGCTCGCTCAGACTCAACCAAGGTAATGTCAACCCCGCGCCACGACAAGGTTTAACAGGACCTCCGGCGGGCATCGCCAAGCGGGCTAGAACGCGGACTATCAGGCCAACTATCGTAGCTAAGCGAAATGGCCCAAGATGCCGATCATGTGCTGTAAGTGGTTTATGTGACTGCAATTAGAGCTTGACAAAGCTACTCACGAGGGGTTTATTGTTATTGCAACTAGCGCAGGCTGACTCACAAGAGCGAAAGAGTGTAGAGCATGCCAAACAGCCAACAACCCCACCGACAGAGGAGCAGAGAATGATGAACATGAAGTTCGTGGTAATACTCAGCACAGCGTTTCTGCTGATGTTTGGGGCTGCCTACGGGCAGTTGGGATCATTTGACGTCGATCATGTGGACGGTCTTACCGCCGAGGGGCACATCCCCACCGGAGCTCTCATATCGTTTCACATGCGCTTGACCAACAACACCGGAGCTGGCCTGAAGGGTTTCACCAATGGATTCCGAATCCACTCACCGAATGGAGCCAATTGGACCACGTTGTCAGCCACAGCCACTGACGCAGCCGGTAATAACTCGGAAGAATTCGACCTGCTCTATTCGACCGGCTACTTTGGCGTGACGGGAAGCGGATCCGATACTGTCGGTTTTTCTGCTGCCGTCATGATGAATCCAGTCGGTGTTCCCGACGGATTCGATTCGATCACCCACATTATCGAGATCGGCCCAGCGCCAGCGTCCTCACACGGAAAGTCGATTTGCATTGACTCCTCCTTCTACCCGTCCGGCTGGTGGAAATGGATTCTGACATCTAAGGACACTGAGAATTTCCCAAGCTGGGGCGGACCCTACTGCTATCTGGTCAACGACTGCTGGGACGATCCCAGCGACTCCGATAACGATGGCTGGGCCACTGCTTGCGACAACTGCCCCACTGATTACAACCCTGATCAGGCTGATGTTGACGGCGACACCTACGGTGACTCCTGCGACAACTGCCCGACAGATTTCAACCCGGATCAGCTCGACGGCGACGGCGATGACGTCGGCTCCTGGTGCGACAACTGTCCGCTGGTTGCCAATCCCACGCAGGATGATGGGGACTCCGATACGGTTGGCGATGACTGCGACAACTGTCCCACGGATCCCAATGTCAACCAGGCCGACGGAGATTCTGACGACGTGGGCGACATCTGCGACAATTGCCCCACCGATCCCAATACCACGCAGCAGAACAACGACGCCGATAGCCTCGGCAATGCCTGCGATAACTGCCCGGACGACACCAACGAGAACCAGGCTGATGGGGACGGAGATGATGTCGGCGATGTCTGCGACAACTGTCCGACTGACGCCAACACCACGCAGCTCGACGCCGACAACGACGGCATTGGCGATGTTTGTGACGAGTGTACTGACACCGACAACGATGGCTATGGCAACCCGGGCTATCCGGCCAATACTTGCGCCGTCGATAATTGCCCCGATATCGCCAACCCTGGTCAGGAGGACTTTGACTCTGACGGCATTGGCGACGTGTGCGACAACTGCACTGACAGCGACGACGACGGCTACGGCAACCCGGGCTTCCCGGCCAACACTTGCGCCGTTGACAATTGCCCCGATATCGCTAACCCTGGTCAGGAAGACTTTGATGCCGACGGCATTGGCGACGTTTGCGATGACTGCACGGACACCGACAACGACGGTTTCGGCAACCCCGGCTTCCCTCTGAATACGTGCGCGGAAGACAATTGTCCGACAACGTACAATCCCAATCAGTTGGATGGCGATGTCGATGGTACCGGCGATGCCTGCGACAATTGCCCGGTTGACACCAACGCTGACCAGGCCGATGGCGACACCGACACCGTTGGCGATGTTTGCGACAACTGCCCCGCCGTAGCCAACACCAACCAGACTAACAGTGACGGCGACGAGTTCGGCGATGTGTGTGACAACTGCCCCACCGACACCAATGCCGACCAGGCTGATGGCGACACCGACACCGTCGGCGATGTCTGCGACAACTGCCCCGCCGATGCCAACACCAATCAGGATGACGCCGACAGCGATGGCATCGGCGATGTCTGTGATGAGTGCACCGACACAGACGGCGATGGCTACGGTAACCCGGGCTACCCGGCCAACACCTGCGCCGAGGACAATTGTCCGACCGTCTTCAACGATGATCAGGCCGATTTCGATGGTGATGGTCTCGGAGACTTGTGCGACGTCTGCACCGATACTGATGGCGACGGCTACGGCAATCCGGGATTCCCGAACAACACTTGTGCCACCGACAACTGCCCGGATACCTATAATCCTAATCAGACCGACACCGACAGCGACGGCACCGGGGATGTCTGTGACGAGTGCACTGACACCGATAGTGACGGCTATGGCAACCCGGGTTTCGCGGCCAATACTTGTGATGAGGATAACTGCCCGGATTCGAGCAATGTCGATCAGGCCGATGCTGACCTCGACGGCTATGGTGACGTGTGCGACAACTGCCCGGATTCGAGCAATGTCGATCAGGCCGATGGTGACGCCGATTCGGTTGGTATCGTCTGCGACAATTGTCCAACTGTTTACAATCCCGGCCAGGAGGATTCAGATGATGATGGCATCGGAGATGTTTGCGATGGCTGCTGTGAAGGCATTCGCGGCGACGGCGTCGCTCCTGACATCTATGAGTTGAATATCGCTGACCTCATCCACCTCGTGCAATACATGTTCCAGGGTGGCCCCGAGCCAGTGTGTTGGGACGAGGGTGATGTCAATGGCGATGGCGATATCGACATCTCTGACCTCATTGGAATGGTCTTCTACATGTTCCAGGATGGACCGCCGCTGGATGACTGCCCCTGGTAGTTCCTCCCGCTCACTCTGACAATAAAGAGGCCGCCCTGACAAGGGGCGGCCTTCTCTATTGAAGCGATGGATGCTCTCAGATTTGCGGAGTGCGGCGCTGCCGTACCGCCTCAAACAGACACACTCCGGTAGCCACCGAGACATTCAGACATGGCACCGTACCCTGCATAGGAATACTCACCAGAAAATCACACTGTTCGGCAACCAAGCGACGTAGCCCTTGCCCCTCGGCACCCATAACGACCCCCAGAGGACCGGCCAGGTCAACCTCGTAGAGAGACTGGCTGGCTTTGTCAGCCGTCCCCACCAGCCAAACACCCCGCGTCTTGAGGGCTTTGAGACACCGGGCCAGGTTGGTCACCTGGATCAAGGGGATCACCTCGGCGGCACCGCAAGCCACCACGCGAACCACATCCGTCAGACCCACTGAGCGATCCTTGGGCACTATCACTGCCTCTACCCCGGCCGCATCCGCGCTTCGAAGACAAGCTCCGAGATTATGCGGATCTTGAACACCATCGAGAATCAGCAGCAGCGGCGGCTTATCCAACTCGTCGAGGAGTGTGTACAGATCATCTTCGGTCCGAGTCCGAACCGCCGCCTCCAGGTCGGAGTGCCGGTGCCGACGCTCGTTTTCGGATCTATGTTGTTTGGCCATACTGTCACCCAGAATAGAGACCGGAACATCCCGGCCTGCATCGCCATCAAGTAATGCGCCTGCCGACAAAAGTCAAGCGCCCGGAATCCTCGCAACGATCAGCTGGCAATTGATTTTCCTTGCCCACCGGCCTGATATGCCCAATATTACTCACCGCCGCAGAGCATCGATGTGCCCACAAAAACCGGGCGCTCATAGGCGGCCGTCGTATAACATGAAAAAGGAGAATTTCATGCCCGCCACCAGATTGATCCTGTCCCTTTTTGCAGTCATCGTAGTGTCCTTTGCCATGACCGGTTGTGGCGACGATGATCCGCCGTCGAGTTCGAGCACGATTGTCGGCGTAGATTGGATTCTACGTTCGCCGGGAACCTACGACAACTTGGTCGCCGTCGCCGTCGCCGAGCCCGGCAATGCCTATGCCGCCGTGGGCACAGATGGGACTATCCTTTATTCTCTGGACGGGACGAACATCTATGTGGCGGATTCACCGACCGAGGCCAATCTTCTTGGAATCACCTGGACAGGCGACAAGTACATCGCCGTGGGCGACTCAGCCACTATTCTAACCTCACCCGAAGGACAGACCTGGACCCAGGCCGACACCGATAATCTTGACATGGAATCTACGTGGCTCTATCGGACGGCATCTAACGGAACGATCTCGGTTGCGGTAGGAGAAAGTGGCACCATTGTCACTTCCACCGATGACGTCACATGGACTGCCGTCGATACTCTCCGAACGGTGCAAAGCCTGTATGGCCTGGCCTGGTCCGAGGACCTCGGCAAATTCGTGGCAGTCGGTGGCGGTGGCGCAGTAGTCACATCTCCCGACGGGCGGAGTTGGACCCTCTTCTCAGCGGGTATCTCCTATTTTCTCTACGATGTCATTTGGGCGGCCGAGCTTGAGAAGTTCGTAGCAGTTGGACAGCACGGTGCCATTGCCACCTCTGAGGACGGCGAGGAGTGGGACCTGATCGAGAGCCGGCCTGCCGACTATTTCTATAGCGTGGAATGGTCGGGAGATCAGTTGCTGGTTGTGGGGCAGAACGGCTGGATCCTCAGCTCACCTGATGCCGAGACTTTCACATTGCGTAGCGGACTCTCACACGATCTGCGGGACGTGGCCTGGTCAGCAGCGGCGGCGCGCTTCAGGGCCGTCGGCCAGTATGAAACGGTCCTTGAATCAAGTGACGGAAGCGACTGGGACACACGCCTTTCAGGTGTCGACCTTGACATCCACGGAGTTGCTTCGGCAGCCGCGATGGATTCCGGATGGCTGGCCGTTGGAACTCGCGGGAAAGTACTTCGCGCCAGCGATGGAACAGATTGGGAGCTTGATTATGCCGGCCCGCAAGTTGTCTTCAACGACGTTTGGATTGGCTCAGATGTAGCGGCCATTGTAGGCAACGAAGGAACTATCCTGTATTCAGACGATCTTGATACCTGGGACACAATTGATGTCAAACCGGTCTTGCTGCATCTCCATGGCGTCACCGGATCCCCCTCGCGCCTGATCGCCGTGGGACAAGGCGGCACGATCCTGACCTCCAGCGATGGTGCTGATTGGACCGCCGCTGATTCACCAACCGAAGAGTGGCTCTATGGAGCGGCTTGGTCCGGAAGCGAGTTCGTTGCCGTCGGCAATACTGGTACCGCCCTGCGGTCCGTTGATGGACTTTCCTGGAGTGCCACGCCTTTAGCCGCCACCGACTCTCTGCGGGCCGTGACCTGGCTTGATGATCGGTTCGTCGCCGTCGGGCTTGGGGGCAGTGTGTGGTACTCTTTTGACGGCACGACATGGATTGAAGCCACGTGGGATGCCGACACCAAATTTGACCTCTACGGCGTGGCTGCGTCTGATGACATCATGGTCGCCGTGGGACAGAGCGGCACTAGGATCATCTCCTACGACTCCGGAGATACCTGGCAGCTATCCCGTTCGGTCGCGGATATCGATCTCAAGGACATCGTTTTTGACGGCGAGCGCTTTGTTTCGGTGGGAACGTTCCTCTATATTGTCACATCGCCGTAATGATTCTCCGCTGCCGCGGGAGATCATGATTGGCCAGCAAGAAGTGCGTCCGACACAATGAAACTACTGATGATGTACTGTACTCGTTTTGCCTTCGAGACCTCCCAGAAGGGTCTCGAAGCGGCCCCCGATCTTGACGCGCAGGATACTATCGAGAATGCCCTTGTTGGGTTCATTCATGTAGAAGCTGAGGATGAAGCGAACGCCTCGGGGGCTGAGACGAAGCTAGTCAAGAACCTGAAGTGGGCGGCTCGCAAGAACGAGAGTAATCGAGTCGTGCTTCACTCTTTTACCCATCTTTCAGAGAGCAAGGCTGATCCGGAGTTCACCCGAACACTTTTTGGCAACGCTCAAGATCGGCTCCAGAAGGCGGGCTATGACGTATCCCAGACCCCATTTGGATACTTTCTCAATTTGGACATAAGCGCCCCTGGATTCCCCCTGGCGCGACTTTTCAAGGACATTTAGGCGTTTTCCGCTGACGTTCACCTATCTAGTCAACGCGAAGCATGATCAGCTGCCCCTTGAGCCACGCTTGGTGTTCCTTGCGCAGGTCGATCGTCTCGCAAACGTCAGTGGTCATCCCGTGACGCATGGCCAGATCCCGGATGTATTTCTCGGAGTGGGCGTAGCGACCGCTCGATTGCAAGGTGTAGGCGGTGCCCTCGTCTAGCTCGGTGGACACCATGAACAAAGCTCCGGGCGAAGTATGTTCAGCGACGGCCTCAAACAGGGGATCCAAATCACCCAGGTATACGATCGTGTCAGCTGCCACTACCAAATCGAACGGCTCGGAAGCATTGAGCAGATACTCGACCGCGTCGGTTGCCATCAACTCGTCGTAGCAGTTTTTGGTACGGGCCTCTTCGATCATGCGTGGAGCCAGGTCGACTCCTCCAATCCAATCGCAACAATCCTGAAAGGCGTCCCCGACTAATCCTGACCCGCATCCGAGATCGGCCAGACGGCCATAGCGAACACCGGGTCCGAGCGTCTTGCTCAGAAGCTCACGCAGTTGGCGCGGTGCATCGTAACCCAGCCCCTTGACCAAATCGGTCTCGAAACGAGAGGCGTAGTCATCAAAAAGATTTCGCACGTAGGCGGCCGGAGCGCGATCAGTCGTCTCCCCTTTCAGGGCCGCCAACAAATGTTGTCCCGCCTCGTTATCCGGTTCGATTTCGATAGCCTGGCTCATCGTAGCCAGAGCGGCCACTTCATCGCCACCTTCGAACTGCATCAAGCCCAGCACTCGCAGCACGCTGGCATTGCGAGGATTGATTCGAAGCACTTGCTGCAAACTCGTCTGAGCCGCCTCGCGCTGTCCCAGTTCTTTCTGAGTCATGCCGAGATTGCACCATGCGCTCTCGTGAGCGGGATTCAGCCGCACGGCTTCGTTGTAGGCCGCCACTGCTTCCTGTCGACGATGGAGTTCGCGCAGCCCATTTCCCAGATTGTAGTGCACCCGCGCTATGGATGGATTTGCCTGCACGGCCCGAGTCTGATAGGCAACTGCCTGTTCCGGTTCACCCTCCATCTGGAGCAGCGTACCGATGTTGCTGAGGGCTTCGGCATGTCGAGGATCGATCGAAATCGCAAGGCGATATT
>CAZHDS010000064.1:0-15108 GCA_964531495.1 uncultured Ignavibacteriales bacterium
CAGCACTTCAGTTCACAGAGAAACATGGCGTCGTTTGCCCGGCCAATTGGAAAGAGGGCGAGGATGCTATCGAGCGGACCACAGCCAGCGTAGGCGAGTACTTGGCCAAACACGCCGGATAGCGCTTGACGGGGACCACCGACGGAGGTAGTTTCCGTCGGTGGGCATACCCGAAATGCCCCCGCCAAGATATCTGGAAACGGCAATAGGAGAATGAAATGACTGTCGAACAGGCGATTAAGACCGCGATTGAATACGAGATCAAGGTGCGTGATGCCTATCTGAATAACCTCGACGATATCGCCGACAGCGTAGGCCGTCGCGTATTTGAAGTCCTCGGCAAAGAGGAGCAAGGGCACGTCGATTATCTCGAAGCCCAACTGGCCGAATGGGAGAAGTCGGGTCATCTATCGACGACCAAACTCGACAGCATCGTTCCCGCCAAAGAGAAGATCGACGCTGGGGTGAAGAAGCTCGATGGTCATCTTCAGGAGCGCGATTACGGTACTGAGCGTGAGATGCTGAAGAAGGCGCTGGCCATGGAGCAGGAGACCTCCGATTTCTATCGCCTCATGGTGGCGGAACTCAAAGAGGGTCAGGACCTGTTCCGGCGTTTTCTTGAGATCGAAGACGGTCATCAGGCGATTGTCCAGGCTGAGTTGGATTATCTCAACCAGACGGGCACTTTCTTCGATTTTCAAGAATTCAACCTCGAGCACTAAGAGATTGTGTGGTCAATCATAACCAGAGCAGCAATACAGGTTTAGTAGTATGACGGATGACAAGCAAGTCCTTCTGGATGGATTGATGGGAGCTATCAAGGCCGAACGCTATGGCCACAACTTCTATCTCATGGCGGCCAACAGTACTCAGGACGAAAAAGGCAAAGAAGTTTTTGAGATGCTGGCTTCAGAAGAGCTGGACCATATGCAATTCCTACTCGGGCAATACAAGGCGGTCCTTGAACACGGCACTACCGATGACAAGTTATCGCTGGGCCGCCGCCTCGATCTGAGTGGCAAGTCCCCCATCTTCTCAGAGGGCCTCAAGGAGCGCGTCAAGGACGCCAATTTCGAAATGACCTCGCTATCGATCGGCATACAGCTTGAGCGGGATGCGATGGAGTACTATCGTCGCCAGGCGGATGCGGCGGTTGATCCGGGCGTGAGGAAGTTTTTCAGCGAGCTCTCGCAATGGGAATCCGGTCACTACCACGCGCTGTCGCGTCAGCAGGAAGAATTGAAGGAAGATTTCTGGTCGGACGCCGGCTTCTCACCGTATTAGGGAACGGCAGATCAGATCAGAATTCTGGCGAATTTGTTTGGAAAGGAAATTGGGAATGGCAACTGAAAGAACTCAGATTTACCTGTGCGAAAAGTGCGGCAATATGGTCGAGGTCGTGCGCGCTGCTGGTGGAACACTGGTGTGCTGCGGACAAAACATGACCCTGCTCCAGGAGGGCGTTACTGACGCGGCTACCGAGAAGCATGTCCCGGTCGTTGAGAAGATCAATGGCGGCTTCAAAGTGACCGTTGGTGAGGTCACGCATCCGATGGAAGAGAAACACTGGATCGAGTTTATCGAGCTTGTTGCTGATGGCAAGGTCTATCGCCAGTACCTCAAGGCTGGTGACGTGCCCGAAGCCACTTTCAGGATTGATGGTGACAACGTCACCGCTCGCGAACACTGCAATTTGCACGGCCTCTGGAAGGCCTGATGACACTTGGGAGTATGAGATGAAATTCGATTCTATTGACGACATCCTGGATTTTGCGATTCAGAAAGAACAAGACGCGGCCGACTTTTACACTAGTCTTTCGGCCAAAATGGACCACAAGAATGTCCAGGACATCTTCACGATGTTTGCCAAGGAAGAAATGGGCCACAAGACCAAGCTGATCGCCGTCAAAGATGGCAAGCGCATGGTCTCCTCCGCCAAAAAGGTCCTTGATCTTAAGCTCGGCGATAACATGGTGGAGATCGATCTCGACAGTTCGCTCGGTTATCAGGAAGCCCTGATCGTAGCGATGAAAGCTGAAAAGGCTGCTTACAAGCTGTACAACGATCTGGCCATGGCCTCAGAAGATGCTGCCATGCAAGAGCTGTTTCTGGGACTCGCCCAGGAGGAGGCCAAGCACAAACTTCGCTTCGAGATAGAATACGACGACCAGATCCTGACTGAAAACTAAGACTAGGAACCGAGGTTAGAATGATAGATTCCAAGATGCAGGATGCCTTCAACGAGCAGGTTAAGGCCGAATTCTATTCGTCCCATCTCTACCTGTCGATGTCGGCTTACCTCGAAACCATTGATCTGCCTGGCTTCGCGAACTGGATGCGGGTGCAGTACCAGGAAGAGATGTCACACGCTGAGAAGATGTTCGACTACGTGATCGAGCGTGATGGCCGGGCCGTGGTGAAGGCCTGGGATGATCCGCAGGTTGAGTGGAACTCCGTATTGGAGGTGTTTGAAGAAGCCTACGCCCACGAGCAGAAAGTCACGGCCATGATTAACGGCCTGGTTGATCTGGCCCTGACAATAAAGGACCACGCCTCGCAGATTTTTCTGCAATGGTATGTCAATGAACAGGTGGAAGAAGAGGCTTCGGCCAAGGCGATCATCCAGCAATTGAAGATGCTCGGTGACTCCAAGGCGGGACTTTTCCAGATCGATCGCGAACTGGGTCAGCGTATCTTCACTCCTCCGGCGGTTGCTGCCGAGTAATTGCCTGAAGCCATAATCAGTTCGTCATACCTGTCGCCAACATAGAAGAGACAACCATGGGTTCGAGATCGCGTAAGGCGGAAGTGAGAGAGTTGTTAGCGCACCGCGATCGATCGTCCCTGGTGGCGTGGGCCGCGGAGGCTCGCAATCCGGACCGCCTGTTGGTTTCGCTCACGTACGATAATAGCGAGGTGATTCGCTATCGTGCGGTCGAGGCGGTTGGTTGGGTGGCCGGTGACGTGGCGCAGAGGAGTATCGAGAAGATCCGCGATAACCTTCGGCGACTGTTGTGGTTGATGAACGATGAATCCGGCGGGCTCAGTTGGCATGCTCCGGAACTAATGGGCGAGATTCTCGTCAACGTCCCGGAGTTGATCGGAGAATTCGCCCATCTGCTCCCGGCATTCTTTGGCGAGGAACCATTCGAGCGCGGTTCGCATTTGGCTGTCTGCCGGATATCTTCGGTCGACGCGACGCCGTTTCGAGGCGTGGCGATGGCGCTGCGACAGTCCCTCAGAGCCGCCGATCCGAATATTCGTCTCAGCGCCGCCCTCAGTTTGGTTCGTCTTGAGGAGTCGTTTGGAACAGGTGTCCTCGAACAATTGTTAGATGAGTCTACACGGGTGACCACTTACGATTTTGACAGCGGTGAGTTGGTAGCCACAAACATCGGGGCTGCTGTCCGCCAAGAGCTCCGTGCGATGGTTGAGCCCCATCCAGTGGAGCGAAGCTGACCGGGGCTGAGGTTGTGGCGATGACACGGAAGAAGCACAGCCCCGCCCGACGTTGCGGCAAGATTGGCCGCCACAAATGCACTGAGTGTGATGAGACCAAGCACAGTGTCGATGACTGCGATGTTTTGGCCCAAAGACGACGTCATGAAGAGAAACTCAAGAAGGCCCAACCGGAAGACAGCCATATTCACGACGCGAGTGATGGCCAGGACTCCGAATCCGATTGACCCGGTTGGCGAGAGACGAGACCAGTGACAAAAGGTGTCCGACGGGTGCTGTTCATATGCGGTGAAAACTCCTGCCGTTCGCAAATGGGCGAAGCCCATTTGCGAGCATTGGGTGGGGATGAATTTGAAGTTTTCAGCGCCGGTGCCAGGGCGACCCAGATCAACCCGATCGCGCAGAAAGTTATGATCGAGGATGGCCTGGATCTTTCGTCGCACTCCAGTAAGGCGGTAAGCGTCTTTCAAGACGATTGTTTCGATATTGTCATTACCGTCTGCGAGGACACGGCAACCAAGGCGTGTCCAGTATTTAGTGGTGAGGCCTGCCTGCGGCTCCATTGGCCCTTTGAAGACCCCGGCGCGGCCGATGGTACCGGGGAGGAAGTGCTGGTGGTCTTTCGGCGCGTGCGAGATGCCATCAAGCAGCGGCTAACCGAGTTCTTGAATTACGAGTACAAAGACGGCAAGATGATGAACATCTCAAGCCGTCGTTAGCAAAGAAACGATAGGAATTGGCCAGGCCCGCTCGGGCTGACTGCCGGAGGTAGAGATGAGTATTTTCGAACATGCCATGAAGATGGAAGAGGACGGTCGCGCTTATTATCTGGCGCACGCCGAAAAGACCACCGTCCCAGCCCTCAAGAAGATCTTGCTGGAGCTGGCTGAGGACGAGCTGAAGCACTATAACCTCTTCAAGGCGTTGCGCGATTCGCAGAGCGCTTCCTATGAAGAGGCTGGCGCGACCACGATTTTCGCCACGACCAAGAACGTCTTTGAAGTTCTCAAGAGCGAACAGGCTGGCAAGAGTCTGCCCAGCGATCCGATTAGCGTTTGGGAACATGCCCGCCAAGTCGAAAAGGATGCCGAGGAATTCTACCGGGGCAAAGCTTCGGAAGCGGACGATGACAACCAGAAGAATATCTGGAGTCGCATTGCCGATGAAGAGCACCGGCACTATCAGGCGCTTGACAACGTCGTGCGTTTCTTGAACAAACCGACGCAGTGGCTTGAAGACGCCGAGTGGTCAAATCTGGCCGACTAGTCGACAGGGGCTGGTACCATGGCGATCCTGGAGAGAATAGCAGCCGAGTGTTGGCTTGTACTCGGCCAAATGTCACCCTACCTGCTGTTCGGGTTTTTGGCCGGGGGAGTCCTCTCGGTCTATCTTTCGTCAGCCTGGGTCGAGCGACATCTAGGTCAACACCGCCGACTGGCTGTTCTCAAGGCGTCCCTCTTCGGTGTCCCGCTGCCGCTCTGTTCGTGCAGCGTTATTCCGGTCGCTGTGGCCATCCGCAAGCAAGGGGCCAGTCGCGGTGCGACGACCGCCTTCTTGCTTTCTACTCCCCAGACCGGGGTGGACAGTATCGCTGTTACCTATGCCCTTCTGGGTCCGGTCTTTGCTATCTTCAGGCCCTTAACTGCTCTCGTTTCGGGGCTGATTGGCGGCGCTCTGGTTCAGGTCGCGGGCGGCGCTGATCCCGTGGTGGAGAAGAGTGCGGCAACCTGCCAATGTCACGACGGTGACGACTGTTGTGACGATCACGGCTCTTCGAGTCGCCTACGCCGAATTCTCACATACAGTTTTGTGACGCTGCCACGCGACATCGGGCCAGCTCTGCTGGTGGGTGTCTTGATAGCCGGCGTATTGTCAGCGATGGTACCACCTGACTATCTCCAGGCCTACGTAGGGGGCGGGATAGTCTCAATTCTAATCCTGATGGCGATCGGTGTGCCGGTCTATGTTTGTGCGACAGGTTCCGTGCCGATTGCTATCGCCCTCATGCATGTGGGGGCCTCGCCAGGGGCGGTGTTGGCCTTCTTGATCGCCGGTCCGGCCACGAATGCCGCCGGACTGGGCGCTGTCTGGAAGGTTCTTGGCGGCCGAGCGGTGCTGCTCTATTTTGTTACGGTGGCCCTAAGCGCGGTTGGATTCGGCTTGCTACTCGATTGGCTGCTACCATGGCTTGGGGCGGGAATGCCCGAACTGACTTCCGGGTCACATACGATGGATGAACAGGGCTGGCTCAATTCGATCGGAGCGTTGCTGTTGATGGCCATCATAGGATGGTCATACTTAGCGCCAATGATCAAGCGCGGTCGGTCGAAGAACTTGCCCGCTTCGGGCTCGCCGATTATCTTAGCGACGGATGCGGGCGAAGTATCAGGAGTGTCGTGCCAGTGTGGTTCGCAGCCGTCGGTAGTTGAGAAAGATGACTCAGAAGGATGCTGTCCTTCATAATGGCAACAGATCACAGGCAGTGATGCCGAGGAGGTCATTTGTGAAGAAGTATGAATGCGAGCTGTGCGGATGGGTTTATGACCCCGAGAAGGGTCTGCCCGAAGAGGGGATAGCACCCGGAACGCCATTTGAAGATCTACCGGACGACTTTGAGTGCCCGGAGTGTGGTGCCAGCAAAGAGGACTTTGTAGCCGTCGAATAGTACGCGATGCGCTCGGGGCTGTGCCAGTCCCGAGACTCGGTTCTAACTTCCGATCAGGAGATTCGTAATGGGCGACGACAAGCCGCAACCAGGGGAAGTCTCGTGGGTTGACCTGACCGTCACCGAGGCCGACAAAGTTCGTGACTTCTACAGTCAAGTAGTGGGCTGGGATCATGACGCAGTTTCGATGGGTGACTATGATGATTACTGCATGATCCGCCCCGGCACCAAGGATGTCGTCGCGGGGATCTGTCATGCGCGCGGACCGAACGCCGATTTGCCGCCACAATGGCTGATCTACATCACAGTCGCCGATCTTGACGCCAGCGTCGTCTCCTGCCGGTCGTTGGGTGGCGAGGTGATCGCCGAACCGAGGACGATGGAAGGTGCCGGGCGTTACTGCGTCGTGCGTGATCCAGCCGGAGCCGTGGCGGCGTTGTTTGAGCCGATCGCCAAGCCGGAAGAGGGGTAGAATCATGCCGACGTCCGTAGAAAGCCGCCTGCGAACATCCTCTTGGGGATGGCTCTACTTGATGGTGATCGTGGTGTAGGTGCCCGTCACCGCCAGGGCTTGGTTGGCCTGGCCGAGTTCCATGCGGGCCGAGCTGGTATTGCCGTCGGTAGTGATTTCCATGGGGCGACTGCTGTTGATCGCTCCCCCCATAGATTCCACGGTAAGCAGGATATTGGGACGGGAACCGAGCTTCAGATTCACCGTTCCCTTCTCACAAATGATGGTTGACGGGCCCAGCTGAGCGCTGGCCACCGCCAAGTCGATGCTACCTTTTTCGTTGACCAGATGCAGGGGGCCCTTGGCGTTGCGGACCACAATCGACGCAAACGAGTTGGATATTGAGAGCAGGCCGGACATATCCTCCGCTCTTATGGTGCCACGCGTATTCTCCAGAGTCGCGGAACCACTTACTTCGCTAATCAAGAGCGGCTGAAGCTTGTTGACGGCAATCACGTCGCCATCGATCCTCTCCAATTCCAGCTGACCATTCGAATTGTTGATATCGACCATGCCCGCGAACCCGATCACTTTGGTCGGACCGGAGTTGCTGATCTTGGCAGTGCCGCCACAGTCGATCAGGCTGATCAACGCGTACGTGTTTTTGATATCCATGTCCCCGTTGCAGCGGATCAACTTCAGCGGCTGATTACTACTGCGAAGCCCAATCGGTCCGGTAACATCACTCAGGTTCACGCTGCCCATGTTGCTGACAACGTCCACCGTGCCGCTAGTGTGCTCGATGGTCAAATCACAGCTATTAGTGCTGATCTTGGCGCCGTTCTCGAAGCCACCGATACGGGCCCGCCCGGCCGATGACTTAACCACCAAGGGGTTGAGCCGGGGAGCATTGATACGTACGCGGGTGTGGCCGATGCTGACTCGTGGATCGGTCAATTCGGGAGCTACGATTTCGACGAAAACAGCCTGCTTACGCTCATATATTCGGAGATCGAGCTGTTCGATGATCTTCTCAGCCTTTCGACTGGAATTGGCAACGATCTCAAACTCGCAGGTAACCGTAACCTTGTCGGATTTCCAGCCACTGATTTCGAGTTGGCCAACCGGGTTAACCACAATGACAGGAAGCGTGTTCGAACTCACAATGACACTATCAGCCATCTCGCGCATCAAGCTGGTGTTGCCTTGCAGACCCGGCATATAGATATCAGTTTCGCCCACGTTGATCCAGGGTACCAGGATCTCAGGTAGCTCCGGGACGTCTGGCATCGTAGTGAGATCGATTTCGATAAGTTCCGGAACCTCCACCGGCTCGCCATCGGCATCAAGCTCCGAACTTCTGAGTATGTAATAGGGCTGGCGCATATCACCCAGCCGTGCGGCCACGACCTGTTTGACGCGGGCCTCTATCAGTGCGGCCAACTCATGATTGTCCTCAAGATTCTCGACTACCGACTCCTGGAACATTTCCTGAAGCACGCTTACTTCGCGCGCCAAACCATGAGTCAGGCGTCCGATCCGGTGGTTTTCGTGATTGTCCTGATACTCTTCGGCCTGCTTCATTCGCTGACGCTGGAGGCGCTTGAGTTCCACTTCCGATGCCCTGAGATCTTGGAGGGCTTCCTCTAGCTCGTCAGACAAATCACCATCGTCGTCGCGTGAGCGCTTGATTTCCTCGCGCAGCTCAAGGGCTTCAGCCGCGAATTCAGCAACGTCCGCCTTGATGTCATCAATGTGCTCATCCAGATTGCTTAGCTCTTCCAGCCACTCCTCTTTCGATCCATCGCCAACACTGGACAACATCTCCTCATGTTCCGTCAGTCGATCCTGCCAGTCCTGGAAATAATCAGACAGTTGGATATAACCGGCATAGGCCGCGGTATCACGGAGGATGCGGTTGACCTCATTCAGGCTGGCCAGGCACTTCTGGCCCTCGGGGGTGCGCATTTCGGAAAAGTAATCAGCGTAGTCGGCCGTCAAGAGGTTGAGCTGCTCGAGAAGGAAGAGGTAGTCCTCGGCCAGCAGCTCACCTTCCGGGCTCAGTTTTATCGTCACCACGCGCCTGCCATTGGGGGCGTCGGTCGGGGGCGGGGCCGGTTGTGCAATCGCCAGACCGGCCAGCATGGCCCAACTGGCAACCAGGACAGCCATTATGATGCGCACAGCTCGACTTGCCGCCGGGACTGGCCCGGAAACATCCCAGGGGTCCTCGACTACTGGAGTCGCATTAGCGGGGCGAGCAAATGTCAAGTCGTATACTTCCTTCATAATAGCCAGTCAACTCAGAGAATGGACATAGTGCGACCTTGAAGGCCGAGCCGAGCCATCCGCCAGTGTTCGTTAGCCTTTTACGCACAGCACGGCCAATAGTTGCTGTTCGAGCGCCCATATCCAGAATCCGGCACGCCCTCGCACACCGCCTGTCGCACGAGGTTCACAAACACTGTTTAGAATTTGCACAGAAGTGCCGATAAGTCAAGCATGATAACACGATTTGCTGCGCTATCGAACGGCTCCCTCGGGGCTGTCAACCAGGACATATCATGAACCAGGTCGCTGTAAAGATCACCAGTGCAAACAAAGGCCGTCGAGCGCGAGGTGAGGCAAACTCCTCCGATTCGCATCTGGGTCCGGAATCGACCCTGGTGGATATGCGTCTGCGTGAACAGCGGATGCAGGCCCTGCTGGGTTTTTCTCCTCTGGGATCTGAGCCTGAACAGGCCGTATTTGATTATGCGCTTGACTGTGCGATACGCCTCACCGGAAGTGAAATCGGTTATTTGGCGCTTGTCGATCAGGTCAGACACACGCTCACGATCCCGAGTTGGACCAAGACTCCTGGCACGGAAGAACAAGGAACCAGACGTGCTGTGGTGATTCCGATAGCTTCCGCCGGAACGTGGGCTGAAGCCGTACGAACCGGTGAGCCGGTGATTATCAACGATATGGTCTCGGCCAACGCGATCGATAGCGACTATCCCGGTAACCACTGCGACATACGACGTCAGGCCAATATTCCGATTTACTGTGACGACAAACTTGCCGCCCTCATCGGAGTGGCTCGGAAGCAATCCGATTACGGCACCGGAGATATCGAGTGGCTGAGCTATCTCATGGAGCGCGTCCTGGTAGAAACAGGCGCGCGGCACGACAGACGCCGTCTTCAGGAGAGCGAAACGCGCTACCGGCTTCTGGTTGAGACGATGAGCGATGGCCTGGCGACTTTCGATCAGAATTGCCGGGTGACTTATGTCAACCAGCGCTTCGGGCAGTTGCTTAGTTATGAGCCGAGCGAACTCCTTGGAAAGTCGATCGAGGTCTTCCTTGATGAATCGGATCAGGCTGTCTTCTACGATCAGGTTGCGCACTGCAAGGAGGGCGGCCAAAGGCCTTATGAGGCTGAGTGGACTCGCAGCGATGGGCGTTCAGTACCGACCATTGTCTCGCCCCAGCCCTTGTTCGACCGGGAGGGCAACTTCGTCGGCAGCTTTGCTGTCTTAACCGATATTAGTCGCCAGAAGCAAACCGAACGCTATCTGCAATTGGCCAATGAACGTCTCGAAGCCGAACAAAATGCTCTCACCGAGAAGAATATTGCTCTGAAGGAAGTGCTGTCCCAGATCGAATCAGAGAAAGAGCAAATCAAACAGCAGATGCAAGCCAACGCCGACAAGATCGTCATGCCGCTGGTTCGTACCATAAAGAGCAAGGCGGATGAAAACCTGAGAACCTACGTCAAGCTGCTCGAAGATTGCCTGACCGAGATCACGGCCCCATTCATGAGCCGCCTGGAGAGCAGCTGCGACGCCCTTTCACCCCGCGAGGTTGAAATCTGTAACATGATCAAGAGCGGCCTGTCATCCAAAGAAATAGCTCAGGCCTTGGCCACGTCCGCTCACACGGTCCACAACCAGCGCAAGAAAATCAGGCATAAGCTCGGTCTCGACAAGCGCAACGCCAACCTGCAGACCCATCTGCAATCACTCTAAGTCACCCAACGATCAAGTCGCGTCCGTTGCTTTCCGGCTCGGAATCCGTGTACTCCCCTGATGGCTATACCGAATAGCCATTTCATAGCTGTTCTTTGCCCATCGGGATCTTGGCCATCAGTCCGAAAGATGTATTAGAAGACGCCATGATAGGCCAAACTGACGGAAAGACAATGAGGCCGCCAAAGCGGCAATGATATATGAACAAGCATTGCGACAGAGCTGAAAAGAGCACCAACATGACCACAGGGAGGTGGGTCTCAGCAGGGACGGGGATGAGGCGCATTGGCATTAGAAAGGACTCTTCAAGTATCCTGACGACTGTCGCATTTTCTATGACTGCGGGAGGGCCAAGTCAAGCAGTCGCACCGATGGGGGGATTTCAATGGGGGGCAGTGAAAGGGACTAGGTCCATTTGTAGTCTCGGGAAGATTAGGGGGGTCGTCAGGCCTCCCGTCTTTCCCAACTGACTGACGCTGCCGACCGCTACAGACTCCACCTCGGAAAAAATATGCCCGATGGGCCTCAAGGGCGACTTCGTAGCTGAAGTTTCCCAGGCCAGACCATTCCTCTTGCTGCACGACGCGTGATGCCTTCCCACAAGCATCGCGCGTCATTTTTTTGTCGATCAGGCTCTGATAATCAATCGCGGAAGAACCTCGATGGCCCATCATGCCGGACCGACGATGGCGGCAGCAGGTCGTGACGCTCGCGATAGAGTTGACCAATCTCCGCTCCTACAATGAAGACGATCGAGGTGTAATAGCTCCAGAAGGCGACTGCAACCAGGAGGGCATAGGTCCCCCAAACGCGCTGATAGGTGACGTAGTGCGAAAGGTAATAGCCGAATCCGATCTCTGCCGCCTTCCACAGCAGGGACGCCCAGAGGGCGCCTACCAGGATAGCTGCGACCGGGGCTCGCTCGTGGGGAACCGTGAAGTAGACCACAAAGAATCCGGCGAAGATCAAGGCCAACGAGAGGGTCTGCAGGGCCACTTCCTGGATTCCTTCGAGGCGGAACTCACGCAAGAACTCGAATGTGTCGGCGTAGTCCTCGATCACATTCAAGCTGGGTAACACCGTGACCGAGAGCAGAAAGAACAGCAGCATCAATACCACGAACCCAATATCACGCAGTTTTCCGCGCAGGATAGACTCTTCCGTGCGCGACTGAAACACAACCCCCAGGATAGTGCGCATACTGGAAAACAGCCCGGTGGCCGCAAACAGCAAGGCGACAATACCGATAGCGCCGACGACATTGCGGTATGCCGCAAAGGCTCGCACCCGGGCGAAGATAAAGTCCTTGATGAACTGGGCCGCATCCGGAATCGGCACGACCTGCTCGATGAATTGTTCGATCTCTTGCATAATCGCCGGTCGTTCCAGGATGGCCCCCAGTCCGGCGAATAGAATCAGAACCAGCGGCAGGGTACAGACCAGCAACGAAAAGGCCATCCCCCCGGAGAGCAAGAACAGGTGATGGCGATCAAGATGGTCCATCAGGCCGCTATAATAGAAGCGCAGCGAAGGCCACACACGGTGCCGCCACCGCCCCAGCCGAGTGGTCGTCGCATTCACAGGCCTGCCTCCCTTTGAGGCATGTACGCCGGGGGACCGAATACCGAACCTGAGTTACAATCGCCTGCTTGACATCTCATCATCTTAGTCTCCGTGGAAAAGAATACGTCCGGACGTTGTCTTTGTCCACTAAATCTGGTAGCGTGAGCGACCGCGCAAATACTTGCAGCGTCCGAGAGGATTGACCCGTATAATCAGTCCGTGACTGGAACGAACAGGAAGCCTAAGAATGCGTGAGTTTTTTCCCCTGATCTTCTCTGCTATCGGAATCGCCATCCTGGGTCTGGTGGAGATCGGTCTGATGTATTTGCTGAACCGCCCCTGGTGGCATCGCCGCTGGATGAGGAATGCCTCCTGGATGCTGCCGCTCTTCGGTATTCTCATGGTAGGCCTGTGGGGTATCGGAATAGTGAATTCTCAGGACTGGCTGACCGGATTGGCGGCCGTCATGACCGCCCTGACGTTCATTATGGAAATAGCTCTGATGGTATCATTGCCGTTGTCCGGCATGATGCATTTGGTCGGCTGGCTGGTGGGGCGTCTTCGCCGAGCCCACAAATGTCCCGATGATCCCGTCGTCGATGGTCGCCGCCGAGCCCTTCTCAAGTCGGTAGCGGCGGCCTTGCCGATCGCAACAGTCGGCTTGGGCACGGCTGGGTTTGGTCGCGCGCTGATGAATACCGTCCTCCCCGAGATCCCTATCAGCTTCCACAACCTGCCGCCGCAGTTTGACGGCCTGCGAATTCTGCATCTGTCTGATATTCATCTGGGGGGGTTCGTCCGGATCGATGACCTCGAACAGATCCTCACCGATGCCGCTGAGCATGCCCCGGATATGATCCTCGTCACAGGCGATATTGCCGATGATCTGAGGCTTCTGGCCGACACTCTCAAACTAATCTCCGACCTGAAGCCGCGCCTGGGGACGTTCGCCTGCCTGGGAAATCACGAGCATTATCGCGGGATTGAGACTGTCCGCCGCATCTTTGAGGGCTCACCGGTGCCGCTTTTGGTCGATAGCACCATAATGATCGAGCATGAGGGGGCCGCCTTGCGGTTGGCCGGTGTCAATGATCCCCGTCATATGGGAGCTTCGACGGAGGCCTTCTATCGCGAGGCTGTCGCCGCTACGGTTGGCCGGGATCCATCAGATCTGTTCACCCTCCTGATGTGCCATCGCCCCGACGGTTTCGACGCCGCCGCCGCAGCAAAGATCGATCTAACCCTGGCCGGTCATACCCACGGAGGACAATTTGGCCTGGGTGGGCGATCCGCATTCGAGGGACTCTACCCCGAGAAGTATCTTTGGGGTCACTATCGCCTCGGCGACAGTCACCTCTACACCAGCTCCGGTGCCGGGCACTGGTTCCCCTTCCGGCTCGGGTGTCCCGCCGAAGCACCGATCATCATCCTCTCAAAACAGTAGTTCTCGGTCGCATTCAGATGTGTTGTTTTTTTTGGTGCCGTTGTGTTTTTTATTGCCAAAGTCTTTCAAACTCTCGTAGTTTTCATCGGTAATTGGCAATAAATGGGAGCTGCCTGCAGCTGTTCCACTTAGTTGTTTATTGGGAATTAAGAAGATCCAGAACATAGTAACTAACGTTGTCAAAGGAGTGACCGATGGCAGTTGCCAAGAAGAAGCCTGCTCGCAAAGCGGCGGCGAAGAAATCCCCGGCCAAAAAAGCCACTACACGGAAGACCACCGCGAAGAAGATCGTGAAGAAGGCCGCGACCAAGAAACCCGCCGCCAAGAAGACTGTAAAGAAGGCTGTGACAAAAAAGGCCGCCGTGAAGAAGGTCGTGAAGAAGGCCGCTCCTAAGAAGGCTGCCCCCAAGAAGGTCGCCACGAAGCGCAAGCCGAACGCTGCCTTCATGCGTCCCATGACCCTTTCCGCTGAGCTTCAGGCCATTGTCGGTGCCAAGCCGATTCCGCGCACCGAAGTGACCAAGAAACTGTGGGTGTACATCAAGAAGCACGATCTTCAGGATCCGACCAACCGGCGCATGATCGTGGCTGATGACAAGCTCAAGGGGATCTTCGGAAAGAAGAAGTTGGTCTCGATGTTTGAGATGACCAAGCTCGTCTCCAAACATATGAGCTAGATCGGTCAACGGTCGTATCTACATTTGTTTGAAATGAGTGATTCTGTCGCTCATTCGTATCGGGTCGGAAGTCATTCCGATCCGGTTTTTTTGTGCCCTCAAGAACCCTAGGGTTGCCTCGGACGGACTGTAATATCCGGCCTGAGTCAGCCGATATTCTTCAACTCAATGGCGATTAAGCAATTGCAGCCAAAGCCGAGATATCTCCGCCGACCATAAACTTCTTGCCAATTTCTGCCATTCTCATATATTAGAACGCTTTGCTCCTGACCTTTGGGAGTGAGCGCTGACCTATTATTGCGCTCATTTCTGGCGGCCAGGGTGAGTTATTGGCTGCTGGGACCCGCCGAATGCACTGAAGATTCGACGTGAGTCCGCATGCAGCAAAGTGAGAGCGTATGTTTGGCAACCTGAGCGAAAAACTAGACGTAGTCTTCAAGAAACTTCGCGGAGCTGGTAAGCTTTCCGAGAAGAACATCCGGGATTCTATGCGCGAAGTCCGTCGCGCCCTCCTGGAAGCGGACGTCAACTATAAGGTCGCTCGCGATTTCGTCAAGAAGGTCGAAGAGAAAGCGATCGGGACCGAGGTCCTCCAGTCTATCGAGCCAGGACAGCAGATTGTTAAGGTCGTTCATGACGAGCTGGTCAATCTCCTGGGCGGCAAGACCGAACCGCTGGCCCCTATCGACAAGTCACCCACGGTCTACGCGATCTGTGGTCTCCAAGGATCGGGTAAGACTACGCTTACCGCCAAACTGGCCTTGTGGGCCAAGCGCAAAAACAAAAAGCCGATGGTCGTCGCAGCTGATATCAATCGACCAGCGGCCGTCAAGCAGCTT
>CAZHDS010000065.1:0-7210 GCA_964531495.1 uncultured Ignavibacteriales bacterium
CGGGTTCGGGACGTTCTGGCGCAGCCCAAAGCCCATCGGGATGTCATCCGGCACCGCCTCGTGCAGGAGATCATAAAGGCTTATGATCGGCACGAGAAACGCAAGGGAAAGGAGTAAGGCGAAAAGGAACTTCGCCCTATGTTCCGTCTCATCCGCAAAATTAAGCGCCGCATCAAACGGATCCTGAAGGTCCAGAGCGAAAGCCGCCAAGTGCCCAGAATTTCGACCCAATCGCGGGTTCGGAAAATCACGATGCTGGTCCTTACGGCCCTTCTGATAGGGACGCTCTATCCCGGAGAAGACCTCTTCGACCCGCTGGATATGATGCGAGTAGGGGAGATCGCGCTGGAGGATGTTATTGCTCCAGTCCCGATCACGATCTACAAGACCGAAGCCGAGCTTGAGGACGAACGCGAGGTGGTTCGTCTAACTGTGCCGCTGGTGGTTGACTGTGATACGCTGGTCGCCGCCCGGGTCGATGCTCATCTCGATGAATTTATCGCTCTGGTCGACTCGATTGGAGGCCTCGACAGTACTGTGCGAGCGGGAGCGCGAACCGAGCTAACGCAGCTCATCAGCGATCGTTTTCCGCTCCTGACCAAGGGAGCCGTCAGGCAGAC
Organism: uncultured Ignavibacteriales bacterium; assembly: GCA_964531495.1. GTDB lineage: Bacteria > Zixibacteria > MSB-5A5 > GN15 > FEB-12 > DAOSXA01. Next base: position 621 of record CAZHDS010000065.1, read on the forward strand.
GCTCGTGCCCTCGGAGCGACCGATCAGTCCAACGGTCCTGAAGAACATCTATCGCGAGCGCATTTACCGCGTGGGACTGCTACCGGATAGAAGTGTTATGCAGGGCATGAGCAATCGCAATGTTCTGCTCCGGCGCGGGGAACGGGAGAACATCTTTGCTCGCGACAGAGTTCTGACCGTGGCGCAGGCCAATATCCAGCTGCTTTCCAGCCTCAACAGCCTTTTAGCGACTGACTCGATCGACGTCGAGTACTACTACTCGGTTGGCCGAACATTCCTGCAACCTAATCTGGCCGTGAATCAGTCCGAATCGCGAAGTCGACTGGGGGTAGAGCTCGAAGCAATCGACGGGGTCAAGGAGATCATCGCCACAGGTGACCTTATCATCCGCTCGGGCTCACGAGTCAATGAGCGGCAGGAACGAATCCTCGACCAATTAGCCCAACTCATGCGGTCCGATGCCACCAGTACGGGTTGGGTGCGTTCGGTCGCTCCGGCCGCCGCCCGGGTGATTTTGGTCCTGGCCGTGCTGGGAATCTTATACCTCTTCCTATACATGTACCGCCGCGAGATCTATCATTCCAACCCCAAGCTACTGACCATCTTTCTGGCCTTTGGCCTGCAGTTGTTCCTCGTGAACATAATTGACCAGTGGTCAGTGTCGTATTATCTGTTGCCGGTGGCGTTGTTGCCGATCTTGCTTACCATTCTATTCGATGCCGAGGTCGGAGTTATCGGTACGATTATTCTGTCGCTGTTGCTGGGCATGCTGCATCGCTTCGATTTCGGTCTCAGTCTGATGGTCATGACAGTCGGCACGGTCGGCTGCTTTACTTCTCGCAAGGTTCGGCGCCGGTCTGATTTCTTCAAAATTGCTCTCTATCTGGCGGTGGGCTACGCCCTGTTTATATTGATGGTCGAGACTCTCAAGTTTACGTCACCAGATGACATTACGGCTGAGATCGGGTACGGTCTGCTCAATGCAGCGATTTCGACCCTGCTGGCGATCGGCGTTCTGCCGTTATTTGAGTCATTGTTCGGGATCACCACTGACATCACCCTGCTTGAGCTCTCGGATATGAACCACCCGCTCTTGAAGCGATTGGCGATCGAGGCTCCCGGCACGTACCAGCATGCGATGGTGGTCGGCAATTTATGCGAGGCGGCGGCCAAGGAGATTGGAAGCAACTCGCTCCTGGCCCGCGTTGGTGCTTACTACCACGACATTGGCAAGATCGAGATTCCGGAGTACTTCGTAGAGAACCAACTGAGTGTCAAGTCGAAGCATGAAGAACTATCCCCCTCAATGTCGTCGTTGATTCTGACCTCGCACGTCAAGCGCGGACGGTGGCTGGGGGAAGAGTTTGACATTCCTGATGACGTGTTGAATTTCGTAGAAGAACATCATGGCACGATGCGGATGTCATACTTCTACAACAAGGCTATTGAGGCTGGAGTCGATCCGGAAGAGGCGGATAAACTGCGCTACCCCGGCCCGAAACCTCAGATTCGAGAGACCGGTATCGCCATGTTGGCTGATGCCGTCGAAGCGGCCAGTCGAACGCTGGAGGATCCCAAGCCGGCCCGTATCAATAACCTGATTCAGCGCATAATTGATGACCGATTCAAGTCGGGAGAACTCGACGAATGTCCTCTAACGCTGCGCAATTTGGCCGGGATAAAGCTGGCCTTTTCCAAAGTGCTGGTGGCAAGTTTCCATCACCGCGTGGTCTATCCGACGCGCGACAAGGAAGAGGCTGGTGGCAAGTGAAGCTAAATATCTTCAAAGAAGTCAGGACGCGCGTACCTCAAGCTCGATTGCACCAGATGCTGGCGCTTGTGTCCCGAGGCGAGAAGGTTGGCAGTTGGGGCGGAAGCGTGAACCTGATCTTTGTCGGTGATGCAAGGATGCGGCGCCTGAATAGGACGTTTCGACGGCTCGACCGAACCACCGATGTTCTTTCGTTCAATCTGGACGACGGCAAAAAGCCCGACTCAACCCTGGGTGAGATATATATCTCAATGCCGCAAGCCAAGCGCCAGGCGAAACAGTTCGGCATGTCCCTGGCGGCCGAGTACCTGCGTCTCGCCACGCATGGCATGTTGCACCTGCTTGGTTACGATCATGCCAAGTCGCTTGAAGAGAAGAAAATGATGGCTCTCCAGGACGACTATCTTGAGAGAATGCGAGGCGGCCTCCGATGATGGAACTTGTGATGCTGGCGGTGGTTTTCGCATGCTATCTGACCGGTTATCTGGTCTCTCTTTATTCACTGGCGGTGTACATTGACCCCGATGAGGTGGAGACCCTCTTCCCGGGGCTCAGCCAGGATCGACGCAAATTCCTGGAGCGCTTGACCGACGACCCGCGAGCGTTTCGTCAGACCGCCCGTGTATACAAAGCGTTCCTGGCCGTGACGGTATCGTTTGTGAGCGGTAGCCTGGCGATTCGCATGGCTGGTAGCTCTGGCTGGGATCATATGACATGTTTGGTACCCGCCTTGATCCTGACATGGCTTCTTCATCTTCTGTTCCTGGAGTACCTTCCCCGGCGCTCTTCGCGTACGGCTATCAACGAGCGTATGCTGCGCCATCTGTGGCTGATCAGGGTAGTCTTCACACTCTTCTGGCCGATAGCGGCTCTCTATCGCTGGGGGTTTGAACGCCAGCAGTCTGGAGGCGAGGTCTCGGAAGAGGACAAAGACGAAATCGTCGAAAGGGCAATTGAGGCTTTGGCCGACGACGCCGGTATCCACGAGGGTTTGGTAGAAGAAGACGAAAAGGAGATGATCGGTCAGATCTTCCGGCTAGACCAGACCCTGGTGAGAGAAATCATGGTACCGCGGCCAGATATCACCGGGATAGAGCGATCCATGTCGTTCAAGGAGATCCGCGACCTGGTGCTCAGGGATGGCCATTCGCGCTATCCTGTCTATGAAGGAAGCATCGACAATATTGTGGGTCTTATCTACGTGAAGGATCTGTTCAATCGGATGCCGGAGCCGGGCGAAACCTTCAAGACCGACAAGTACCTCCGCAAACCATATGTCGTGCCGGAGACAAAGATCATCGGCGAGCTTCTGGGCGAGTTCAGAACCATGCATCAGCATATTGCGTTGGTGGCCGATGAATACGGGGGAATGGCCGGGCTGGTGACGCTCGAAGACATCATCGAGGAAATCTTCGGTGAGATCCAGGATGAGCACGACACTGAGGAAGCTGAGATCACGCCGTTGGAGGATGGCTTATGGCGTGTTTCGGCGGGCGTGATGGTCGAGAAGCTGCAGGATTTCCTGGACACTGACCATGAGCAAGGCGATTATGATACCGTTGGCGGCCTGATTTATGATCTAGTAGGATCCGTGCCCAATGAAGGCCAGACGGTCTCGTGGCACGACCTGGAGTTTGAAGTCGAACGGACCGATGGCCAGCGGATTATGGTTGTCAAAGTCCGGCGGTCATAGACCTTCGTGACAAGAGAATATCCAAAGCAGTTATCTTGGGGGCGGGAATCAGGATCGTGGGGCCGATCCTCGCGATTAGTGAGTGTTGTTTAGCGTGGCGAGGGTATGAGCTATTTCGGTGTTCTTGAACGGCTTGGTGATGTAACAATCAGCGCCAGCTGCCAAAGCGTCCTGTTCGCAGTATTCACCGGGGTAGGCAGTTACCAGGAGAATCCGAATATCGGGGTGATCGGTCCGAATCTTGGCTGCCAATTCAACTCCATCAACATTCGGCATACGCATGTCTGAGATAACGAAGTCGTAGCTATTGCGGCCAAGTTCGGCGATCGCCTCAGCACCATCTTTGGCTTCACCAACGTCATACCCTTCCCGACTGACAATGCGGGCAAGGATCTTGCGGATGAATTCCTGGTCATCGACTATAAGGACGCGAGACTCTGTCGTCATCTGAACACTCCTCAGTAGGAACCAGCCGAAAACGCTCGACTTTGGTCCTGGGCTGCTGCACCGCAACTACTCACTTCTAATATCGGTCGCTCAGGTAATCTGTTAACACCGTTTTCTTTCGCGATTCGCTCAGCCACCCCACGCGAAGTGTCGGTAGGCGAGAATGGCCAATACGAGACTGAACAAAACCCCACTCACAAACCCCACTCGGAAGGAGTTCAACTGTGACAGGAAGCTCTTGCCCTCTGGCCCGGTGGAACCCGACAGGTCCGCTTGGCAGTGCTTGCAGCGCGTCGCCGAAGCACTAATCGGCTCCTGGCACAGGGGGCATTTCTTCATTGGTTTCGCGACAACCATAATCCCTAGAGTGCGCCGAATCACGGCTGGCTGCAACAAAAAAACGACACACGCAATGGGCCAGCGAGGCAGACTGGGTCCACAAAAAGCGGGCACGGTTACCAGATGTAAACCGTGCCCGTCGTGTCGTTGTTCCCACTTTTTGGGCCAATTAGGGGAGCGCCAAAGACTACTTGGCCGGGAACTCCACCGCTGCAAACCAATCAAGATCGATATCCTGGAACAGATTGTCGCGCTGCTGGCAATCGGCCAGGAACTGCCCGTCCCCCTCGCTGGCCGCCTCACGGCCGATTAGCCTGTCGGCAAGGTTGGCCAGCCGCTCGAAGTCGGCGAAATGCTCACCGAGGCGCAGCTCGCCGTAGTCGCGCGCCGCGAAAGTTGAGATCAGGAACTGCCAGTCCGAGGACGACATCAGCATAAGCTCTCTCGCGGCCTGTTTCATGACGTCCTCCAACTGGTCCGTCATGCGGTCGGGGTTTGCCTTCCGGAACCGAGCCAGCTCGCACATCTTGGACTCAGATTTGTAGATGTGTTTCCAGGTCCACTCGGTTTGTTCGTTCAGCCAAATGTAGTGATGATTGCCCTCCCCCCAACTTCCTTCAGGGATCGAGACAATCTGCGACGCTTTTCGACGATCCAGATCCTCACTTAGATGAGTGAGCTCAATATCGGGCGAGTCACAGATGTGTTTCAGCACCTGCTTGAGGAATCGCGGTCCTTCGAACCACCAATGGCCGAACAGTTCGGCATCGTAAGGCGCCACCAGGATCCCTGGGCGATCAGACTCCTTTTGGTAATCGGACAAGATCTCGCCGATCTTGCCGGCGAAGTGCTCTGAGTTTTCCACGATGCGCTCAGCGGCTGACTCATGGTGATACTCGACCTTGTCACCCAAATCAGCTTGCGACGAGGTGACAGCCCAATACCGATGTCCCCCTGGGAAACGTTTCTTGTGGAAATCGAGATAGTGGCCGTCGCCCGGGTAGCCATGCTCGCCCGACCAGACCAGCAGGCCGGTTTCGGGATCGCGGGTGAATATGGCGGTCGGTTTCTTCCCTTCGGGGGCCGAAGCGATCAGGTAGACTTCGCGGGGTGTTTTATCGACCTCTTCTTCACGAGGCTGATACTCTTTTTCATGCTTGTCCCAAAGCAGTTTTAGAGCCTCGAAGCGATCGATATAGACGCCGACCGCTTTGCCCCCTTTGAGCAAGGCCGAATCCACGATGAAGAAGTCGAGACCGTTCTCGCTCAGGAATTCGTCGGCTCCCTTGCGCAGACGTTCCTGGCTACCTTCCGGTGTTGGGACCGGCGGCTTCCAGCTGTAGCGGGGTCGATAAGCGCACTCGGGCAGCCAGATTCCGCGTGGGGCCTTGCCGAAGTGGCGCGTATGACACTTCACCGCCATCTTGGTTTGTACCTGCAACGACTCATCGCGCGAGAGCAGGGGATAGTAGCCGTGGGTGGCTCCACAGGTGATTAGCTCGAGGTAGCCACTGTCCTGCAATCTCTTAAACGACCCGATGATGTCCTGGTCGATGCTGTCAAAGTAGGCCCTGGTGTCGTTGTAGAATTCCTCCCAGTAGCGGGAGTTCTTGAGCATATTGTCCTGCCCATAGCGGTAGAACTCTTCGGAGTCGTATTGGGCCGCCTTGATCTTCTGGTCCAGATAGATGCCGAATTCCTCGCGGAACGAATCATCAGCCAGCTGTTCGCTGAGGACTGGCGAAACGCCCATCGTCAGTTTGGGCTGGTAGCCTTCGGCTACGAGCTCATCAAGGGCTCGGATGACCGGCAAATAGGTTTCCGCTGCGGCCTCGGTCAGCCAGTCAGTGCCATGAGGCCAGCGGCCGTGCGATAGGACATACGGCAAATGGCCGTGCAGGACGAACGCGAAATAACCTTTGGTCACTTGTTTTCCTCGGACTGGTAGTTTCCGCCGGACTCAAAGCCGATCGGCTTTGAATCGGCGCTTTTTGCTCCGTGCAATTTGATCTCGCCAAACTGAGACTCGAATTTCTTCAGGTTGTCTTCGAGCGTCTTGGCCAGGAGTTTTGCGTGCATCGGGGTCATAATTATCCGGGCCAGCACACGCGCTTTAGGCGTACGCGGCATGGCTCGCGCAAAATCGAGGACTATTTCAGTCGGTGAGTGCATTATCATGGCCAGGTTGGCATAAATGCCTTCGGCCTCTTTTTCGCCAAGCTCAATTTTGAGCTGGGCCTGGTTCGGTTGCTGCATTCTATGTGGTTTCCTTTTGAAGTAAGGAAGTTTCTTTTCCTTGTCACGAGTTCCGCATTCTAATATATTCGGACGTTAAGTCAA
>CAZHDS010000065.1:7220-14968 GCA_964531495.1 uncultured Ignavibacteriales bacterium
TGCAGTTCGGTTGGCGAGGCAAGGCCAAGTTTTTCAGAAAGGTGTGATCATGCCCCTGACGGCAACCCGGATCGATGACATCTGTACGCGCATTGGTGGTTCCCGGATCCTGATCCTGGGCGACATCATGCTCGACGAGTATTTGTTCGGCAGTGTCAGTCGAATTTCACCCGAAGCGCCCGTACCGGTCGTCGAGATAACGTCCACGAAGCAACTTTTGGGCGGGGCTGCAAACGTGGCCGCGAACATCAGTGCCCTGGGCGACGAACCGATTCTATTGGGCGTCGCTGGTGACGATGAAGCGGCTGCCCGCCTGACGCAGCTACTCCGGACGCGGGGAATCTCGAGCGGGTCAATCGTCCATGACCACACCCGTCATACAACTATCAAGACGCGCGTTATTGCCCACAGTCAGCAGGTCGTGCGGACCGATCGAGAGGATCGGACACCCCTCAATCAGCAGTCGCGCAAGGCCGTGATTGATCGCTTTCAATCTATGAGCGACGAAATCGGGGCCGTGATCATTTCTGACTATGGTAAGGGCGTGATCACGCCGGAGCTTCTGGAGGCGGTGATCGATATTTGCCGCGCGCGCGATATTTTCGTGGGCGTGGATCCTAAGGAGACCAATTTCTTCAATTACAAGCGCGTATCGCTGATTACCCCCAACCATCATGAAGCTGGCTTCGCCTATGGTCGCCGAATTCTGACAGAGGGCGATCTCTACGATGTCGGCAACGGCCTTCTGCAGAAGCTGGAAGCGGAGTCGATTCTGATTACGCGCGGCGCCGACGGCATGTCCCTGTTCCAAACCGATCAAGAACCGACCCACATCCCGACTTTTGCTCGTGACGTATACGATGTTACCGGTGCTGGTGACACAGTAATTGCCACTTTTGTCTCCGCTGTTTGTGCCGGAGCTGATCTGGTCGAGGCGGCTATGATGGCCAACGCTGCGGCTGGAATTACGATTGGCGAAGTTGGTACCGCCAGCGTAACAACCTCTCAACTACGGCAGGAGCTGAAGCTGAACGTGCGCAACGGTAATCTTGTGACAGCCACTAATCCATAAGTTGGTGGCGTTTCTTCCCAGGCTATTCGGAGATATCATTATATGGTGCTGAAGAACCTCGTGGCTCGCAAGGATGTCGCGCGCTTAGCTACCAAATTGCGACGTTCCGGCCAGAAGATTGTCTTCACCAACGGGGTTTTTGATATCCTGCATCGGGGGCACATCGACTATCTGGCGCGAGCTCGGGCTATCGGCGATGTGCTGATTCTGGGGCTCAACAGCGATGCCAGTGTTCGTCGCTTGAAGGGGCCCGCGCGACCGATTCAGGCTCAACGTGATCGGGCAGCTATTCTCCTGGCCCTTGAAGCGGTCGAATATGTCGTGATTTTTGGAGAGGAAACTCCTGATCGTTTGATCAGGCAAATTCGACCAGACGTTCTGGTCAAGGGAGCGGACTATCGGGAGTCCGAGATCGTTGGAGCCGAATTCGTGAAGTCTTGCGGCGGCGAGGTGCGTCGTATCCGATTCACGCCAGGACGCTCATCCAGCAGAATCATCAAACTCCTATCACAATAGGCGAAGCTGAGAGCGCAAACGCGTTCGGGCAGACAAGAACCTGTTCAATGCGCCTTGCTTTTTGGCGGGGGAGTGGCTTTTTTGGAGCAACATGAGTCGAAGGAACAAATCCACTGCAACCGATACGACCGCTGAGTTGGCGGCCGGTGGCTACTGGCCGGCACGGGCTGCGTGCGCCTTGCGCCAAGAACGCTATTCGCGAGCAGTAGAAATATGCCGCACTCATTTGCCCTCCGAGCCTGATCTGATCTCGGGTCGGCTGGTTTATGGTCGGGCACTGTTCCACGCCGGGCAGCTCGATTCGGCTGCAACTGAGTTCTACCGGGTTCTCTCGGTCGATCCGGACAACCAGGTGGCCCTGAAGTACCTCGGTGATCTGCTGTTTGAGCGCGGCGACGAATACGGATCGATGGCTCACTACCAACGCGTCCTCGAAATCGATCCGGCCTGCATGGGCCTGCATCGCGCCCTCAAATCTCAGACGGCGGAAACCACCCGTACGGTAACCCTGCGCCGGGCTCCCGAAAAACGAGCCACTGAATCGACCAAAGCTCCCTTGCGAGACATCGCCTTCTATACGGAGACAGTGGGTGATCTGTATCTCAGTCAGGGCTATCCGCGCCTGGCCCAGGAAGTTTTTCGTACTTTGATGGCCGATAACGACAATCCGCGCCTGGCCAAGAAAATGACTCTGGCGTCTGAATCCATTAAGGAGAAAGAAGACTAACATGTCACGCGAACGAATCGCCGCCCTCAGGAAGAAGGCTGCCGAGGCCAACCTCGACGGAATGATCATCACTCATCTTGACCATGTTCGATACCTCTGTGGATATACGGGGTCGAATGGCCTGCTGTTTTTTGCCGACAAGCGCCCCGAGTTTGCGACCGATTTTCGATATGCCGATCAGTGCCGCAAAGAGGTGAAGGGAGCTCATCCGACTGTTACCAAAACGGGCGACCTGATAGCCACCCTTAGTGACTATCCTCAACTCTGCAAGCCCAACATCAGATTGGGATATAGTGCCACCTTCACGTCCGTGGCTGCTCTGGAGCGGATTCGCGAAGCTCTGCCACAGGCTCTCCTGGTGCGAGCTGACGATGTCCTGCTCGACTTGGGTTGGGTCAAAGACAAGGACGAAATAGCCAGCATCGCCAAGGCCGCGGAAATCGGAGATGTCGCCTGGCAACGGGTATTGAGCCTGCTCAAACCTGGGGTCCGCGAGCGTGAAGTGGCGGCCGAGCTGGAGTATCAGATGATGATGATGGGTTCGTCCGTGCCAGCTTTTGAGACGATCATTGCCTCTGGCTACCGTTCCGCCATGCCGCATGGGGATGCATCCGAGAAGAAGATCAAGGCTGGCGAGTTTGTCACCTTTGACTTCGGTGCGACCGTTAATGGTTATTGCTCTGACATGACTCGCACGGTCGTAGTTGGCAAGGCCAGCGCCAAGCAGAAGAAGATTTACAGCATAGTACTGAAGTCCCAACAAGCGGGCGTGCGGAAGGTGAAAGCGGGCGTGCCGGCCAAGGCCATCGATGATGCTTGTCGCAGCATCATAGCCCGGGCTGGCTTCGGAAAGGAATTTGGTCACGGTACCGGGCATGGGATTGGTTTCTATCGTAACCCGATTCATACCGGCCCTCGTCTGTCAGCCGTCTCAGAGGACATCCTCAAGGTCAATCAAGTGCTTACCGTCGAACCGGGGATCTATCTGTCTGGCTGGGGTGGCGTACGCATTGAGGACGACGTAGTAGTGACGCGTACCGGGTGCCGGGTCCTGACCAACGCGACAAAAAAGTTGTTGGAAGTTTAACTCGGGCCAATTATCGTGAAATGGAAATTCTGTACCGGAAGGCGTCGTATGGGCGTTTGTGAAACCGGTTCAGGCCTAAGAGGTGATAGAGAATGAAGACCAGCTATATTCGTAGCCTGATCCAAATGGTTGAAGAATCGGAGATAGCGTCGCTGGAAGTCTCTTCCTGGGGACGCAAGCTGCGCATTGTTCGCACGGGCAGTTTGTCTGAGAGTGTGCCGGTGGCACCGACCACGGTGGTCCAAGCGGCCGCCCCCGCGCCGGCTGCTCCCCTAGCCGTGGTTGCAACTCCGGCGCCCGCCCCAGCTGTTGCCGATGACACATCCGGTTTGGTGGCGATCAAGTCGCCGATGGTGGGTACTTTCTATTCCGCTCCCGCTCCCGATGCGGACCAGTACGTGTCTCTCAACCAAAAGGTTCGAGTGGGTGAAGTAGTTTGTATCGTTGAGGCGATGAAGCTCATGAATGAAATCGAATCTGAGGTTAGTGGCCGGGTGGCAAAGATTCTCGTCGAGAATGCCCAGCCAGTGGAATTCGGACAGGAGATTTTCCTTATCGAGCCGGAATAGCCTGGAGCAGATTCTAAGAAGGGATCTCTGTGAATCTAAAGCAAATGCTGGTCGAAATGCTCAATCGTCGGGCATCAGACCTCCATATCAGAGTGGGCAATCGCCCTCACATCAGGGTCAACGGCGTCTTGGAAGAACTCGCCGACGATCCGGTCACTATCGACCAGATCGATCAGATCGTCCAGCAGATACTCAATGAAAAGCAGTTGGATCGTTTCCATCAGAAGCATGAGATGGATCTGGCTCTTTCCGTGGCTAAGCTGGGACGATTCCGCATCAATCTATTTCGCCAGCGAGGTACTAGCGGCGTGGCGATTAGAGCCGTCAACACGTCTGTCCCAACCTTTGACGAGCTGAATCTTCCCGAGGTTATGCGCAAACTATCACACGAAAGCCGCGGACTGATTGTCCTTACGGGTACGACCGGATCCGGAAAATCAACGACCCTGGCGGCCATGATCGAAGAGATGAACTCCAATCGTCGTTTGAACATCCTTACGGTCGAAGATCCCATCGAGTATATCTATCGTGATAAGAATTCGATTATTTGCCAACGCGAAGTCGGTGGCGACACGAGTACTTTTGCGTCCGCATTGCGCCATGCTTTCCGTCAGGACCCGGACGTCATTCTCATCGGTGAGGTGCGCGATCTGGAGACCATGTCGATAGCCCTGACGGCGGCGGACACCGGCCATCTGGTCTTGACAACTCTGCATACCTTGGATGTCGTCGAAACCATCTCCCGCATCATCTCATTTTTCCCTCCTCACCAGCAGCAACAAATTCGGCTGTTGTTGGGCGGCGCTTTGAAGGCAATCGTATGCCAGCGACTCGTCAGTCGATCGGATATCGCGGGTCGCGCTCCAGCCCTGGAGATCATGGTGAATTCTGGTGCCATTCGGGAGTGCGTGATGGATCCCGAGAAGACGGTGGACATCCCGGATCTCATGGAGCAAGGCCAAACTCAGTACGGTATGCAATCCTTCGACCAGTCGATCATGGACCTGTACAAGCGCAATATGATCTCGTTTGAGACAGCTATGGCAGCCGCAACCAATCCCGATGATTTCGATCTGAGGGTTCGGGGGATCAATTCCAGTGCCGATCGCTGGGCTTCCGACGAAGAAGAAGCGGACGTTAGTTCTTCTCATCGGAAGGGTTCAGCCGGCGGTCCTCCTAGCGATTTTAGCAAGTTCTGACGCCAAGTCGGCCCGGGATTCTAGTCCCAGCATTCCCAATCGCCCTTGATGTATCTCTCATGGTCTGCCCCGCATAGAGGCCTTGTCCTTCGTTATATTGCAGTCCAGCAGTCATTTATGGCATGGAGGGGATGGCCCCAAAAAGGTGGGTCCGGGGTTCTTTTCGGTTGAAAAACTCGCCGAATTGTCCTATACTTATAGATTGTGTGGCACAACCCTGTCCGGTTTGCAGCAACTTGAGGGGCTCCCGGACGTTATGAGCGGGTAGTGTCGGTTTAGAGAAGGAAAGACGTTTGTTCAAAAGAGTTTTGATCGCCAACCGGGGTGAAATTGCGCTCCGGATTATTCGTGCGTGCAAAGAGATGGGCCTGGAGACAGTGGCCGTTTATTCCGAGGCCGACCGGGACGCGCTTCACGTTCGCTTTGCGGACGATGATGTGTGCATAGGGAAACCTCTGCCGAACGAGTCCTATCTGGATACCCAGCGCATCATTGCCGCTGCAGAAATCACCAACGCCGATGCTATTCATCCGGGCTATGGTTTTCTAGCCGAAAATGCTGACTTCGCCGAAATCTGCGAGTCATGCGGGATTACCTTCATCGGACCGACACCGGATCAAATCCGGCAGCTCGGCGACAAAGTGGTCGCCAAAGAGCTGATGCGAAAAGCAGGAGTGCCGGTCACGCCGGGCTCCGAAGGCGTCGTCGGTACGTTCCAGGAGGCCCGTCGCGTAGCCCATGAGATCGGCTATCCGGTAATGCTCAAAGCAGTCGCCGGGGGCGGCGGCAAGGGCATGCGCATGTGTCATGACGATGCCACGCTTGAGCGGGGTTTCCACCTGGCTTCAACCGAGGCTGCCAACTCCTTTGGCAATGCCGACCTTTACCTGGAGAAGCTGGTTCTCAATCCGCATCACGTGGAGTTCCAGATCATTGGTGATACCCACGGTAATTTTGTCTATGTGGGTGAGCGCGATTGTTCGATTCAGCGGCGACACCAGAAGTTGGTTGAAGAAACGCCATCCCCATTGTTGACACCTGAGTTGCGACGCGAGATGGGTGAAGCTGCTGTTCGCGGAGCCCAAATGGTGAACTATCGCGGGGTGGGCACTATTGAGTTCTTGGTGCAAGCCGACCTGAGCTACTACTTCATGGAAATGAATACGCGTATCCAGGTTGAGCATCCGGTTACCGAAGAAGCCTACGAGATAGATCTTGTTCAGGAGCAGCTCCGGGTCGCCATGGGCCAGCAGCTCAGTGTTCGCCAGGAAGACCTTAAGCCGCGTTGGGCGGCTATCGAGTGTCGCATCAATGCCGAAGACGTGACCAAGGATTTCCGGCCAGCGCCAGGAAAGATCACGGGTCTCCATATTCCGGGTGGTCCCGGTGTGCGGGTCGATCGAGCCGTGTACACAGGTTACACCATCCCGCCCTACTACGATTCCATGATTGCCAAATTGATCGTCAAGGGACGGACCCGCGAGCAAGCGCTCACTCGGATGCGCAATGCCCTTGACGAGTTCATCATTGAGGGTATCCCGACCACAGTGCCCTTCCATCAGGAACTGTTGAGGCATCCCAAGTTCTGTTCCGGTGACTACGACTTGACGTTCGTCGAGACGATGTCCAAGAAAGAGTCCCCGCCTGTGCAGGAGCCAGTGATTCCTGCCACCCTGAAGCGTCCCGGCGAAGAAGCCGGCAGCAGTCCGGTGGTCAAAGAAGCTGAACCGGTCCTGAACAATGAAACTTGCGAATCCGGCAGTGCCTCTGGGAAAGAGGACTGATCTAATTGCCACAGGAGGTTGAGGTGAGCGTTCCTGCCGAACTGAAATACACCAAGGAACATGAATGGATCAAGATTGATGGCAAAATTGCGACCGTCGGTCTGACCGATTACGCTCAAGGGGAACTGGGCGATATCGTCTTTGTAGAACTAGCCCCGGTAGGTGACGAGATTCAGCGGGAAAGCGTGTTCGGAACCATCGAAGCGGTCAAGGCCGTCTCCGAGATGTTCGCGCCGGTGAGCGGAGTAGTCGTCGAATTGAATGCGACTCTCGAGGACGATCCCATGGTTGTCAATCAGGATCCGTATGGTGCGGGCTGGATGATCAAGCTCGAAGTGAGCGATCTCAGTGAGCTCGACCAGCTTCTCTCAGCCTCCGACTATGAAAAGATCATTGGTTGACCGGTTCCCGCTAAGTAGTCAGGTATACAACTGATGTCATTCCAACCCATTACCGATCAAGATCGCCAGGCTATGCTGGAGAGAATTGGTGTGTCCAGCATCGAAGAGTTGCTGGCCGTCATACCGGAGAAACTTCGTCTCCGACGTCCTCTGGATATTCCGGCTGCCTCCGAGATGGAGGTGCTTCGAAGTATAGCGGTGCTGGCTGCCGACAACCGTACTGATCTCGTCTGTTTCGCTGGCGGCGGGGTCTATGATCATTTCATCCCCGCAGCGGTTTCAGCGGTGATCAGCCGTCCGGAGTTCATGACCGCCTATACGCCGTATCAGCCCGAGGTGTCTCAGGGGACTCTGCAGGTTATCTACGAATTTCAAAGCCACATCTGCCGCTTG
>CAZHDS010000066.1:0-11017 GCA_964531495.1 uncultured Ignavibacteriales bacterium
CGCATATGTTCGAGGTGCCTCGGTCGTAAGTGGTCCCGTTGCCTAGAGAGACCGCTGCGACCGTTCTGAGCTCGAAATCAGCGTTTTCGTGCGGATCATGGCAGGCGAAGCAGCCAACGGCATTATAAGCGCCGCCGGTGAATTCCTCGCCGGTCATGTCCTCGACGAAGCCTTCAGTAGTGTGACAACCGGCACATGAGCCTGTTCTCATGTTTTCGCCCGAGCCATGCTGTGAGTTCTCCCATTGACGCACTGCCAGAACAACATCGGTGCCGAGACCGTTGGCGCCATCGTGGCAATCGAAGCAATAAGTGGGACTTGGATCAGGCGGTTCAGCATTGCCGGTGATCTCGCGATCACATCCGACCATGAGAAGCATAGCGGCTATGAAGATGACAAGCCCAAAGGGGTGTTTCATAATCTCTCTCCTAATGTATCTATATCTTACGTTTGTCATATTTTCACCCGATTACAGCTCGTATACAAGAACTGCCGTCACTACGTTGGCTGTGAAGTACCTTTCGTAGAACTCGGCCGGATCGTCAAGATCGTCGAAGTTGTGAGCTGCGTAGACAACCTCCAGACGCGACTTGTCCATGAGTCGGAACCGACCGGTGAACTCCACCGTGAACGACTCAATGTCAACATCTCGCTGGGCCCGATAATACATGCCCCTGACACCGGCCTGAACTCGCCGGTACTCGCGCGACATGGCCTCACCGAAGAAGGTGTGCTCGGTGTACTCAAACTGACCCGCAGTGTTATCGTAGTCGCCGCTACCATGGGTATACGAAGCCGTAGCCATGCCGTACCGATCGTCAGAGTATGACAGATCGGTGGAGATCCGCGTGAACTCCAGTTTGCTGCCGATATCGTCATTCTCTCTTTGGCGCTCCTCAAGTTTGACTCTGAGGCTGGCTTCGCCAAGGGTGTATTTGGCCGAGACATGATGGCGGGTACGATCGCGGTCGCCGGTCAGAGTACGACCGGCGTCGATCACGTCGCTCTCAAAATCATATCCACCCCGGAGCAATAATGCTTCAATTGGTCTGACCCAGCCGGTGAACGAGTACTCGGCAGCCGAGCGCTGGGTGCTTTCATCATCGTTCACACGAGTACCATACCCGACTGTCATCCCGCCGCGACCCCGCCAGGTCTTGCCAGCGTGAATTGTATGGATGATTTTATCCGAGGCGGTATAGTCCCCCGTACGGCGGGCCCGATCGAACATGAAGCTATAGCGGACGTGATAGCCGAGCTCATGCGAATACCGCATGGCTCCCCAGACGGTGTTGGCACTCAACGTGTCAGGGCGGTTTTCATATCGATTTTCAAAGTGCTGCAAGCCGCCGCTTAGAACAAACTGCTCGTATTTGGGAAGCGGACTATAGAACGTCAGGCGCAGGCGTTTCGACTGGCGGTCGTTGGTGACGTTGCGATCATCGTTGAAATCGGCCAGGCGGTACTCCAACCGGCCACCGCTGCGGCGATGTTTGACTTCTACGCCCCCGTGGAATCCCAGGCGGGTGTAGTCGACTTGATTCTGAGCGGCACCGAGCTCCGGCTCGATGAGGTCAACCGCGGTGCCAACCTTGTCGATGTTGTCAAACCCACCGAACAGCTTCACCTGCTTGATTGGTCGCAGCCAGGCGGAACCGGACGTAAATTGTCGTCGCGTATGGTCGCTGCCGTCGAAACTGTACGTGCGGCGGTTGGCAGAGTGATTCAGGGTCACTCCCATCAGTCCCGGTCGACTAACCCCAAGGTTCAGGCGACGGTTGTCCAGAAAGGGATTGTGTACGTTGGCCGTGAGCTTCAGGCCGCTGGTCCATTGATAGCGGAACTGCTCCAGGGAGAAGGCCATGCCATCATACAGATTGAACGTGGGTTGGTGGACGCCTTGATTCCCTTCAATATCTGTGTAGATGTACCCGGCCCGAACGGTTCCTTCGTATTCATCGGCGACCGCCGAGGAAAAGAAGAACATCGCGAGGAATAACCAGACGGTCGCAGCTGTGATTATGCGTATCATTCAGTCATCCTCCTTAGAATTCGTTCGTATTGTGACAATAGCATGAGCCTGGTTCATCACCGATCTTGCCTCCGAGATCCGGGTCGAGCAAGGCCTGATTATCGTGAGAGCCGTGCACTTGACTGTGACACTCGACACAATCGAATTGGGCGCCCACACCGCCATGCGTAGACAGATGCAAGGGGGGCGTTCCGTGGCACTGACGGCACAGACCGTTACCCGGTTGTGTCAGCAAGCGCTCGTTGGGGCTCCCGTGGGGTTGGTGACAGGCAGTGCAGCCACCACCATCCGGGACGAAAGAACTGACCGCTTCATGCTCATAACGATACGGCCCCGCCTGATCCGGGTGACACTGGTAGCAATTGGCATTTGAGCCGTGTCCAAAACTGACATCATTGGTGCCAGTGAAGTCATGGCAGCTCATGCAGGTCACCGCTTGGTCGGTCAGGGGGTGATTCGAGCGCCGCCGGAATTGGTTCACGACCGCCACGTGACAGTTGGCGCAGAACCCGCCCTCCTCATCCACAAGCAAGGCCTGATGATTGCCATGAATCTGGTGACAATCAGTGCACGACGTGGTCTGATTCAGATGAGGGTCAAAACCGGCCACATAGGATTGGGCGTGGGGCAAATGACACGATGAGCAGAGGCTCTCGGTCGTGGCCGCAGACTGCGATGACGGATTGCCTATGTTTCCCAATTCGGGATCATCGAGATGTATCTCGCCACCCTCGTGACAACTGACACAACCGATGGCGATCTCCGCGCCGGGTAGATTTGAGGTTAAGCCATGAGCGGTCGATGAAAGCGCCTTGTCGTAGCCATCATGGCAATCCAGGCAAGTCTCATCATCAATCACACTGTCCTGGGATAACGACAGCGCCGGCAGGAGCACCAACCACGCAATATACACGGCTCTTTGTAAACTATACTTCATGCCACCTCTTTGTCCAACGGTGGGTCGGTTGTTGACGACTTCGACTCAGCTACGTCTGGTCGCGCTATCTATACACGGTGTCGGACAATTGAGAAGATCAGCAAGTTAAAAAGATCACAAAATGGGCCAGTTTTGTCAAATCAACCCGCCGTGCGAGTGTCGGGGAGGGAACTTGGCTTTGTTCGCGGATTTAGCCGCGTGCGAAGTTGTTCTGGTGTTACTCGTTGGAGTGTAGGTTGTTAATATTGCTTTCGTTCTTTGCGAATCAGTCCAAAGGGCCGCATCCGTTCAGCTTGTCACCCGCCCAGGATGATTCGAGTGGATTTTTCTCGCTTGCACTCACCATATACATGCCGTATAATCAGACGATATATGGGTTCATTGATATCCTTGGAAACGTCGGCTACTCAGGCCGCTTTGGCATGTAAAATCGGTATCACAGAGACTGGGATCATCATATTGGAGCTGGGCGTTTTCACTCACAACTGGGGGTTATGACCCTTTTTTTGGCTCAGGGTTCCCTAATGCGTTGACCCGTCGCGCGATAGAGAGCGGCACGCTTGTTGCTACTGGCATGCGAGAAGGGATCCGCGCATAGAACTGCTCTGGCCAGACCACCGCATCGGAGCTCGCAAGATTAGCTCTTTGGCATGACGCGCCAGAGACATTGGAATGGGAAATAGGAGATCAGTTGCCTCAATTAGTCGATCGCAGGAACTTGGGCCGGGCCTTGGCCCGCGACGGTCATGCCACCGACGACAAGTCGCCATGCCGAGTCCCCTTCGACCACTTCCAAACTGGTACAGAATGAATCGCAGCCTCCTAAATCTAATCGGGCGGGCGGGGCTAACGGTCGTGCTGGTGGTTTTATGCGCCGCCCTTGCCATGGGCCAGGATAACGACGACTGCTACGGCTGCCATGACGACGACGAGCTTACCAAGCAGAGGAACGGCCGGGAGATTTCGCTCCACGTAACTCCTGGTCATTTTGATCGATCCGTCCATGCTGATATGGACTGCATCGACTGCCACCAGGATCTTGACGGCGTTGATGACTTTCCGCACGAGGATGATCTGGCGGATGTCGACTGCGGCATGTGCCACGATGAAATCGCCGAGATCTATAGCGCCAGTTTCCATGGCAAGGCGGTAGCGGCCGGGAAAGACCTGGCACCGCAATGTTGGGATTGCCATGGCAAGCACGATATTCTTCCGCCGACGGAGGAAGATTCTCCCGTGGCCCGGTTCAATATCCCCAAGATGTGCGCTACTTGCCACAAAGAGGGCACCGAGGTCACGCAGAAACACGACATCCATGCCGACTCCGTATTCTCTCACTATTCCCAGTCTATCCACGGTATCGGCTTGTTCCGCCAGGGTCTTATGGTGACGGCCGTCTGTTCTGACTGCCACACCGCCCATAGCGTTCTTCCTCACACCGACCCGGCCTCGTCGATCCACCGGGACAATGTCGCCGGCACCTGCCAGACGTGTCACGGCCGAATCCAGCAAGTTCATCGCAAAGTAATCCAGGGAGAACTATGGGAGATGGAGCCGGACCGAGTGCCGGCCTGCGTTGACTGCCATCGTCCGCATGAAATCCGGAGCAAGTTCTACGGCGAAGGTATCGCGAATCAGGAGTGTTTGGAGTGTCATGCCGGTATGGTCGACTCCACGTCGGAGACCGGACCACATGCCGCCGCTCCGGTTGATTCGCTGGAGCTGCAGGGGTCGATTCATCGCTCGGTAACGTGCGCCCAGTGCCACACCGGCGTCGATCCAAGGCTGGCCCGTCCTTGCGCCACAGTGATTCTACGAGTGGACTGTTCAATCTGCCACTCTGAGACTGTGAGCATGTATTCTGAGTCTACTCACGGTCAGCTATCCGATCGCGGCGATCCTAGCGCTCCCGTTTGTCAAGATTGCCATGGGATCCATGGTACTCGCGAGCGTCGCGATCCTGAGTCGCCCACCTATCCGACCAACGTCCCCGAGTTGTGTGGCCGGTGTCACAAAGAGGGCAGCAAGGCGGCTGTCCGTTATACTGGCGAGCAGCATGATATACTCCAGAACTACGTGATGAGTATTCACGGCAAAGGGCTGCTGGAGTCAGGTTTGGTTGTTACGGCGATGTGTACTGACTGCCACACGGCGCACCATGTGTTGCCGTCCAGCGATACAACCTCAAGTGTGTTTCACGACAATATCCCGCAAACCTGCGCCAAGTGCCACAAAGGCATTTACGAGCAGTTCAGCGGCAGTGTCCACGATGATCAGGACTACGAGGGAGAAGAGGCACTACCCAATTGCGACGATTGTCACCAGGCCCACACTGTTCAGCGGACGGATCTCGAAGGATTCAAGTTCCAGATCATTGAGCAATGTGGTCGCTGTCACGAAGATGTGACCGGCACGTATTTCGAGACCCTCCACGGCAAAGTATCAAAGCTCGGTTCTAATTCCGCCGCCAAATGCCATGACTGCCATGGAGCACACGGGATCCTTCCCGTGGATGACCCGGGATCCAGCTTGTCCCATCAAAATATCGTGGCCACGTGCGCCAAGTGCCACGAAGGTTCACATCGACAGTTCGCGGGTTATCTTACCCATGCCACGCACCACGATCGCGATAAGTACCCGATTTTATTCTACACCTTCTGGTTCATGGCCTCACTTCTGACCGGTACGCTGGTGTTGGCTGGTGCCCACACGTTGCTGTGGCTACCGCGATCGTTCAAGGCGATGCGCGAACGTCGGCGAAGGCACAAGAAAGAGGCTGCGCTAGGCGGTCAGGTCTACCAGCGCTTCCTGCCGCACCAGCGTCGACTGCACATTTTGGTAGTGATTAGTTTCCTCGGTCTGGCCCTGACCGGCATGACCATCAAGTTTTCTTACATGACTTGGGCTCAGTGGCTCTCGGAGGCCATGGGCGGCTTTGAGACCGCTGCTTACGTCCACCGTCTTTGCGCCGTCATTACGTTCTTCTATTTCTTCACGCACGTCTACTTCGTGGTTAGAGACAAACGCCGGTGCAAGCGGTCGTGGAAGGACCAACTGCTGGGAGCGGAGTCGATCCTGTTCAATAAGAACGACCTCACTGAGGCGGCGGCAACGATCAAGTGGTTTGTTGGAGCCGGTCCCCGGCCGCAATACGGCCATTGGACGTACTGGGAGAAATTTGACTACTTTGCCGTGTTTTGGGGCGTGGCGGTGATCGGTTCCACCGGGTTGATGCTTTGGTTCCCCGAGTTCTTCACGCTCTTCCTGCCCGGATGGTTCATAAATGTCGCCACGATCATTCACTCCGACGAGGCTCTGTTAGCGGTGGCGTTCATTTTCACCGTACACTTCTTCAACACGCACTTCCGTCCTGACCGATTCCCCATGGACACGGTGATATTCACGGGGCGCATGACGCTGGACGAGCTCAAAGAGGATCGCCCCAAGGAGTACGCTCAACTCCTCAAGACGCGTCAGTTGAAGAAGCACCTGGTATCTCCGATGCCGAAGCCTGCGGTAAGAGCCATGCGTGCTTTTGGTGCCACGGCGCTCGTGATCGGACTTGGGATTATCATGCTAATTGTGTATGCGGAGCTCTTCGGCTACCGCTAGTAACGACCCTGACAGCAACATATGAAATAGAGGCGGGCTTGCTCCCATGATGATATCAATCAAGAAACGTACTCTGTGGGGACACCCCTTGGCCGCCCTCGGTGGCGCTCTGGTCGTGGCTGGCGGTGCTGCCTTCGTGATCATGTTGCTGGTTGATCTGACTAGCGGGGTGGACAATCCTTATCGCTCCCTGGTCACTTTCGTCATGATACCTTTCGTCATCACCTTCGGTGCCGTGCTGTTTGGCCTATCGATCTTAAGGCAAATGCGAAATGCTCGTCGGCGTGGTGAGGAAGTGAAGTTCAACTTCTCCATCGATCCTTCGAATCCACGCTACATGCGCAATCTGTGGCTCTTCCTGGGACTCCTCGGAGTGCTCGTCCTGGCGATGGCCTACAGCGGCTCCAAAGCGTACGAGGCGACCGACTCGACCGCCTTCTGCGGGGAGACGTGCCATATTGTGATGGAACCCCAGGATGTCACCTATCGCAACTCGCCGCATGCCCGCGTACCCTGCGTGGCATGCCATATTGGACCCGGGGCGTCATTCTATGTGAAGTCCAAGTTTGACGGAATCCGCCAATTATATAACACGTACTTTGACTCTTATTCTCGGCCCATTCAAACTCCTGTGCGAAGTCTTCGACCGGCGCAGGAAACCTGTGAGGGCTGCCATTGGCCCCAACAGTTCTATGGCAAGAAACTTGTCTCCCGGACCTACTATCGGACCGACGAAGAAAATTCGCCTTGGTCAATTGATCTGCTGATGAAGATCGGCGGCGGCAACCCCCGTACGGGGAGACAAGAGGGCATCCACTGGCACATGCTCAGCCAAAACAGAGTTGAGTACATCGCCACTGATGAAAAGCGACAGAACATCCCGTGGATTAGGCAAATCAGTTCCCAGGGAGACACCATTGTATACGCCGATCCGGACGGCGAGCCAATCGACCCCAACAGCCCCGAGTTCGAGATTCGCAAGTTCGACTGCATGGATTGCCACAACCGACCGAGCCACGAATTCCCAGCCCCGGCTAACTCGCTGAATCTGGCCTTGTCGACCCGGCGTATTTCACCGGAACTGCCTTATATTCGTCAACTGGGACTCGATCTGCTCAATGCCGAGTATGACACCCGTGAGAAGGCGCATGAAGGTATATCATCGGGCCTCATGAAGTACTATGAAGACGACTATCCCGACCTGGCTGACTCCTTGCGCGGTGGCCTTCAACAAGCGATCCAGAGCCTGATCACTATCTATGACGCAGGCTTCTTCCCCGAGATGAAGACTGACTACCGGGCCCGAGAGAACAATCTCAGCCACTTCGTGAACAACGGTTGCTTCCGATGTCACGACGGTATCAAAGAGGACGCCAACGGCAACAAATTGTCCACCGATTGCCAGACCTGCCACCTGATAGTGGCCCAGGGTCCTTCAGAGAACCCCGAGGATCTCGAAAGCGACATCGCGGGGCTGGAGTTCCGGCATCCTGAAGATATCGACGAGGCCTGGAAAGAGATGCTGTGTACGGAGTGCCACGACTCTGAGTCGGGATACTAGACACAACCGGTGTCGGCGCCTATCAAGGAAGATCGGGTCAGTCATTGTCCACGAGTTTAGGTTGCATGGCCTTCTTGATGCGTCGTTCCGCCAACGCACAGTACAGTGTGGGAACGGTGAAGACCGTCACCAATGCGACCGTCATGCCACCAAATGATGGAATTGCCATGGGCACCATAATATCAGCTCCACGGCCCGTCGAAGTCAGAACTGGTATCAGAGCCAGAATTGTCGTAGCGACGGTCATGAGGGCAGGTCGGATCCGACGCTTGCCTGCCTCCACGGTCGCTTCGCGCACCGCCAGGATGGTCGAAGGTTTCTTGCGGTCGAACACCTGCTTGAGATAGGTCGAGATGATCACGCCATCGTCAGTGGCAATTCCGAACAGGGCCAGAAAACCGACCCAGACCGCGACCGATAGATTGTAAGCGTGAATCTGGAATAGCTCGCGAAGATCGACGCCCAGCACTGAGAAGTTAAGGAACCAGTCCTGGCTGTAGAGCCACAACATCAGGAAGCCCCCCGACCAGGCGACGAAGATGCCCGAGAAGACCAGCAGCGTTGTCGGCACCTGTTTGAATTGGAAGTATAGGATCAGGAAGATGACTAGCAGCGACAGGGGTAGAACAACCAATAGTCTTCTTTCTGAACGCACCTGATTTTCGTAACTACCGGCAAAGGCATAACTGACTCCGTCCGGAATATCCAGCTCGCCAGACTCTATCTTGCCGGCCAAATACGCTTGAGCTTCCTCAACGACGTCGACTTCGGCATAGCCCGGTTTCTTGTCAAGGATGACGTAGCCGGTCAAGAATGTGTCCTCGGATTTGATAACCATGGGACCCCGGACGAACCTTATTTCGGCCAGCTCAATCAAAGGGATTTGCGTGCCATCGTCGGCGGACACCAGGATACGTTCAAGATCCTCGATACTGCTTCGCAGTTCCCGTTGGTAACGCACGCGCACAGGGTATCGCTCGCGCCCCTCGACCGTGGTGGTCAGGCGCTTGCCACCTACTGCTACTTCAAGCACATCCTGGACGTCGCGAATGTGGATTCCGTACCGGGCGATCGCTTCGCGGTCAATATCGATTTCCAGGTATGGCTTGCCGACGATGCGATCGGCGATGACGGCGCTTGGTTCGACCGAGGGCACTTCCTTCAGGAGTCGCTCGATATCCAGTCCGACCTTATCAATAGCTTCCAGATTCGGCCCGCGCACTTTCACGCCCATGGGCGCTCGCATGCCGGATTGAAGCATCACCAGCCGCGCCGCAATCGGTTGTAGTTTTGGTGCGGAGGTCGTGCCGACTAACTTGCCAGCTTTGACAATCTCGCTCCAAATGTCATCGGGTGATTTGATATGGTCGCGCCAGTTCCGATAAGGACGACCATCATCGTCCGGGACAAGTTCGCCAAACTCGTCCCGTGCAAATTCATCGGCATCATCGTCATATTCGAATTTGATACGATTGCCGTTCTGGTCAACTATGTATTCCGGCTTATAGTTGATGACTGTCTCAATCATGGAAATGGGGGCTGGATCAAGCGGTGACTCAGCTCGGCCGAGCTTGCCGACAACCGATTCTATCTCGGGAATACTGCCGAAGGCTTTGTCTTGCTGCTGCAGCACATCCAGGGCCTCGCCGATGGAGGCGTGGGGCATGGTGGTTGGCATGTAAAGGAACGAACCTTCATCGAGGTCAGGCATGAACTCCTTGCCCAACCCAGGTACTTGGTGATTCAGGCTGGAATAAATTGCATTCGATTTGGCCCAACTCGGCATGAAACCAAAGATGTTGTCGAAGCCAATCCAGATGGTTGTACCGAATAGAATCATGATAGCGGGAATGGCCAGGAACTTGGCTTTGTTATCCAGGCACCAACGCAGGATTGGCTCATAGACCCGGATCAACAGTTGGAAGAGAAAGAGGATGCTTCCCAACAGCACCGCCACAAAGAGAAAGTTAACGAACTGACCTGCCCCCACGCCCAACGGCAGCCAGTGCGACGACAGCATCGACGCCACGATGACCACGATGGCATAGTTGAAGTACTGCGGAATGTTTGTGCGAAGGCGCTCGGGCAATTGTTCCTTGAATCGAAAATAGGCGGCTACCAAAATGAGCAAGACGCCGGTGAGCCACAATGTCCAGACAAACGCTGCCACCGCCGCTACTACCAGCCCAGCCGGCAACAAAAGCCGACTACCCGCGATCTTCTTGCCCTTGGTGAAGAGTAAATGAGCCATCGGTGGGATGATTGTCAACGCGACAATTACGGATGCGATGAGAGCAAACGTCTTGGTGTAGGCGAGAGGCCGGAACAGTTTTCCTTCGGCGGCTTCCATCGTGAAGACGGGAAGGAAAGACACTACCGTTGTGGATATCGCCGTCAGGACCGCTCCGCCAACCTCTGAGGCCGCGCGAAAGATCACATCGCGTCGTCTTTCGCCGGGTGGAGCGGTATCCAGATGCCTCAGGATATTTTCGCACACAACTATCCCCATATCGACAATAGTACCGATAGCGATGGCAATCCCTGATAGGGCCACGACGTTGGCATCGACCTTGAACAGCTTCATCGCGATAAAGGCCATCAGTACCGTCAGAGGTAACAAGCCGGAGATGAGCAGAGAACTACGCAGGTGCATCACCATGATGATGATGACAATGATTGTAACCAGGATTTCGTCAGTGAGGGCGGTGTTGAGGGTACCCAATGTTTCGTAGATGAGTCCGGTACGATCATAGAAGGGCACTATTGTAACCTGGGATATGCGTCCGTCCGGAAGAGTCTTCCGAGGCAGGCCGGGTTTGATCTCTTCCATCTTCTCTTTGACGTTTTTGATCGTAGCCAGCGGATTTTCGCCGTA
>CAZHDS010000066.1:11027-14763 GCA_964531495.1 uncultured Ignavibacteriales bacterium
GACGACCCCGCCAACAACTTCGGCACCACCTTTGTCAAGCGCTCCGCGTCGCATTGCCGGCCCGAGTGACACCGTGGCCACATCGGCGATACGGATCGGGACATTGTCCGACTGCTTGACGACCGTCTTTTCTATATCAGCGACTTCCTCGATGAAACCCAGGCCGCGGATGACGTACTCAACTTTGTTGATCTCGATCGTCCGGGCTCCCACATCGACATTCGACATCCGGACGGCGCCAAAAATCTGCTCGAGTGAAACGCCGTGAGCGCGCATAGCATCCGGATTGACATCGATTTGGTATTCCTGTTGAAAGCCACCCACCGAAGCCACTTCCGAAACGCCATCGGCCGATTGCAGCGCGTAGCGCACGGTCCAGTCCTGAATCGAACGCAATTCATGGAGATCCCACCCACCGGTGGGGTTGCCGTCTTCGTCGCGGCCCTCAAGCGTATACCAGAACACCTGTCCCAGAGCAGTTGCGTCGGGGCCGAGCGCTGGCTGTACGCCCTGAGGTACCGTGCCGCTCGGAAGAGAGTTCAGCTTTTCCAATACTCGTGATCGCGACCAGTAGAACTCTACGTCATCCTTGAAGATCACGTAGATGCTTGAAAACCCAAAAAACGAATAGCTCCGGATCGTCTTCACGCCCGGGATGCCGAGAAGTGACACGGTCAGGGGATAGGTGATCTGATCCTCAATGTCCTGAGGCGATCGTCCCATCCACTCGGTGAATACAATCTGCTGATTCTCACCAATATCAGGAATCGCATCGACCGGCACCGGATCGCGGGGCAGACCGCCTAGTTTCCAATCGAACGGGGCCACCATACTACCCCACGCAATCACTACCAGCGTTACAAGGATCACCACCAGCTTGTTGTCAAGGCAATACCCGATGAGCTTGTCCAGGGGAGATAACCTGGTTTGCCCCTGATTGGAATCATGGTCGCCCATCAGTTGCTCCCCTTGGTGCCCCTGGCCTGCAGTGGCGGCAGAACTTGTTTCTCTTCCTGACACTCGGCCATCACGCCTCCCAGGAACGAATTGTACATGGTGTCAACATCCTGGAGCCAGGTGACGGTGCCACTAGCGGTGGCATGGGGGCAAGTTATGAAGTAGTAATCGCGGTCTTCAGTATGACCGTAGGCGTCATGCACGTCAATCAACATGGCCGCAATCGGGAGGAAAGCGGTTCGCGCCGCCGCAACGTTTTCAGAACCAGCTCCGGCGAGAGATAGTCTCCTGAGATCCGTCGTATAGTCCGCCATCGTCTTTCCTGATTCTTCGTCAGACAAGGAGAGAACTGTCGAGGCTGCTACATTCGTCAGTCCATCGTAGGCATCGCGGATATCATCTTCGTTTTCGAAAGTGAGAGCTCGTTGGAGAGCAAAATAGGCGTGGTAGATGGGCGTTAACAGAGCCGCACCCGTTTCGCCTGAAGCTGGCTGGTTTAGGGCTGGCAGCGGCTTTTTGATTTCGCCACAGCGTAGCATGGATTCCCCATAGAACGAGTTCCAGACGATGTTCTCGGTTTGTAACCAATGGGCGCCGGCATTATTGCGGGCCATCGGGCAGAAGGTCAGATAATAATCTTGCTCGCCGGAGTGGCCGAACGAGTTGTGCAGGTCGATGGCAGCATTCGACAGCTGGGAGAATCCATCGCGAGCGCCCGCAATGTCTTTGGAGTCCGATATCACCACAGTCCCGTCGTTGAGTCCCGCCATGATGGTCATCCACTTGTCATGACCAGCCGAGCTGAAAGCGGCCATGTCAACGGAAGCTACCGCCTCTTGCACCGCCTTCGATGCTTCTACGGCAGCGGCGTGGTCATCGTTGGCCAGCGCCATCTGCACCGCGAAGTAAGCCTCATAGACCGGCGACAGTGATGCTACCACCGCCGGGCTCTCGGTTAGCGTTTTTTCGTGCGATGCCATCGATGTTGCGACTGTCGAGGTTGGGCCTCCATGATCATGCCCCGACGGTGGGGTGCCGCCGGATAGTGACATCATGCTCGGTTTGGCCCGGATCTGAAGTTCGCTGTCGATCCGAAAAGCACCATTGGTCACCACCATATCGTCTTTTTCCAGGCCGGACTTGACGACGTAGAATTCCCCCGCGCGCGGCCCCAGCTCTACCTCACGACCTTCGAATAGCGGCCCATCGTCATTAGGCATTTCGACATACACTATCGCTCGCTTGCCCGTTATGAGGGGAGCCGTGATCGGGACGAGCAGGGGGACTTCGGCATCGGCAATGGTGTGCGACGCATATCCCAGAGACTCCGCCGGCACCAAAGCTATGCCACACACATCGCAATTGCCCGGACCATTTTTCACAACCTCAGGGTGCATGGGGCTGATCCACTTGCCCGCCAGGTCCTCATCGACCACATCCCCTTTGCCATCCACTCGCGACGTCACCAGACCGCGCACGAACATATCCGGCTTGAGTCTCTGGTCCTTGTTTTCAACGATTGCCCTGATGTTTACGGTTCTTGTCCGAGGATCCACCATGGGGTCAATAAAACTGACCAGCGCCTGGAACGTTTCGCCGGGGTGGGAGGACGAACTGAACTCCACTGTCTGGCCATATCGTAACCACGGCAGGTCAGATTCATAAGCCTCAAACAGAACCCACAGTTTCGAGAGATCAGCGATGGTGTAGATGCGAGTTCCGGTCTTGACGTACATGCCTTCCTGGGCATCTTTGTGAACGACAACACCACCGATAGGCGCATAGATGGTCAAGTGGTCGGAGGTCCCATCGGATGCTTCGATCTCAGAAACCTGAGCATCTGACAGACCATACAGGCGCAGTTTCTCACGGGCCGCATCCACGGTAGCCACCGCTGTCGACTGCAGAACCCGGCTGGGAGAATTGCTCAGTGAATTCATGGCCTCTTTGGCCTGCCGCAACTCTTCCTGGGTTGCTAACAGCTCGGGCGAATACATGTCAACCATGTGATCGCCTTTTTTGACGGTCATACCGGTGTAGTCAGCAAACAAACGATCGAGGCGCCCCGGGACCCAGGCCGTGATATTGGCGACGCTCGTCTCGTCATAGGCTACCTTGCCAACCATGCGAACTTCGCGCTCGGCAAAAGCCCGGCGTACTGCCGTTGTCTCGATTCGCGCCAGTTGTTTGGCTGTTTCCGACATGCGGAGTTGTCTCGGATCGATCTCCTCGCCACCGTCTTGCTCAAGCGGTATCAGGTCCATGAAGCAGATCGGGCACTTACCCATTTTGGGTAACTGAATTTGCGGATGCATGGAGCAAGTCCACACACTCGGCTCCGAATTTGCCTCAGCCGCATGATCATGACCATCATCGCTGGTGGTCGAGCCACTATCGAAGAGCCAGCCGCCCAGGACAAACGCCACGATGGCCACCAGAATGATGCCGATCAGGGCCGGTCCGGTTCGTGGCATCATCTGTCGCCAGTTCGAGTCAGTATTGGTCGCATTCTTCATGACGTTTCTCCTGGGAATGGGTTCACGCGGGCCTAGTGATTGTGTCCGCTGTGATCCATTGCCTTCTCACTCTTCTCGGGCTCGATCTTCTCGTCCATCTTGGTCAGGTACTTCTGGGGCTCCTTGTCAAAAGCTCCCAGGCATTTCTCGCAGCAGAAAGCGATGCGTCGACCGTCAAAGTCAGTAAACACAGATTTGTCTTCAAGCTCCTCTCCAGAAACGGGACAGGTTGTCTGTATATTCTCAAACAAGACGCCCTCGGC
>CAZHDS010000067.1:0-14580 GCA_964531495.1 uncultured Ignavibacteriales bacterium
TGCCATGCATTCCGAATAGTGAGCACCATAGGTCGCATTATCGACGAAGCGGTTTCCGATGATAGTGCTGCTGTCGCACATTATCATGCGTAAGCCACGATTAGAATTCTCCATTGTGTTTCCGGCAATGACATTCTGTCGGTGAAAAGCACTCACCGCATGACCGAACCAAATCGCGCAGAAGGATTGATTCGAAAAAACATTATGCCGGATTTCATTGACGTAGTTGTATCCCGAGAGGCTTTCGTACGCTTCGTAGAAGAACACGCCGGTCCTGTTGCCCGTGAACAAGCAACCGCTGATCACATTGAATCGTGACGAGGCCAGGCTGAGGCCAGATGCCTCGTTGTCCTTGAACCAACACGAGTAGACATAACACCTATCAACACCGTAGAGCTTCAGGCCAGAGTCCTGTGGGCCGTCGAGATCGTCATATGTTGGTCCCCCGTGTTGTATCGTGACATTCTGTATACAGACATTGGAGGACGAAACGTGAACTACATCGCCCACGCCTGAACCATCGATCACTGTGCCTTCCCGGCTTGCGCCAGTCAGATTGAGTGGAATAGTAATGGACAAGTGCTCATAGTATGTGCCGGCAGCAATCTGTATCGTGTCACCTGCCGTGGCCGCAGCGATGGCCTCTCCAATTGATGGATATGTAAACGGCACGGCAAGGATCGTGGCACCGGCAGTGGTCGCGAACACCATCACTATGACAACAGTGACAATCGTCTTCATGAGCACCTCATCATTGCATCCCGTTCGTGGCAGCCCCTACAGTGTACCAGAACCGCTAACACGGGGTCATCCGAAGGAGTAAACTCACACCTGTGTGTTATGGACACGGCGCCGGTGGTGGGCCTTCCTGGAACATGTAGGCCACCAAGTGAATCAAGTCCGCGATATCAGGGTCAGCGTTTCCGGAGCCGTTAACATCAGCCTCGACCAGACACGGCAGATCCGGACCACCTTGGAACATCCTCTCTACCAGACTGATCAAGTCAGCGATAGTAATCTCATCGTCAGGGTCCATGTCGATGTTTCCTCGCATCGCCCCCATGCAGCAGTTCTCCACCAGGGTCGGATAGGATACGGTCGCCAGAGAACCACGGTCTATGGAAAGACTCGTGCGACGGCAATCGGCACAGAAATACTCCTGTGTGGCCGAATCGATCAGGACATATTCGTTCGATTCCTGAAACCAGAAGGCGGCGCTGCCATTGAGCGGCGCTGTCCCGCTTACCAGGAACGGCAGCCGAAATAGTGCCTCGTCGACAAACTCGAGCTGGGTCGAACTGTCGGGGAATTGCGGCAGGAACGCGGCCACAATAGCGCCGCTATCGAACGGAGCACTGGAGATTGTGGAGAAGAACAGCTGGTCACCCGGATGTTCATCCTGCAATTGCGCTAGTGATCCCATCAGCTCGAAGACTGTCCAGAGAGAATCCTCGGGAACCTCCGACGCCCGAACCGGCGTCAGGTAGGCCTCGTGATATCGTATCAGAGTGATGAAACCGGACATCGTATCATTGGGAACCGAAACAAGTACCTCCACCCAGACTGTATCGCCGATTTCACCATAGGCGCTAATCAGGCTCACCGAGTGTTCTTGCGATTCCGGGACTTCGGAGCAGTCGAGATACGAATTGATGCAATTGACTTGGGCAAAGGCGGGCCCTGCCATGAGCAGGAATAGTACGGCACCGAGTACTACAGAAGCACCGAGACTCTTGAATCGGTTGTGAGGACTAAAACGCACAGACATGGTCTCTCCGTTCGTGGAAGGTGATCACGTTGATTAAGCTGTCAACTGCGTTAGCGGTATTGCGTTGCTAAACCTCTGCGCTGCGTATAAAGAAACGACTATAGGCCAGCAATAATATACCCTTTTATCCCCTAGCCGTCAAGCGAATAGAGCCATGCGAGACGTCGTGCAGGACCAATAGGATTCTGAATCTAAAGACTCCGAACGCGATACAACAATCAAGAGAAATCGCTGGCCAGTAGAACAGGACTCAATTGCCTGCCTGTCGTCAATCATGGCTGACCACCATCGTTCGTCAGAGTTAAGGCACGTTGCTCTGGACAATCGACAAGGGAGTCTCGCAGACGTCAGCGGCAATTTTGCAGAATCTGAGGCCATCGTCTTCCACAATAAGACCATCGCCAGTACCGCTGAACAATGGCAGTGCACCCGCCTCGCAAGCATCCGAGCAGGCATCGAGAAACACAGCTTGACCTTCTAACTCTGTTATGACAATGACGTGATCGAAGTGGCCTGTCTGTCTGAAGCTCACGCTTCCTTCCGTGTTTATGAACACTGGCCTCGCGGCCACACCAGCGGCCTTCAACATTTCCAAGAGAAGCAGATTGGACTCGAACGCCGCTCCCATCTTGTTCTTAAAGAAGTTGCCCACATTCCAGTTCATTGGTCGTAGCGCAACCAGGAGAGCCGGTTGCCTGTACTCTTCCGCAACGAACTGGTATATTGCCCCAACTAGCTCCCGCTCCTCCGTAAGACCCTTGGCAAGCTTCTTTGCCTTCTTTCTGCAACTGCGCGTCCGATCGGAGTAACCGGAAAGATAACCGCGTAGTTCTGTACCAATTTTGAACCAATAGTCATCGGAATACTCGCTGAGGACTATGTCATTTCTGTAACCGACGGACAGCTGATTGAAGTAGATCGCGACACGGTCAGACACTCTGGACTCATCCTGACCGGTAGCGCTGAATGGATCCACATGTTCCAGTGACCAGGTGTATTCCTTCATACTCCCAAGGTAGAACGATTCAACTTTCGGCTTAATTGCTTCCGCAGGCAAGTTCGACGGATAGTAGCCGTACTTGAATTGACCAAACAGCTCAACCTGTAGCTCGGAGTGATAGGTGAAAAACTCGCTGTCGAAATACCAGGTAGGCAGGTTGCGTATGGCATAGTCTAAGAATCTATCGGTGTCGGCACCATCACCCAGTTCCAGCCGACGGCGAATTTCAGGAGAAATCCCACCCAGTTGCTGGACGAAGAGCAGCATCTTCAGCGCCCCCAGCTTGTCGTAACCCCCATAGTAGATGACTTCATAATACCATTCTACTATGTCTCCCGGGCTCACCTCGTCAAACTGTGCCGTGAAGAACACCAAGTCCCCAATCGTCACCTTCTCGACGGCCTTCTTCTCCATCTCCACCTCTTTCCCGTCCTGGTTCAAGACACGAGCGCGAAATCTGTGGAGATTGTCATACTTCGCTGTCTGGAAGCGCAGAATACTGGCCGTCTCAGCTCCTGCGTCCGTAAGGACCTTCAACCGGCGGTGGCGAGTGAATTTCAGCTTCTTCTCTTGCCACTCGGCTCGCCCTTTGTCGAACATGACTACCGCTCCCGCCTCGGGCTGGCCGGGAGGCGCACCCACAGTCCAATCTTGTTCAACTACCGGATCCCAATCCTTGGCGGCACAAGGGACATACGCGCCAAGAATTAGCAACAACGCTATTACCGCAACGAAGAGTGCACAGTTCTTCATGACGTCCTCCTATGGACAACTACTGTCGAACAATCGACGGTCAATGCATGTCTTCAACCAACTGATAGACCCACTAGTCAATAGAGCGCAATATCTACCTAATTGTCAATCACTGACTTCACGGCAGAACCCGACTTATTTGCTCCGGGCTCTCAGAGGGGGCGGTCCCAACCGCGTCAACGAACTTCGACAATTCCCTTCCCCCTCTTCAACCTGCTTATTGCCAGCGGTGAAACTTTCTGCTATAATGTCCGTTCAAAAGATCTGAGAAGATCGAGCGAGAAAACGAAATAGTGCCTTCGCCTGTTGGCGAGCGAAGGCGTGCTTACTCACATAGAGAAGGAGAGCCACATGGCCGCCCCACAAGCTTACGAAGAACTTATCAAACGACTCCGCGAAGTCGCCCTGCTCGGATCAGTCGAGGGTGTCCTCGGGTGGGAAGAACGTACTTACATGCCGCGCGGCGGTAGCCAGCTTCGCGCCGACCAGCTAGGCCTCTTGTCCGGAATGGTCCACGAGAAATTCACCGACCCGCGTATTGGTGATCTGCTCAGCGAGCTCGAAGAGTCGGACTACATGAAGGATGCCGAATCGGTCGAGGCAGTCAATATTCGCGAGACCCGTCACGACTACGACAAGTACACCAAGCTGCCCAAGGACCTGGTCGAGGAAATCACCAAGACCACGACCCTCGCTCAGGGAGAGTGGGTCACAGCGCGGGCCAAGAAGGACTTCAAACTGTTCCAGCCCTGGTTGGAGAAGGTTCTGGCCCTGACTATCCAAAAAGCGGAAGCGTATGGATACGAAGGCGAACCTTACAATGCCTTGATGGATGACTACGAAAAGGGTATGACGGTCGAGGAAGTCTCGGCGACCTTCAAGAGTCTGCGCGAAGATCTGGTCGTGCTTTTGGCCAAGGTCAAAGACGCTCCCAATCAGCCTGACAAGGGCATCGTCGAACAAGTTTTCAAGACTGACATGCAGAAAGTTTTTGGCGAGTCCGTCGCCCAGGCGATGGGTTTCAGTTTTGAGACGGGACGCCTGGACGTCACCACCCATCCGTTCTGCTCCGGCATGGGCCCCGGCGATACGCGTATCACTACCCGTTACAATCCGCATCGTCTCAATGACGCGCTTTTCGGCATCATGCACGAAGCCGGTCACGGTCTTTACGAGATGGGTTTGGACAAAGAGAAGCACTTCGGTACACCGATGGGTGAGTCCGTCTCGCTTGGCATCCACGAGTCACAATCCCGCATGTGGGAAAATCAAGTCGGACGGTCGAAGGCCTTTTGGAAGTACTTCTTCCCGCAGGCGCAACGTATCTTCAAGCCGAGCCTCGACGGCGTGAGCCTTGATGCTTTCTACGGTGCCATCAATCATGTCGGGCCCTCTTTCATTCGGGTCGAGGCGGACGAGGCGACCTACAATCTCCACATCCTTCTTCGCTACGAACTGGAACGGGCTATGGTCAAGGGTGATCTCAAGCCGGCCGATGTTCCGGGAGAATGGGACAGCCGCTTCAAGTCGTATTTCGGTATTGAAGTCGACAACATCGCCAATGGCTGCCTCCAGGACGTGCACTGGTCCGCCGGTCTGATGGGTTACTTCCCGACCTACACTCTAGGTAATCTCCACTCGGCGCAGTTCTTCGCTCAGGCCAAAAAGGAGATCCCGGATCTCGAGGCCCAGTTCGAACGCGGTGATTTGCTTCCGTTGCGCGAGTGGTTGCGCGAGAAGATCCATCTCCAGGGCTGTCGCTATCGCGCCAATCAGCTTCAGGAGAAGATCTCTGGTAGTCCTTTGACACACAAACCACTTATGGATTACATGAACAAGAAATACGGCGAGATCTACGGTTTCTAGATATTGCCCGTCGGGTGGCCATAGAAAAAGCCGGCGTCTTACGACGTCGGCTTTTCACTATCTGAGATCGGCACTACTAACTCTGTGTCACCGACTGCTTGTTCTCCGTTTGAAGATCAGGATCCTTGGCATCAATGATCCAATCCAATGCCACTTGTTCCCAGTTCGGCTCGGTTGATGCGTCAACATAACGCTCCCAATCAGAGATACCGGTCTGCTTGGCCATTCGCTTGAACTGCATCGCAGTTATAACGTCGCTAAGAATACCGACGGACCTGACCATCCCCTCTGCCCGACACAGGATTTGGGCCTCTCTCGCGGCCGGTTGTGATTCTGGAGGAAGCAATAGCAAACCGCGCATATCTACGAAGACTCCGAACTCGCCCTCAATATCAGCCAGGATTGGTCTGACATCTTCGAGCCACTGCTCCATCTCGGCTCTTTCGATATGGCCGGAGAGAACCATGTGGATGCCGTAGTCGCGTCGATCGATTTTGTACATCGCATCCTCAGATTCTATTGGCCGGTTGCGCTACACGATGATGGCGCTTCCGATTCCTCAAGTTCATCAGACTCGCGATCAGGATCCTCGGCATCAATGATCCAATCCAATGCCACTTGTTCCCAGTTCGGCTCGGTTGATGCGTCAACATAACGCTCCCATTCGTAGATACCGGTCTGCTTGGCGATTCTCATGAACTGCATAGCCACGATATCGTTGCTCAAGATCACTACTGACCTCGCCATCCCCGCAGCTCTATAGAGCCGTTGCCCCTCTTTCATGGTCGGTTGTGATTCCGGCGGGAGGAGAATCAGGTCACGCATATCGACGAAGACGCCAAAACTATCTTCGAACCCGGCCAAAATCAGCTTGGACTCCGCCAACCACTGCTCGATCTCTTCCCTTCTGGGATGTCCTGAGAAAACCAAGTGGACGCCAAAATCGCGTCGGTCTATCTTGTACATGCAGTGCCCTCGTTATATTGACGACGCCGGCAAGCCGCAGCCAACTACTGTCCCAACATCACGCATCAATTTGACACGTCAGGACAGTCTGGCCGAGGTTTCCGACCCTACTACTAAATCGGAGTTTTCCGTTATTTCTTTAGTCCTCAGGTAGTTGGCCATCTCGCAAGAATATCGGTGGCTACTCTGCTTGACCCTCGGACCGATTTCAGCTACTTTCTGAGAAGCACGCACACGCCCTAGCGCCCCCAGGAGGTAAAACCAGATGATCCAAAAAAGCTCTTCCGGACGCCACAATTCGGGACAGGCCCCGTCCGAGCCGTATGCCAACGAGACGATGAAACTCCTACTGGAGCGCTCCAGCTGCCGCTCTTTTGAGCCAAGACCGATTCCAGAGGAGATCCTGGATGAGATCTTGGGGGCCGGGATCCACGCAGCCACCGGGGGCAACCTCCAGCCATATTCGATTATCAAGATCGCCCGGGAGGGGACCAAGAAGCGTCTGGCTGAGCTCTGCGAACAGGATTTCATAGCCACCGCACCGGTTGACCTGCTGTTCTGTCTCGACTATCATCGCCTGCAGCGCTGGGCCGAGGCCGAAAACTGCCCATATAGCGCCTGCAACTCTTTCCGCCATTTCTGGATAGGTTTCCAGGATGTCATCATTGCGGCCCAAAATATATGCACCGCTGCCGATGCTCTCGGCCTGGGCTCGGTCTATATCGGCACGATCCTCGAACACCCCCGCCACCTGCGCGAGATGTTTGCCCTCCCGGACGGCGTCTATCCAGTGGTCCTGCTTTGCCTTGGCTACCCCAAGATCCGCCCCCAACCGCGCAAAAAACTCGGCACCGAGATCATAGTCCACGAGGAAAAATACGAGGAACCGTCACCCGAAACTCTGGCCGAAGCCTTCGAGAAGAAGTTTCCGGTGCGGGATAATCCGAAGTTCCAGATGGAAATAACCGACGAAAGGATGGAGACGATTGGCCGCGCTTGCCGTCACGTTCATGGACCGGAATTCGAGCAGAACTGCCTGCAACATGTCCGCCAGACCGGCTATATACCCATGCCCCACCGGTATTTCGGGCTCCACTACACGGCTCACGAAATGCCCCTGGGCAACAAAGACTTCCTCAAGTCCATGGAGGAATTCGGCTTCCGCTGTTTTCGGGAGTGGTTGCCTCAAACCCAAACAAAATAAATGTTTGCGTCCGGAAGCGCCGATACAGAGATTAGCGACGCGGACGAACATACTGTTGCGTCCGGGATCGACAACTGAGAAAGAACCGCGGTATGCGCATACTAATAGTCGGCGGCGGAGTGGTTGGTTACGCTCTGGCCGAACATCTGGCCCGAGACAATCACCACCTGTCCATGGTCGAACTGGACAGCCAGCTCTGCCAGAACATCTCTGAAAAACTGGACATCCAGATTCTGAATGGATCCGGATCCTCACCATCCGTGCTGATTGAGGCCGGTCTGACTGAAGCCGATATGGTTCTGGCTGTAACACCGAACGACGAAGTGAACATGGTGGTCTGCGCCATCGCCGCTCAATACGATGTCGGCCGACGCATTGCCCGTTTGCGCAACCAGGAATTTGCCGAAGAAAACGCCGCCATCGATCTGGCTCAGATTGGAATCACCTCCGTGATTCACCCGGAAAAAGTACTGGTCGATCACATCCTGCAGTTTGTCGATACGCCGCATGCGCTGGAATCGGCCAACTTCGAAGGCGGACGCATCCTCCTGCGCGGCTATCGGGTTCACGAAGATATGGAAGTGGCCGGTCTTACTCCGGCGGAGATTCGCCCTCGGCTGGCTCCGGATGTAGTTCTCTTCCCTGCCATCGTGCGACACGGCAAGGGAATGATTCCCGAAGGCGACACAGTCATCGAACGGGGCGATCTGTTGTTTTCGTTGTTCCCTCGGGAGTCACTGCCACGCTTCCTGAAAATGGTAGGGATCGAAAGCAAACCGAACCGCAAAATAATCATCACTGGCGATTCTTACGCAACAATCGAATTGGCTCGAGCCCTTGACACGACCGATCACAACGTCATCCTGGTCGATCCCAAACCGAAGCACGCCGCGCGCGCCGCCGAGCTGCTCGATCATGTCGATGTTATCGAAGGTGACGCCACCCAGATCGATCTCCTGCAGGAGATAAATGTCGATGCCGCTTCGTTTTTCATCGCTACCGCCAATGGTGCCGACTACAACATGCTTTCCGCGTTGCTGGCCAAGGCTGAGGGGGCTCACGAAGTCATCACGACCACAACCGAGTGGCACCATGACCGTCTGTTTCAGTCGATCGGCATCGACCATGTCCTGAATCCCCGCCTCACGACTGCTCGGGAGATCCTAGAGATAATCTCCAGCGGCCATATTGGCGCCGCCGTCCGACTGGCCCGGGCCGAAATCGACGCCGTACGCTTCGAAGTGGAACCGAACAGCCCGATTACACGCGGGCCACTGAAAGATCTCGCGCGCAAACTCAAGGGATCGGTAGTTGGACTGATCGTACGCAATAATAGTATGATCCTGCCCGACGGCGAGTCCGTCGTTGAAGAAGCTGATCACGTAATCATGATCGTCCAGGACAAACGCCGATCGGCCATATCGAAACTCTTCCGGGGTCGCTAGTCTCGCGGGACGGAGCACACTATGCACAAGACCGCCATCGCACTAGCCACCGGCAAACTCATGCAGGTCATGGGCCTGATTCTCCTGGTTCCCCTCGGAATAGCTGTCTGGGACGACCGTACCATGACTATTCCCCAGATGCTTCAGGTGCCGGAGATTTTCGGGCTGGTCTGGGCGATCTTGTTTTCTCTGATCGTTGGCAGCCTGATGGTACTCATGTTTCGCAAAGGGGCCGCCTTTCAGGGCGTCCGCGAGGGATATGCGATCGTTACCTTTGGCTGGGTCACGCTGGCTTTGATCGCCTCAATACCCTTCTGTCTCTATTTCATTACCGAGCGCGCGGTCGGATGGTCCGGAGCCTTCAGCGCTTTTACCGATGCTTATTTCGAGGTCATGTCAGGCTTCACCACAACCGGCTCATCGATCCTGACTGATATCGAGTCGCTGCCACGATCGCTCTTGTTCCTGCGCGCCTTGACTCATTGGCTGGGAGGCATGGGCATCATCACCCTGGCCATCGCGATCTTTCCGGCCATGGGAGTGTCGGGGTATTCGATGTTCCGCGGCGAAGTGCCCGGACCAAGTGTCGACAAACTGCAGCCCCGACTGCGCCAGACGGTCTCGATTCTTTGGGGCGTCTACCTGCTCTTCACGGTGGTCGAGTCGATCGCTCTCTGGGCCGGCGGCATGAGCATCTTTGACTCAATATGTCACTCCTTTGCAACCATGGCTACCGGCGGTTTCTCCAACAGCAACGCCTCCATAGCAGGCTATGAATCCGCCTTCATCGACTGGGTGGTGATTGTCTTCATGTACCTGGCCGGAATCAACTTCGTGCTGCATTATCGTGCCCTGCGTGGTGACACTTTCTCGATCATGAGAAACCGGGAGTTCGTATTCTACAACGGCGTGATCCTGGCGGCGATCGTTCTCATTACAGCCGTGCTGTTTTTCGGGGGGCTGGCTCCCCTGGAAATCGCCGCCGACCATTTCCGCCACGACCCCGGCACCGCCGAACAGTTTGCCGCTCACTATGCCCAGCAAAGCGGTCTGTACAGCAACTTTCTGGACACCCTGCGCATCGCCGCTTTCCAGGCCCTGGCCATGATCACGACCACCGGCTTCGCGACCGTTGATTTCGATCTCTGGCCAAATTTCCTGCGGATCCTGATGGTTATCCTGATGTTCTTCGGAGGTTGCGCTGGCTCGACCGGCGGCGGGATGAAGATGATGCGCGTGATGATTGTCTTGCGAGTGGCCGTCAACCAATTACGGAAGCTAGCCCAACCTCGCCTGGTGGCACCGATCAAAGTCGGCGATCAGACCATCGACGACAGGATGGTCATCAACGTCGTAGCCTTCTTCATCCTGTTTGTCCTGCTCTTCGTCCTCGGCGCGGTGCTCATGACTATCTTCGTCCCCGATTTCACGACCGCCATC
Source organism: uncultured Ignavibacteriales bacterium (assembly GCA_964531495.1). GTDB lineage: Bacteria > Zixibacteria > MSB-5A5 > GN15 > FEB-12 > DAOSXA01. The sequence goes on from CAZHDS010000067.1 coordinate 10,443, forward strand.
ACTTGCTCAATAGCCGCCATCGGAAATATCGGCCCCGGCCTGGCCGGGGTTGGCTCCGTCGAGAACTTCGGCTGGATAAGCAGCCCCGGCAAGTGGGTTATGATATTCCTGATGTTGCTCGGACGACTGGAGATATTCACCGTGCTGATCATTTTCCGCGCCGCCGCCTGGCGCAAGTAACGCGGCATCAAGGCCGGAGGCGGTGGTTGTACCGCGATGGCACCTGAAAAACCTTGTCCGGCAATAGAACTCCGCCTATATTCGCGCGTGACCAAGATCGTGTTCGAACAACGTTCTTATCGAAGCGGGACCTGAATGAAGCGACTGCCATCCCTGCCCATTCTAATCACCTTGCTTGCTCTTCTCTCCCTATCCTGTCTTGAGAATCAGGCCATGAGACTCCGTTATGAAGCGGAGCAGGCTCTAAGTATGGCCGAACGACAACTGGTTGGGCTGCAGAGCTCTTCGAAGTCGATGCGGGCCCAAAGCCACGAAAGTGCTCGCGATGGTTTTCGCAAGGCCATGCGACTAAGTATCTCCGCTCTGGACTCAGTCGATGCAGCCACCTTTCCTCAGGAGCGCAACGAGCTGGAGCAGATTGCATATCAGTCCACCGCTCAACTCGCCACGCTCCTCGCCCACCGGCAACAGTTTGACAGCAGCGTGGCTGTTCTTGGTGGCCTCTTAGAACGAGTTGACCTCAACGGCGGGAGACTGATGGCGGCTCGCCTGCGCTTCGGCCAGAACCTGCAGATGGCTGGCCGATGGGATTCGGCTCTGGCTGTCTACGATGCACTGTTAACCGACTTCTATCCACCAATCGATGAAGAAGGAAAGATTGATCCGAACTTGCTGGGACTACCCCTTCACCTAACTTGGATCAGTCTCAAGAGCAACGACGACGTCAACGCTGCCACCTGGCCCGAACGGGCCGAAGAGTACTATCAGTCTCTTCTGATCAATCCTGACAATCGCCAATTGACATTGGCGGCTCGGTCTCATCTTGCCAGCCTCTACGAGGTAACTGACCAGTCCGTCTTGGCCCTGGCCCATCTGGATACTCTGGCCACCACGGCCCCATCATCTAGAATCCCGGCGCTGGTTGCGATCGCCGACATCTTCGCCGGCAACCTCAACCGTCCTGACACAGCCGTCACGCTGTACGGCCTGATCCTGCTTGAACTTCCTCTTGAGGACACGCTCCTACGCCCCGAGCTTGAGCTGAAGACAGCCCTCGCCCTGATGGAACAGAAGCGATATGATCAGGCTCGCACCGTCTTGATTGATCTGAAACGTAACTCAGCCGGCTTCTTCTCCCGAACGCCTCTGATTCAAAAGACGATTGCCTCTTCTTTCGAGCTTCAAGGCAAGTGGAGCAGAGCTGAGACCGAATACAAATTCCTGATCGAGCGATATCGCGACACCGACGAAGCCATTCGGGCCAATCTACACATGGCGAACCATGTCGGTACCCAGGGCCGGAAGTCAGAGGTGGAATACTGGATGACGTCCGCCAAAGACCAGCTCAGCGACATGGCCCGACGAGGCGCCGGGGGACAACTGGAAGCCCGGACCATACGTCTGCGAGCCGAGATGGCTCTTTGCGACCGTCGACCAGATCGCGCGATTGAGATTCTGACCGAACTGCTCCATCGTTTCCCCCGTTCCGAAGAGGGCCACCAAGGTCTTTTGATGGCCGCCGAGATTTTGGCCAACCAACCCCAACGCCAGGGCACAATCGACTCCCTGATGGATCTCTGGAAATCGGCCCAGACAAACTCTGGAGACTGGTCCGGTCGGGGGATCCTTTTCGAACCCAGAGTGTAGTATCAGTAGCAGATTAACCAAAGAGGACGGAGATAGAAATGAAATCATGTTTTAAACAGGTCACGCTAGGGGTGATGTTGATCATGCTCCCGATGCTGGCCGCTGCCCAGGTTGACGGCTTCGGCCAGACCGACACGCTTTACGCCGAGCTGGCCCGAATCGACCAGACCAACTGGACCATCACCATCTCATACACCAATGATGAGTGGATCGAAGCTCTCTCGCTGCCCTTCATTCTTGAGGCTGGAGAAACCAAAATCGTGGCTGACTCAGCTGTCTACACGGGCGGTCGAGCGGCTGACTTTGACTACAAAGGCTACCGGGCTGACTCTGCGATTCAGTGCTTCACCCTGGGCATGATGGCCAATATGGGGCCCTCGCAGAATGGTCTTCCTCCCGGATCCGGACGGCTGGTGACGGTCTTTGTGTCCTCCCTCGATGGTTCCCCTATCGAGCAGTTGACCATGGACAGCACCACGACGCATCCTTCCAATACGCTGATGACCATAGCCCAGGCGATCCAGCCCGGCGACTCCCCGGATTCGATTCCGATAGAGACTCTGGGAGATGAAACTACGATAGTGCCTGTTCTTTTGATTAGGACGATCGAATAGGCTGATCGTCTACGGTCGGGACTGAGCTGACCACTGTCATCGATTTCGGGACTCCGGCGCCGATCATATCGATATTGGCGCCGGAGATCACCCTTACTCGGCCGGGACGCCCTCGGCTTTTCTTTCCAAAGCCTCCACCTTGGCCTTCAGACGATCTTCAAGATCAAGGATGAACGTATCATCGTGATAGACAGTGGTCTTGAACGAAGTCAGATCCTGCAACTCCTCAAGCACCTGGCAAACGGTGCTGACACCGCTGATAATGGTCGACATTGACCTATCTATATCCCCCGACAGATCAACTATGTCCCCCTGCTTCAGCTTGACCTGAATCAGCTGGGCGCGACCCAAAATCGTAGCCGAGGCGTTGTTGATGTAGTGATTGAAAGTGGCGGTGATAGCCTTGAGAGCCTCCAGAGCAGCCTTCTCCATCTGCGCCCGAGCGATCTCCTGTTTCATGCGACGGTTTTCCCGCAGCAGATTCTCCACCGCCAGATAACTGTCGTAGAGCAGCCGATTGGCTTCCATGAGGATTGCTTCCGGTGAGCCCACGTCGATCTCGAGGAAGGCGGCCTCCTGAGCAGTTTTCGACATCAGACCCTTTTCGATATCCTCAAGTTGCTCGGCGCTTAGTTCCAGATTCTCTTGCAGTTTGGATCGGGCATCCGGTCCGTTGGACAGATCCGGTTGCTGCTCCACGATGGTAAGCTGGGCAATGCGATTGGCCAGCGCCACCATCCGTACGCAACGGAATTCGACATCATCGTTTTCAGTCAGCATCGGGTTGTGGTGCATCCCGACAGCCTGGCAAATGACCTGCGGCAGGTGCCACTGTTCCAGCAAGAACTGACCCACGCGAGCATGATTGGTACCCCAGATCTGGTCTTCCATATCACACAATGACTCACCGGAGCGCACCCGTTTCCAAACTCGCTCGTATTTTTCAGGGAATGACTTCTCGAGGACGAGAATACCGATATCATGCAACAGGCCACAAACAAAAGCTTCTTCAGGATAGGCATAGCCAGTCGCATCGGCAATATCCCGGGCCGCAATAGCAACCTGAAGAGAATGGCACCAAAAACGCTTCCGGTCTACTGCCACCTCCCACTCGCCCGTCATATCATAGATAGAACTGGAAAGGGCCAGGGCCGTTACCGCCCGCATACCCATCGTCATTACTGATTGGGATACGCTGGTTACTTCCCGCCCGCCATAGTAGGGCGAATTCACCAGCCGCAGGATCTTGGCCGTCATAGCCGGATCACGCTGGATAGCCTGGGCCATTTGTGTCGCCGAAGTTGTCTCGTTTTGAGCCAACCGGAGTACCTCTGCCAACGTCTGGGGCAGGGACGACAGCTCCTTGTGATCATTGAGAATCTGTTGAAATATGTCCGCGCTCATTTCTGTCCTCGTCCTTGGGTTATATAGAATATCGGCGATAACCCGCCCCAGTTAAGGCCTGGCCGCAAATGGCGCTGCAGATATTACGGGCGATAACAGGCTAGCGGTCAGCCTGGCGGTCTGTTAGGCGCTGCAGGCGATGGTCCAGCGACTTCAGATGGGAAGGGTAAGGGCAGATCCGGTGGGCGCAACGGGCGTATTCGGCGGCCCTGACATGATCTCTGCGGCGATGCTCATGATACTTGGCCAGCTCAAGATTGGCTCGATACCCCTCGCGAGAGTTGGACGAAGCC
>CAZHDS010000068.1:0-14448 GCA_964531495.1 uncultured Ignavibacteriales bacterium
TTATCGTCTGGGAGGCGTACAAATCATTCTGCCACCGTTGAAAGACCGTCGTGAAGACATTCCTGACTTGGTTGACGTGTTCAAGGAGAACCACTGCCGCGAGTCCGATATTCCGGTACGGGTTTTCACCCCGAACGCTCTCAATCTGCTTATTGAGTTCGACTGGCCCGGCAATGTGCGCCAATTGCGTGACAGAGTTGAGTCTCTAATCGATCTATCGCATTCGGAGTTGGTCGCACGCCGCGATGTGGCTGATCTTCTAGGCCTTGAGGGCTATGGAGTGCCAGAAGATCGCACCATGAAGGGGCAAATGCGAGAACACAAGCGACTGATCCTGGTTCAGGCTATGGCCGAACACAAAGGGAACATTGCGGCCGCTGCCGATGCGTTGGCCATAGACAAGTCCAATTTGCGCAAGCTGCTCAAAGAGTTCGAACTCGACTAGGGTATTATTCACCCCAGCCACAGAGCACGATTCCGGTATTCTATACCCCCGCGTTACAATGCGACCGCACCGTGGTTGCTTAAGTGCTGTACTCGCATAGCATTAAGTTGGCGATGCCATGGCCACGTTCTGGCATGCGATTTGATATGTATATCCTTGGTATTGACAGCGAAAGTAGGCCCCGCCCGTCCTTACAGGCAGGTTTGGATGATACCGCCGCTTGATACTGGTCTTCCCGTGGGAGGGCGACCGATACTTTCGGATCGTTGGTCGCTTGGGGTGTTGCTCAAGCACCGAGCCAGCCGCTGGTACTCTCGCTCAGGCGGTGGCTGGCCAAACCCATGACCGACGGGTGGCCTTGGGAGTGGAAATCAAGTCCGAAGGGGACGGACAATGTGTCAGGTGTTCGGTGGTGTAGTGCTCACACCGCCGAGCGCCTGTTTTTTTGCCGCAAATGGCCCCTCCTCGATTTCGCCATTGGGACAACGTGCTTTTCCGCGACAAACTGCTCCGAAGGACCCGGCGACCCAACTTGAGACAAGATTGGGATTGACCACCGAGCGTTTATTCATCACATTGTTGGGCGTAGCGCTGGCTTTGCTGTCCGTCGCAGTCAATCCAATTCGTTACCGGCCCCAGAATCAGGTCGCCCGATCAAGGAACCGAGGAACAGACCCCAACGGACCGCCGTTTGTAGAATAAGATGAGCTTTTCCAACTTCGTACACCTGCATACTCACAGCCAATACTCTCTCCTGGATGGTGCTTGCCGTCTCGATGATGTAATCGCGCTTGCCAAGGAGTACCGGATGCCGGCTCTGGCTGTGACCGACCACGGTAACATGTTCGGAGCCATTGAGTTCTATCAGAAAGCAACGAAGGCCGGGATAAAGCCGATAATTGGTACCGAAGCCTACGTCGCTGGTGGCAGCAGGCTCGACAAAAAGCCCTCCAGCGTTCACCCCGACGGTGGCTATCATCTGGTTCTGCTGGCCAAAAACCTTACCGGCTACAAAAACTTGATCAAACTCTCCTCGGCTGGTTTTCTCGAAGGTTTTTACCACCGTCCCCGGATCGACAAGGAACTACTCCGGCTGCACTCCGAGGGCTTGATTGCATCGTCAGCCTGTCTCAAGGGGGAGGTGAACTGGAACCTAATGCACGGCCAGGTCGACGTCGCGGTTGCTGCAGCGCGCGAATTGCAGGATATCTTCGGCGAAGGCAATTTCTATCTCGAAGTCCAAAACCATGGCTTAGACAAAGAGCTGGACCTGCTCCCTAAGATAGATGCTATCGCCCGTGAGACCGGGATTCCGATGTTGGCCACCAACGATTGTCACTATCTCAAGCGTGAACACTCCGACGCCCACGACGCTCTTCTCTGTATTCAAACTGGCAAGCAGGTCGAAGACCGCGACCGTATGCGCTACAATACGAACGAGATCTACTTCAAGTCGGCCGCCGAAATGGACAAGGCTTTGGGCGACTTCAAGCCAGCTTTGCAGAACACCATCGCCGTCGCCGAGGCCTGCAATCTCGAGCTCGAGATGGGGCAACTCAAATTACCTGTTTTCCCGCTGCCCAAGCCGTTCGTAGACGCTGAGGATTACCTGGAGCATCTGTGCAAAGAGGGAATCACCCGGCTCTATGATGCTTGGAACGATGAGATTGAGACTCGACTGGCCTATGAGCTAGGTGTTATCCGCCAGATGGGCTACGCTGGTTATTTCCTGATTGTGAAGGACTTCTGTGACTACGCCCGTTCGCAAAAGATTCCCGTTGGACCGGGGCGTGGCTCAGCCGCCGGTTCGCTGGTTTCGTATGCTCTCGGTATTACCACTATCGATCCGCTGCGATTTGGTCTTCTGTTTGAGCGTTTCCTCAATCCGGAACGTATCTCGATGCCGGATATCGATATTGACTTTGCCGACCGCGGTCGCGACAAGATCATCCAGTACGTGATCGAAAAGTACGGCGAGAACAACGTCTGCCAGATCATTACCTTCGGTACTATGGCCGCCCGCGCCGTAGTGCGCGATGTCGGGCGAGTATTGGGCATGCCTTATAGTGATGTCGATCGTATCGCCAAGATGATTCCGCTGGCCGCCGACATGACTCTGGCCCGGGCTCTCAAGGAGGCGCCGGAGCTGGCGGGGCTGGTCAAGAGTGACGCCCGGGTTGCCAAGCTAATTGACTACTCCCAGACTCTGGAGGGTCTCGCCCGGCACTGCTCCACCCACGCCGCTGGAGTCGTGATCGCCCCCTCAGCCTTGACCGATTTCGTGCCGCTATTTAAGGGTAGTCGAGACGAAGTAACGACTCAGTTCGATATGAAGAGAGTGGAGCAGATCGGCCTTCTGAAAATGGATTTCCTCGGTCTGCGAACGCTGACCGTCATCGATGATGCCCTGAAAATGATCAAAGAGGACTATCCCGACAGCGACGTCGATTTAGACAATATTCCTCTCGATGATGCCAATGTCTACCGTCTTTTCGCCGATGGCAATACGATCGGTGTTTTCCAGTTTGAGTCCCCTGGCATGCGTGACTATCTACGCAAGCTGGCTCCGGAAAATTTCACCGATATCACCGCCATGAACGCCCTTTATCGTCCGGGTCCTCTGGACGGCGGAATGGTCGATGAATACATCAAGCGCAAGAAAGGCGCTGCGACCATCAAGTTTCTCCATCCGATTCTCGAAGACATCCTCAAGGACACCTACGGTGTTATTGTCTTCCAGGAGCACGTGCTGAAGATTGCCAACCTTCTGGCCGGGTATTCTATGGGCAAGGCGGATCTACTGCGCAAGGCCATGGGGAAGAAGGACGCCTCATTGATGGCAGAGCAGCAGCGCGAGTTCCTGGCTGGGGCTGCTGGAAAGAACATCGCTCCGGCTATTGCCCAGGAGGTCTTCGATCAGATTGAAACTTTCGCCCGCTACGGGTTCAACAAGGCTCACTCGACCTGCTATGCCTACATCGCCTATCAAACGGCCTGGTTGAAGCACTATTACCCCCGGGAGTTCATGGCCGCTCTGATGACCTCGGAAATCAACGACTCCGATCGCATCTATATCTTCATGGAAGAGTGTCGCCGGATGGGGATAACGGTCCTGCCGCCGGATATCAGTGAGTCACAGATAGAGTTCTCGGTGGTCGATGAGAAGATCCGGTTTGGATTGCGGGCCGTGAAGAATGTAGGCGAGGGCCCGGCCCGGGCCATAACCTCCGAGAGACAGAATAACGGTTCTTATACGACCTTTGCTGATCTGGCCGCGCGCATTGCGGCGCGATCAGTCAATCGTCGGACCCTGGAGTCACTGATCTCGGCCGGGGCTTGTGATTCCCTCGATGGCCATCGCGCCCAACTATTGGAGACGGTCGAAGTGATGCTTGAGTATGGTCACCGCGTAGCCGAACAATCATCCAGCCACGACCTCTTTGCCGACGAGGGAGGCGTGGTCAACAGAACCCCCCCGTCGCTGGTCGAAGTTCCTCCCTGGAGTAACCGGGATCGTCTGACCAGAGAGAAGGAAATGCTCGGATACTATGTTAGCGGCCATCCGCTGGATCAATATCGCGGCGAACTTAGCGTCTTCACCACGGGACCGGTTGCCAACCTCGCCTCCGTTCCAGACGGACGGGAGGTCACCGTCGGGGGCATGTTTTCCCAGATCAAAACCATGATCGACAAAAAAGGGAACGCCATGGCCTTCGCTACTCTCGAGGACTTCACCGGCTCGGTCGAATTGATCCTTTTCTCTGATTGCTATGAGAAGAATCGCGAGTATATTGACAAAGACCGAATGGTGCTGGTTGGTGGGCGTGTTTCCACCCGTGAGGGAGAGTCTCCCAAAATCCTGGGGAGCGAGATCACGCCTCTTGAGCGTCTTACGGAACGTTTTAGCTGCCAGCTGGTTATAAACATCGAAGAGCGCTGCTCGGACGAAGAAATAGACCTGGTTCTTACCTCTTTGGAGAGTTTCAAAGGACATACGCCGGTGATGCTGGCGGTTCGCCACAACGGCTCCGAAGTATTTGTTAGGTCAAAGAAGTATGCCGTTGATCCGGCCGCCGAGTTGCTCGAGAAGATTAAGGCCCAAATCGGTGAATCAAATGCCTATTTTCGGCCTCTAAGTGCGAAAGAGAATCTGTCCTGATATTTTGAAAGGCGACCATGAATTACCTCAAGACTACCGGAACCCTCCTTGTGTTAGCGATACTGTTCGCTTCGCTGGTCCTGGCCGAGGGCAGCAAACCGAAACCCGAGGTAAAACCATCCGCCCGCCATACCGGCGGCGACATAACTTGGTATGATTACGACAGTGGTCTCGTTAAAGCCAAAACTGAAGACAAACACATCTTTATCAACTTCACGACCTCCTGGTGTGGCTACTGCAAGAAGATGAACAAATCTACCTTTGTCGATCCTGAAGTCGTCAGAATGATAGACTCGAACTTCGTGGCTATTATGGTGGACGGTGACTCCAAGCACGAGCTGGATATTGATGGCTACAAGACTACTGAACGCACCCTCTCCAAAAAAGAGTACGGTGTGAGCAGCTATCCGTTGTACTTCTTCCTCAAGCCGGATGGTGAAAAGCTCGGTGCCCTGCGCGGATATCAACTCAAAGATCAGCTGATGCAGTATCTTACTTATGTCAATGACCGCAAATATGATACTACGGCAACCGATCAGGGTGGCAAATAGCTTAAGCTGCCGAGAAGCCCCAACCAGAACCTAAGGAAAATATCGTGATGCGTTTCTTTCTGATACTTTTTGGCGCGGCAATTTTCATGACCAGTCTGATTTCCTGCGGGAGCGACTCGGTCGAAACCGAGGTCACTGTCCAGGCCGAGACTGACGTCCAGACTTCCGTGGTTCCTTCGGGCGAAACAGCTACGGCGTACGCCACGGTTCCCAGCGGCGTTAGTTTTAGTGCAGCTGACATTGAAGGTCAGATGCACCATTCCAGCGAATGGCTTGGCAAGCAGCCGACAGTCATCAATGTCTGGGGTACGTGGTGCCCGCCCTGCCGTCGCGAGATTCCGGATCTGGTGCGCGTCTACAGCGAGTACCGCGACAAGGGCATCGAAATGGTTGGACTGGCAGTGCGCGACACTCCGACGAAAGTACGCGTCTTCTCCTCTCAGAATGATATGGACTGGGTGATGCTGGTCGCCGATCCTCGGACCATGACGACCCTGGGGCAGATCTCTGGTGTGCCGACAACCATTTTCTATGATAAAGAAGGCAACGAGGTCGAGCGCTTTGTTGGGCCGCGTACCTACGAAGTATTCAAGGAGACCTTTGAAAAAATTCTGTAACCGGCGACAGCCAGATTTTTGGCGACAAGCTCAAGCAATCGAAGACGGCGACCTTTACAGGCCGCCGTTTTCATTTGTATCTTCGGCTGGCTCGGCTATTCCGCCGGTAGCTTCTTGTGCGAGGCCTCGCAGTAAGGGAAGTTGTTGGTTAGACCACAGTGGCACAGCGCCACTCCCGTGGTCCTGTGAATCTCAAATAGAAGCGGCTTGAATTCAGTACCCTCATGAGTACCATCACACAGGGGAAAGATCTTCGACTTTTTGCAGGAACACGCTTTGTGCGTGCCTTCTTCCAGTTCGACAACCAGCGGCTTCATCGGTTGAGTCGGCTTGTCATCCATTATAGTTCCTTCATGTCGGGTGTGCCGTTCCTAACATTGAGAGACACTACCTACAACAGGGCCTTGAACGCAGTAGCAAACTGCCAGCCACTCAGGTCGAGGGCGATGACAATCGGGTGGTTACCCCGGGAGTAAGTGAGAGACGGCAGGGTCAGAATACGACGATCCTTTTGCAGACAGCCACCCTCGGTGACCGAATGCGAGTTCCCTGCTTCGTCAGGGGGAGAATCTACTATGATATCGTGGAAGTTGTTGTCGCAGTGGAAATGCGACGTCACCGGAAGTGCGCATATCTCACTGATCTCGAAGAACAGTATGCCAGGCACAAAAAATGCGGCGGGATGTTGATCCCGCCGCATGCGGTGAGCACGGACCCCTCTCCCGGATCAGATCACTTCAAGAGCAACATCTTCTTCGTTTCGCTGAAGGAACCGGCGTCAAGGCGATAGAAATAGACGCCCGTCGCGACGGTGCTGCCAGATGAGTTCCGACCTTCCCAGACCACCGAATGATGTCCGGCCGGGAGCTCACCCTCGGTCAGCGTGGCAACCTTGCGGCCCAGAAGATTGAAGATCTCGAGCCTGACTTCGGCTGCTTCCGGCAGCGCGAATGCGATCGTCGTGCTCGGGTTGAATGGATTTGGATAGTTCTGATTCAGGCTGAATGATGCTGGCAGTTGGCCAATCTTGGCCCGATCGCCAATCACTGGTACTATCGCCTGAGCATCTGTATCGGCCAGGATCGCGCTAACTACTTCCCAATCGCCTTCCAACTTGACAACCTTGAAGCTACCAGCCGGCATGGTTTCTCCGCCATCCAGATCCAGAATGCCGACCCTGGTGATTTCCCCGTTATGTCCATAGACCAGATCGAGGTTGTCGCCGACGAGACTGATCGGATCAGCCAGATCAGCGCTCTCCAACTCCAGTTGCACACCCCTGAGGGGTACTGGGGAAGTCAGCGAGATGGATGTGAAGCCATCGGCGAAACTGTAATTGACCCGGAACTCCGGTTGCTCGGAGGCAACCTTCGATGAGCCACCGGCTTCATAGCCGCAGGGAACGAGATTGGTGCCACCTTGGAACATGAATTCGACCAGTACGATCAGATCACCGATGTCGGGGTCGCCGCCGGAACCATCGATATCAGCTTCGCTCATGCAAAAAGGCTCCGGACCAAACTGGAACATATACTCGACCAGCCGGATCAAATCGCCGATGTCCGGGTCTCCGCCGCTACGGTCTATATCGCCACGAGAGACACAACAGTCATCCGGATCCGGTGTCTGGCCCCAGATGCCGGGGTCAGTCTGATAGTTCTCTGAGGTTCCGGTCTGGATCGCTGGCTGTCCCACCGTCCCGGCGGCGTTGAAGCTCGCTGAGCTGCTCTGCGGGGCTCCAGAGGAAACCACGTACTGAATAATCTGAACACCTTCGGCGGCTGCGGCGCGGCTGGCGGGATAACCCGCCAGCGCTCCGCACATAAGCAGTGCTAGTGCTGTAAGTTTTCTGAATTTCATTAGTGGGCGCTCCCTTCGACTACGTCGTTAGCCATGACTTCAGGACTGGCGTCGGCCAGGCCGGCCGCAACGCTCATATCTTGCCCGAGTCCAAAGGCTTCAGGGTGCAAGAACTTGCCAGCCTCATCATGCGACTTGGCGACTACTACCTGGACCTGATTCTGCTGGGCGAAGGCATCGATACGAATACCAGTAACCTGCCACGAGATCTTCATGCCGGACAAGCCGCCAGCGATCTCGAAGCGGTTGTTGTCGACTTCAGAAGCCACATACACTGGCGCGTGGCCACCGATGCAGGTAAGCTGATAGCGGAAATCACCGTTGAGGTCTTCGAGATATTCCGGTAGCTCGACCGTGGCATGACCGTCAGCATCCAACAAAGCAACGCCATCATACACGTTCTTCATGTCGGGTGAACTCACGCCGCTATGATTGAGATACATGTTATCCGGATCGGACGGGTGATCAATCGACATCGTGGAAGAGCCCTGATCCAAGACACCGGTGATCCTTACATTGCCCTGGAAGTAGCCGGCCCAGTCCACCGTAGCGCCACCACTGGCCCGACCGTAGATACCGTAGTTCCGACCGCTGCCGCTGGCGATTCCGACTACACCGTAAGCGTTCGTGAAATCGCACTCGTTGACGTTCACTTCGGCGCGAATGCCGTAGTGGGTGTAGATCCCCGGCGGACAGTCCGGGTCCATTGTGCCTTCCACATTGAGTCCCTGTTGAACGTGATTATAACCACCCCAGGGGGTCCAGTCGATGAGATCAAACCGGGACTGCGGCACAACATCGCCGACGGCTACCCGGCCATCGGAGCGAGCATTCATCACCCAGCCCGCCGAATCAGAAAAGAGTCTCATGACATCGCCGGTGCCACGCTGTGACATGACCATAGTGGCATCGCTGCCGTTGGTCACACCCCACATAGCGATACCTGAACTTCCGAAGTTCTCAGCCTTGATGGTGGAACCACCAAGACCATTGTAGGCAGATTCCACGTATAGACGGTGACTGCCGGGGCTGTTAGAACCAATTCCTACACGGTCACTGATAGTCTCCAGGCGAACAACGCTACCATCATCAACCCATCCGCAGTCAGCCGCGTTACCGCCCGACGCAGGCTGCCAGGTTCCGTTGCCGAAGGCGTCCGAAGTCAGGACGTAGCCCGACGGAGAACCATCGTACATGTGGAATCCTCTCATGCTCATTTGTCCGTAAATGCTGGCGGAGAGGGTCGTATCATTGAACATATCGGTGAAGAGAATGCCGTCCTGGCCAAAGCTGGCCGTGTAACCAGGAGCAGCCTTGCCCGGGTTGAACTGAGTGAAATCAAGCTGAGCGCCATTCAGGTTCATCTGATCCTGCATACCGCCCGGCATCTGATCCTGAATGCTGACAAAGTCCTGAGTGAGAGTCAGCTGATCCTGGATCTGGCCATCAAACTGATCCTGGATGACTACGCGAGGCATAGTGTCATCAGCACAAATTAGCACCTGCTTGACCATCTGGTCCTGAATCTGGGAGAGATCGATCCGCGCTGCAGAGGAATCAGCCCACATATCGATGGTGACCGTCGGAGAATCAAGGGCGAAATCACGAACCTGATCCTGAAGGCGAATCCGGCCCCCGAGACTGTCGCCACTGAACCACACGGCCGGGTTGATACGGTTCTCAACCGAAGCATCCCAGACACCCATGCGAGCATCCCAGCGGGAAGGGGTAGCGTCGAAGCGGATAGCACCGCCCGGCATAATATCGACACCCTTGTTCGGGTCAAAGTGGCTGCCAAGTGAAAAGGACACAGCCGTATCAACAGTGCTCATCTCAATGCCGCTCTCAGTCAGGCTATCATTGAGAGCAATACTGCCGGGGGACGATTCAAAGTCGCCCCTGACCGACTGGCTGACAATAGATGTCGGCACCGCAGCCAGGAGTGAGCGCGGACTGAGAACTTCACCATTGAACTCGATCTCCAGATACGGCTCACCGAATTCAGGGCTGAACACGGTCGGGTCCAGCGGCGATACTTCGCCTAGCTTGACGCTTAGGACGCCGTCAAAGACCTGCACTTGCCTGGATTCAAACCATAGAGCATTGCCGCCAACCGGGTCATCGTAGACGGTAAACGAGGCCGAATAAGTACCATCGGGAACTGGGCTTCCTGAGTTTCCCAACTGGGCTTGAAAATGTACTACCTGGTTCGCCTGAACGGCTGAGGCCAGCGACAGAATGGCCAGTCCTACCAGGACCAGCAGTGAGGTGAGGGGGAAGAAGCGTTTCATGACTGTTTCTCCAACTTTAGGGGTTTCGGTGCGATCGCGTCCTTTGCGATTCACCATTCTCTGTTTGGTTTCCATGTTAGTTGTTTTCTTCATTCACATAGCATGGATCACCAAAACCAGAGTTCTTACGCGCTCCTTTAGAAAAACTTGAAGTTGTTATATGACAGAGCATTACGCCACGCACGGAGAGTGCGCCAGCGGAACATTGGGAGATTCAACCGGGTCTGGGGGAAAGCAGTAGGCAGCTGTCAAGCCTGCCCTTGATGGAGGAGGGATTAGCTCTACTTGACGCGGAAATAGAATTCCAGTGGCTTGGGCGAGCCGTTACCGTCAGTCGAGGAGACAGTCAGGCTATACATACCTGCGTCAAAGGAGTCAACCGGCAAGCGATGTGTTCCGGTACCATCTTGGTCTGGATCGATGAAAGTGCTATCGATGAATACTATGCTGCCGGAAGCGCTGGCTATAGTTAGAATTCCCCGCGAGCCATCGGGATCGGCTGCGAACGGAAATTCGAATTCAACCTGCCCACCCTGCTTAAGGTCAATTGTGGCGGCCGTGGATTGCCGCGTCGTGGAGAAGACCAGTTGCTGCAAGGGATCATCCGGTCCGGTGCTTTGAAACAGCGGTATCGCAACCAGGGCAAGAACCGCTGCCACGGCCGCAATCCGCCCCCAGGGGGCGTTCCTGAATCCCGTGCTTCGGTCGCGAATGTCTGTGACCTTTGTCTCGGCGATGTCATCCAGCTGGGCTGACTCGATCGCAATGGCTTTCAGGGCCTCGTCTGATCGCAGCAATCTGATGGCGTCCTTGGACTCGCTAACACGGGCAAAACAGGAGTCACACTCGATCAGATGGGCCTCAAAAGCGAGCCGCTCCGAATCCTCAAGTATGCCCAGCTCATGGGCATGAATCATGGCCTCATAACGAGGATCGTGGCATTCCCTAGTCATTCTATGACCCCACTCTGCAGACATTTTTGGAGCATCTGCCTCGCCCGGGATAGGACCTGATACAGGTTGTTGGGCACGACACCCAAACGGCGGCACATTTCGTCAGCCTTGGAACCCTGGTAGCTAAGGGCAAGAATTCGGGCATATCGTCTATTAGCGCGAGTGATCAGTTTGAGGCAACGAGCAAGAGCCATCTTGAGTTCCGGTGATGTTTCGGGTGTCGATGAGAACACATCCGGGTCGGCACCGTCGGAGCGGACCTGGTGACGCTTTTTTGTCTGAATGTAGCTCATTACTTTGTTGTCCAATACTCGTGCTGCCCACGCAGAGAAACTCGTTGTAATTGTCAAAGACTTGTACTCGGCAAGGACCGTCATGAGAGCCTTCTGCACGATATCCTGGGCATCTTCCTGGTCCCATACTTTGTGGTTTGCCAAATATGTGAATCTTACGCGCAGGTGCTCAAAAAGCTCGTTTTCTGCGGCTCTGTCGCCGTTGAGGGCGGACTCGTATTTATCGTTCAGGATCGCTATCATAGGGCATTGGTGTTTGATTCAAACATCATAGTACGAAAGCCTGGTCAACGATGCAACAAAAGCCCAGCCGTCGGAAGTCAGCTATTGAGGAGTTACTTCTGTCTCGACCATGATTGGGGGTTGCGCTCACATCCCGCGCCAGTCACCTACCGCTACGAAAGCGGCCCAGTGAATGGGGTGATCGGCGATTCCGCTGCGACGCAGGTCCGCGATAGTATTTCGCGCAACCTCGGTGAGCCGTTCTGGCAGACTTTGACCGGTCTGTTGGTAGAGCTTATCAAAGAACTGAGCTGTGGTGGTGTCCGCCACCGGCCAAAGCGAGCCCACGACCGTTCTGACTCCGGCGACCTGGAATGCCCTGCGCAATCCATACACGCCCTCACCAGCCCTCACTTCGCCCATGCCGCTTTCGCAAGCAGAGAGTACTACCATGTCCGTCCCGTCCAGATTCATCGCGGAAACTTCGTAGGCAGTAAGAAAACCGTCCTCTGCTTCGGGGTCGTCAGAATCCTCTCCATGCAGGTTGGCCCCAGCCAGGATTACACCCGACCGCAGCAGAACATTGTCGGCGGGTCGATCAATACTGTCAAACTCTTTTGAAGGGTCATACGCCACGGTGGAGGCCAGGAAAAAGCCATGCGTAGCCAGATGAATAACTCGACGACCATTGGCCAGTTCTTTGAATCGTTCTTCACTCGCAGAAGCCCCGGTGAGCACTAGCGCCGACTCACCCGTGGTCTTCTCCCAAGTCTGGGCGATTGAGCGGATCTCGTCTTCCGTAGCCGGAAGCGGGCTGACGATGATATCGCTGATGTCTACGACGGGCGATCCCGTCCTAAACGCTGAGATAGCCGGGGATGAACTCCCCCTAACATCGGGCGCGGCCCGGCCAAGTCGAAGTTCAGTACCGGCGTTGTAATCAGGATTACCCATCGCCAGCAATCCCGTGTTCGCCGGCGAGACCTCACGAAATCTGTAGAGATCCCGACTTGAGGCCAGACGATGAATCATCTTGTCCTCGATCAGGTAGCGGCCCTGGCTCGACCTCAAGCTTGCGAACGATATCGTGTTGAGAGCAGCGTCAGGGGCAATGAACACCTGGTTTGTGGAGGCGACCAAATGCTCCAGCGGGGACCAGAGGACGTCGTAAATGCCCCGCGCCAGGGAGTACATTTCTTGCACTGCTGTGCCGCTCGGAGGGTCGCTAAGGGCAGCTTGGACTAGCATGTGATTTCGATACTGCATTGCCATACTGTCTATCCTCGGCGCCCCACCTAGTGGCACCAACGTCGGCGCCGCTCCAGAGGCTATGACAAGGGCGACGTATCGTTCTTCGATAGAGTCGGCCCGGGGTAGATAGTGATCGTACTTCACGAACTCGACGAGGCTCGTGCTCTCAGGAACCAGGGGAACCAAGTCCGCGTAGCTCACCCGCTTCTGCATCATGAATTGCCGGTAGCTGACACTGTAGCGAGAAAGTTCTGTGTCCAGGTTGGCGGCCGTCAATTCCAGCGAGTCAGTAGTCCTTCGAAAGAGCTCGGCGTCCTCCCCTGGTCCCTGAACAGCCAAGCGCGACTGCCGGAACTTGGCGAAGGTGAGCTGCCTGGCGACCTCGATGACAGTGGAGTCTGTCTCCTTGACGACTACTTGTCGACGCTCCAGGAGTCCATCGGCAACCTGGCCCTTGCCGGCCAGTACCAGCGTGGCTATGGACTCTTTGAGCGGCCGACCTTCCCAGCCCGTACTATCATAGATTACACTCAATAGACGGTTCAGTGATTTTCTGAGGAAGGTCGAATAGGTGAGGGCATCCTTCTCTGATAGAGAGAGGCTGTTGTCAGCAAAGGCTCTCAATCCAATATCGACCGAAGCCGCGGCCAGTTGCAGAGCCAGCTCATACTGCCCGCGCGATCGGGCAATCAGTGACATCAAATCGAGCGAAACAGCAACTTGCGGATGGCGGTCACCGAACAGGTCCTTTCGTATGGCCAGAGCACTATCGGAGTGGACCTCTGCTCTTTCATAACCCCCCTTCAAGAAGTAGTAGTAAGAGAGGTTGTGATGTACGTCCGCAACGGATGCGTGATTTTGATCAGAAGCGCTTTCGTAGATTGCCAAGGCTCTCTGATACAGAGGAAGAACGCGGTCGAGTCGGTTGTTGTCGACATAGACGACGGCCAGCTGGTTAAGAACGAGCGCGACGTGGGGATGGTCGGGCCCCAGTTTCTGCTCCCGAATCTCCAAGGCCTGAAGCAGCAGCGCTTCCGCCTGATCATACCGCAGCTGCATCCATAACGTATTAGCCAAGTTGCAGAGGTTGAAAGCGTAGTCCAGGTGGTCAGCGCCCAACGAGTGTTCTCTGATAGCTAGCGCCCTCTTGGAGAGATCAGCCGAACCTGCAAAATCGCCGCGATCCCGGCAAACACCAGCTAGATTGTCCAGGCTCCGAGCCACATATTCATGCTCGGGTCCCAGCGCCTTCTCCCATAGGGCTAGTGCTCTGCGGTAGAGCGGTTCAGCCTCTACCAGTCGGCCTTGGATGTTGTATAGGTAGGCAAGATTGTTGATGGCTTGACCGACATACTGGTGTTCTGGTCCCAGTGCCTTCTCCCAGACTTTCCACGCCTCCTTATAGAGCGGTTCCGCCTCCTGGTAGCGACCGGTAGAAAAGTAGAAGTAGGCTTGATTGTTCAGAGCGGTGGCAAACTTATCATGATCCGGTCCCAAGGTTCTCTTGATGAATGACACGGACTGATTGTAATACGGTTCAGCCTCCAAGTACCGGCCCTGGTCGGCCAGAAGAACGGCCATGTGGCTGAGGCTCGTCCCCCGGTCGGGATGGCTGTGGTACAGCAACTCCTGTCTCATACTGTGCGAGCGTTGATAGTACTCCTCAGCTTCAGCCAATCGTCCCATCGTGTGACAGATTACGCCCAGATTGTCCAGGGCCGATGCCACTTGAGCATGATCGGGTCCCGGCGCCGCCTCGATTTGCACCAGCCCCGCTCGAACCAATGAATCGGCCCTTGCGTACTG
>CAZHDS010000069.1:0-14390 GCA_964531495.1 uncultured Ignavibacteriales bacterium
CCCTCAGCGAGCCATTCCTCGGTCGCATTACCCCTGACGCTGAATTGCCCAACGCCCCGCAAAGTGACTTCCATGGCCGAGCTCGTGACCAGCGGGGGCAGCTCCAGGTAAACCGACATCTGCGTCCGCCGATGAACATGGATCGGATAACGCGAGCTGCTCCAACTGCTGGAGTTATAGTAGTACCAGTAGGTCGTGTAAGTCCAGTGTCCCAGGCCAACTCCGAGAATTGGACCAGTTTTGTCCTTCTTCGGCTGGGCGAAGTCCTGGCCGACCACGGATGTCGCCAGGCAAACGACGATTAGTACCGTCAGAATAGTGCCTAGTGTTCGCATGAATCCTCCTCTGTATTCACAATACTGTCTTAGTTGTCAATCCTGGCCAGGCCTGAGAGAGTCCCGCCAGTACTACGTATTGATTTCGGCAGAAGTAGACGTGGGGTTTACCTGGCCGAGACGAGCCGACCCATCAAAGGTCGTCGGAACTGCCATCTGAGCCCCTTGGGCGTATCGTAAGCTGTTGCTGTGGCTGTGGTTCGTTCGTGGGGTCGCGGGCAGGTTTGGAGGAAGGCTCCTATGCGAAACAAAGTAGCTACCTTGGGCCGTGCCTTTCACTTTACAAATTCCCTCATTTGCTGTATATTCGACCTTTCGAGCTCTTTTGGCTCGAATTACTTATTGAACGTCAACGGCTTAGTAGTATGGTCGGGTCGTCGCATAATACGATTGCGGCGGGCCCACAGGTGAGGATGGTCACACAGAATGTTCCGCATCGAATCAAAAGTAGATACAAAGTCCAAAGTTTTCACAGACAACCTGTCGAAGAACAAAGCCCAGCACCTGGAGTTTAAAGAACGCCTGGAGAAGATCAAACTGGGCGGGCCGGAAAGATCCCGCCGGCGGCACGTTGATCGAGGCAAGCTGCTACCCCGTGATCGCGTTGCCAAACTACTCGATCGCAACACGCCCTTTCTTGAGTTGAGCCCTCTGGCGGCCTACGATATGTACGAGGGGAATGCCCCGGCGGCTGGCATCATCACCGGGATAGGATCGGTGCATGGTCGCGAGGTGATGGTGATTACCAATGACGCCACGGTCAAGGGTGGGACATACTATCCCATGACCATCCTCAAGCATGCTCGGGCGCAGGCGATCGCCGAAGCTAATCACCTGCCGTGCATTTATCTCGTCGATTCGGGCGGGATTTTTCTGCCGCTGCAATCCGGCACGTTTCCGGACAAGGACCATTTCGGACGCATCTTCTATAATCAGGCGCGCATGTCTGCGAAAGGTATTCCTCAAATATCAGCAGTCCTGGGTTCCTGCACCGCCGGAGGTGCATACTTACCGGCGATGTCGGATGAGACTATCCAGGTGCGCAAACAAGGAACGATCTTCATCGGTGGGCCACCGCTGGTGAAAGCTGCAACCGGAGAAGTAGTGTCGGCCGAGGATCTCGGCGGCGCTGACGTTCATTGTCGTATTTCTGGCGTGAGTGATCACTACGCCCAGAACGATGAGCATGCGCTTCAGATGACTCGCAATGTTGTCGAGAACTTCAATACTTCGGCTAAGTTCCCGCTCGACTGTATCGACTCCGAAGATCCGTACTATGATCCGGAAGAACTATACGGGGTGGTGTCCAATGATCTGAGCAAGCCGTTTGATGTCAAAGAAGTGATCGCGCGCATTGTCGACGGTTCGCGTTTCCACGAGTTCAAGGAACTCTATGGTACGACGCTGGTAACTGGCTTCGCCCGGATTCATGGCTACATGGTCGGAATCGTGGCCAACAACGGCATCCTGTTCTCGGAGTCGTCGCTCAAGGGAGCGCACTTCATTGAGTTGTGCACCCAGCGCAAGATCCCACTGATATTCCTGCAGAATATAGCCGGATTCATCGTGGGCCGCCAGTACGAGGAAGGCGGTATCGCCCGCGACGGAGCCAAGTTGGTTCATGCCGTGGCGAATGCCGATGTTCCCAAATTCACCGTTGTCGTCGGTGGATCGTACGGTGCCGGGAACTACGCCATGTGCGGACGCGGCTACTTTCCCCGGTTGATGTGGATGTGGCCCAACGCCAAGATATGTGTCATGGGTGGCGAGCAGGCGGCTGGGGTTTTGGCGACTGTTAAGATCAAGCAGCTTGAGAAAGAGGGCCGCAAACTGTCCGAGGCCGAAATCGATGACATCCGCAAGCCGATAATCGAAAAATACGAATCTGAATCACTGCCGTACTACTCCGGCGCTCGGCTCTGGGATGACGGCATGGTCGGCATGACCGAGACCCGCCAAGCCCTGGCCCTAGGGATATCTATGTCACTAAATGCCACCATCCCGGACCAGAAGTACGGCATCTTCCGGATGTAGGTGAGATTGTTCATGGCATATAGTACTATCAAATACGAAAAGGACGGCCGCGTCGGACGAGTGACATTCAATCGGCCGGAGATTCACAACGCCTTCAATGGCACCGTCATCACCGAAATGACCGATGTCTTTGCCCGCATTGCCGAGGATGGTGATCTGCGTCTGGTGCGCTTGACCGGCGAGGGAAAGTCATTTTGCGCGGGGGCGGATCTCAACTGGATGCGCGGAGTTGTCAAACAATCGTTCGAGGAGAATCTGGCCGAGTCCAATGCTCTGGCGGATCTCTTCTACGCCATTTATACCTGTCCGCGACCTGTGATCGGTCGGATCAACGGCGCTGCAATCGGAGGCGGAACCGGCTTTGTCGCTGTCTGTGATATCGCCATTGCGGCCCGCTCCGCCAAGTTCTCGTTCTCGGAAGTGAAGATCGGGGTCGTTCCGGCTTGTATAGGCCCCTATGTGGTCAAGAAGATGGGTGAGGGAAAAGCCCGCGAGCTGTTCATCACGGGCGAGCGAATGAATGGTGATCGGGCCTACGAAGTTGGTCTGGTCAATAAGGTGGTCGATGATGACCAACTCGACCAGGCCGTGGATGATCTGACTAAGTCAGTGTTGTCGTCCGGTCCTGAAGCGGTATCAATGGCCAAGCGTTTGGTCAGCGCCGTGCCTGGCATGACGCCCGAGGAGTTCAAGCCGTTCACCGCCGACATGATTGCCAAGCTGCGCGTATCGGACGAAGGCCAGGAGGGGATGGACGCCTTTCTAAACAAACGTAAACCGAACTGGGTGACCGAGTAGCAACCCGGAGTGATTTGGACAAAAATCTGATGGATAGACTGTTTAACAAAGTTCTGGTGGCCAATCGATCTGAGATCGCTGTGCGCGTACTTGATGCCTGCCGCACCTTGGGAATCCCGTCGGTCGCCGTTTACTCAGATGCCGACGCTGGTGCCAAACACCGACTCTACGCCGATGAAGCGGTGCACATCGGGGCCTCCCCGCCGCGCGAATCGTATCTTGATATTGAGAAGATAATCACGGCAGCCAAAGAGACCGGCTGCGATGCGATTCATCCCGGATACGGTTTCCTGGCTGAGAATCCAGTTTTCGCCCAGCGCTGTGCCGACGAAGGCATCACTTTCGTTGGTCCCTCGCCGGAGGCAATTCGTCTCCTGGGCAACAAGGTTCAATCGCGGATCAAGATGGCTGATGCCGGGATACCGTTGATCCCGGGAATGAAGGGTGCTGAGACCGACCTCGCGGTCTATCGCAAAGCGGCCGAAGAGGCGGGCTACCCGGTTATGATTAAGGCCGCTGCCGGTGGCGGTGGCAAGGGGATGCGGGTTGTCCACGACGCCGATGGACTCGAAGAAGCCCTCGACGCCGCTCGACGCGAGGCGAAGAATGCTTTCGATGATGACACCGTCTATCTTGAGAAGTACATCGTCAATCCGCGACACATTGAGTTCCAGGTGATCGCCGACACTCATGGCAATACGACGCACGTCTTCGAGCGGGAATGCTCCATCCAACGGCGTCACCAGAAAATAATCGAGGAAACCCCATCGGTCGCTCTGGATGATGACACCCGAGCCCGAATGGGCGCTGATGCGATCAAAGTCGCTCAGGTCGCTGATTATGTCAACGCTGGTACGGTCGAATTTCTGTATGACGTGAGTGGCAATTACTACTTCCTGGAGATGAACACCCGTATTCAGGTCGAGCATCCGATCACCGAGATGGTCACCGGTACCGACCTGGTTGCTGAGCAGTTTCGTATCGCGGCCGGGCTGCCGCTGTCCGAGCAGTTCTCAAAGCTCACCCAACGGGGTCACGCTATCGAATGCCGGCTCTACGCCGAGGATGGCGAAAACAACTTCATGCCCTCGACTGGAAAGATCCTCCATTATTCGGCACCGTCGGGTCCCGGTATTCGGGTGGACGCCGGCGTTGTCGCAGGAATGGAGATCACCATCGACTATGACCCGATCATGGCCAAATTAGTGGTCCACGCTCCCAATCGAGAGCTGGCGATTGAGAAGATGATCAATGCCCTCAACGACTATAAGATTCTCGGCGTGAAAACATCCAAGCGGTTTATGATCGAGGTGTTGAACCACGCCGAATTCCGCGCCGGACGGACTTACACCGACTTCATCGAGAAGCACATGGGTGATCGTTCTACGGATATCGAGCATCTGCGTGATCTGGCGGTTGCGGCTGCCACGGTCGCGACTGTGGCCGGTGCGAGAGGATCAGCCGCCGGAAAGAGTAGTGATGGCGCGGCGAGGCCGTCAGTGTGGCAGGCAATCGGCAACTGGCAGATAGGAGAGTCGATCCATGAGTAGTTTCGAGTTTCTCTTCGATGGCGAACCAGTTACGAGCCAGTGCGAAAGACACGACGACGGTTTTCATGTCACGGTAGGCGAGAGGGAGTTTCATTTCACACCGCTCGGCGACAATCTCTTTGCGACGCAGATTGACGGTCGTCGGTGTGTCGTTGGAGCTGTTGGGCAGCGCGGTACGTTCTACATCGACATCGACTCCGTGCTTCTGGAAGTCAACGAGCCGTCCGAAGATGGCTTCGCTGGGGGCGCTGGTGGCCAGACGGGGGAGATGGACAAGATTTTCGCCCCCATGCCGGGTAAGATCGTCAAAATCCAGGTGGCGGTCGGCGATAGCGTCGTCGAGAAGCAGCCGATGGTGATTGTCGAGGCGATGAAGATGGAGAACCAGGTCGTTGCCCGCGCCAACGGAACGGTCAAAGCGATTAACTTCGCCGTCGGTGACCAAGTCAATACCGAGTCCCCTATCATCGAGCTGGATCTGGCGGAAGAATAGAGCACTGCTCGGCAGGGTCGAATAATCCTCGATAGAAATATTGAAGCGGAGAACCAGGTCGGCTCTCCGCTTCGAGCGCGACAACCACTCTGCAGCGTGCCCAGCTCGTTCGGGCTGGTCGGTTGCGGGTCCGGCGCGAGTCCTGTACGCGTCAAATGCCACTGCCTTTGTTGTTGTTCTGCCCGCTAGCGATGCCTATTTTTCAGACCATGAGTATCCTAAAGGAAAAGGGCCAACAGGCCATCGGATTGCTCCAGGAGTTGGAGATCGACCTCTGGATAGTCTTTGCCCGAGAGTCGACAATGATGGCGGATCCCATGATTCCGATGGTTGTCGGCCATGATGTTACATGGGAATCGTTCATCATGTTCAGCAGGACGGGTGAGCGGATTGCCCTGGTTGGCAATCTAGACCAGGCGAACTTCGCCCGCAGTGGCTGCTTTTCGGAAGTGGCCACCTATACGGAGGGCGTTGGAGAGGATTTTTTGCGCTTGTTGAGGCGCCTCGACCCGCGTTCGATCGCGATCAATTTTTCGACTGAGAATCCGTCGGCTGACGGCCTCACCCACGGGATGTACTTGAGACTACTCGGTTATCTGGAAGGAACACCTTTCGGAGAGAGGATCATATCGGCTCAAGATCTGTGTGGCAAGCTTCGCAGTCGAAAGCAGCCCTCGGAAATCAATCGCCTTCGCCGCGCGGCAGAAGCGGCGGTGATCGCTTGGGATCGATCAGTTCGCGATATCTGCTCCGGCCTTAGTGAGAAGGAAGTTGCAAAGCTGATAGACAAGAACATTGTCGAAGCGGGCGGCGAACCATCGTTTGCGACAATCGTCAACGCGGCTGACAAAACCGCGTCGGGACACGGGCTTCCGTCCGATGCAATCCTGTCTCGCGGCGATCTGCTTCACGTTGACTTTGGAGTCCGGCTCGATGACTATTGCTCCGATCTCCAGCGCCTGCTCTATATCCCCAGGTTTGGCGAGAAACAACCGCCTCCGGCCCTGACCGAGGCATTCAATCATGTCCGCGATATCATCACGGCGACCGGCGAGGCATGCCTGCCCGGAACGCTCGGCCACGAAGTCGATAGCCTGGCCCGCCAGATGCTCGAAGACAACGGCTACGAACTCTATCAACACGCGCTCGGCCACCAGCTCGGTCGGAGTGTTCATGATGGTGGGGCGATTATCGGCCCCAACTGGGAGCGCTACGGAATGACGCCTTCAATCCCGCTGGAGGAGGGGAATGTGTTCACGCTCGAGTTGGAAATCATCCTTCCTGGCATCGGTTGCGTCGGTTTGGAGGAAGATATGTGTATAACGAGTAGCGGGGCGGAATTCCTCTGTCGTCGTCAAATGGAGCTGATCACAAAATGAAGCTTTTTTCTCTTGCGGCCCTTGTGATCTCACTGATTGTCGTGGTAAGTTGCGGCCCACCAGCCCCTCAGCCCGAGTCGGGCACGGCCCGAGGCATTCAGGATCTTGAGGTCGATGTCAATGACCAGATGATGACGGTTTCCTGGAAGGTCTTCGGTGACGCCTTGATTGTAGGCTACAATATCTACATCGCCGAGGAGCCGCTCGTGGGCAATTACCCTGACGGCAACTATCCTGACTACATAGAGCCTTTCAATCATACGGCTTTCGCCGGAGACACGGATCCCTCCGACGGAATCGAGCATTTCGAGGCGCTTGGTCTGGAGAACGGGCGGCAGTACTACGTTTCTGTCCGGGTCGTCAATCCTGGCCGCTCGTTGAGCCGCTCAAGCGAGGAAAAGGCCGTCATCTGTGGGCCACGCGGTGAAATCAGCCTGCTTACCCGCTTCACAGGTGACAACGACGGGTTTTCGTTTGCGCAGAACAAGCATGTTCGCGCTGACGCCACTGAGAACGATCTCTATTTCTATAGCAAGGACGGCGTCGATTATCTGGTTTCTCCATCCCGGTTGGACGGCTTCCTGCGCGAGACACGATTGAGCCGGTTTGAAGCGGCCGGCACCCTGGACGAGATCATGTTGAGCCGCGGCGACCGGTCGTCAAGCCCTTCCGATCGCCTGACTATCTCCGGGGGCATGTGGGTAGTGATCGACACGCCGGGCGGGGGGCAGGCGCTTCTGAAGGTTCTCGGGTTTACGGGAAGCGGTGAGGACAGGCACGTAGAGCTGTTTTACGCGTATGATCCTTCCGGATCATGGTTCAACCAAAGACTCAAGAACTGACGGGTGTGACGATGGTCTCTACAATCCCAAACAAAAACATAGATCTCACTGTACCGCGTCTTTTCGACGGCGCCATGGGTACCGAGCTGCTCAAGCGCGGTTGGCCTTTCGGAACTTCGCTGGAAAAATGGGCGCTCGATCACAGCGGCGAGGTTCTTGATGTACATCGATCTTATCTCGAGGCCGGGGCAGAGGTGATCAACACTTGTACGTTCGGGGCCAATCGCGTCAGACTGGCTCAGCACGAAGCTGCGGACCAAGTGGCCGACCTCAACTGGTCGCTGGTACGCATCGCGCATCAGGCAAAATCGCCGACGACTCTGGTCGCGGGGAACGTCGGTCCTACCGGGAATTCAAGCATGTCGGGCGGCGATCTTGACCGCGCTGCGCTCAAGGGCGTTTTTGCCGAACAGATCGCGGCCATCGTTGAAGCCCGCGTTGATCTGATAACGATAGAGACGATGACCGACCTTGATGAAGCAGTGGCGGCTCTGGAGGCGGCCCTGGATATATCTTCATGCCCCGTGATCGTCACTATGGCGTTCAACAATGAAGGCCGCCTGAGGGATCTGATCGATGCGCCAACGGCTGGGCTTGCGCTGCAGAAAGCTGGAGCCAGCGCCGTTGGATGCAATTGCTCGCCGGCCGGATCTGATCTGATTCGGGTCGTTCAGCAGTTGCGGGAAGTAGTCGATATTCCGATTCTCGTTCGACCTTCTGCCGGGACGCCGGTCGAGTCCGAAAACGGCCTCAACTATCCGCTGGACGCGCTCGGATTTGCCCAATTGGCGAGGGATTTGGTGGCTTTGGGGGTGACCATGATCGGCGGATGTTGCGGAACTACGCCAGACTATGTCCGTTCGATACGGCAGGAAACAGTCGTAGCCCAAGCCAGCCACAACGGTTGACACGGCCGTTTGAGGCTGGTAATGTCCCTTAAGGGGAGCTCCCTGAAGACCGATACAGATACAATACGGAGCAAAGGCCCGATGGACAGACCCAAGTTGGCGTGCTCTTGTCCGTGGGTTGAGACAAACAGACTTGATGTTGGCGTCGGGGATCCAAGCCGTCTCGCGTGACGTCGGTTTCACTTTTGCGGAAGGACTCGGAATTGAGATTCGACAAAGATATTCTCAAACTGGACTGCGCCAAAACGCAGGAAGAGTTGACCAGCTCCATTATTTCGCAGATCCGGGATGATCTGAAGAAGACTGGAGCTGTAATTGGGATTTCCGGCGGGATCGATTCATCCCTCTGTGCGGCTTTGTGCGCCGTGGCTCTTGGCCCGGAGCGGGTCCTGGGTGTGATGATGCCGGAGCAGGACTCTTCGCCAGACAGTCGCACGCTGGCCCTGGAGTTGGCGGCCAGATTCGGATTCGAAACGATCACCGAAGTGATCACGGGTGGACTTTCGGGAATGCGCTGCTACGAACGTCGTGACGAAGCAATCAAGCAAGTCTTCCCGGACTTCAATGAAAACTGGAAATCCAAGATTACCATCTCTGGAAATATCCTCGACAGCAAAGCCTTCAACTTCTTCAATTTGGAAGTGGAAGACGAGAGCGGCCAGAAGATGACCAAACGCATGCCTCGTTCCGCCTATCTGCAAGTCGTGGCGGCCTCCAATTTGAAGCAGCGACTGCGCATGACGACACTGTACTATCACGCCGAGCGGCGCAATTGGGCCGTAATTGGAACCGGCAACAAAGACGAGCACATGCAGGGCTTTTTCGTGAAATATGGCGATGGCGGAGCTGATCTCAAGCCGATTGCGCATCTATTCAAAGAGCAGGTCTTCGAAATGGCTCGCCACCTCGGAGTGCCGGATAGCATTCTCGGCCGTACGCCGACAACTGACACGTACACCGCCGAGTGCACTCAGGAAGAGTTCTTCTTTGGATTGGACTTCTACAACATGGACATGATCTGGTACGCCATGGAGAATGACATCCCGGCCGCCGAAGTGGCGGCGGTGCTAAATCTCTCCGAAGAGCAAATCGAGCGCGCGATGGTCGGCATAAAACGCAAAATCGTTGCCACCGAGTACTTGCGGGCCGAGCCGCTGGAGATTGGTTAACCGGGTAGAGCGATCTAATGGAAAAATCCAATCGTTCGATACTCAAGTCCTTCGTCAATGATCTCCACTTGTTTGTGGAATGACCATTCTGGTCAACTATAGTCATGTGTGGTATAGCCGGATATTTCAACCTGCAGCAAGCTGGTCCTCCCGACCGCAGTCTGATCACTAAGATGGTCAGCGCCATCCGGCATCGTGGTCCGGACGAGTTCGGGGCGTACTTCAGCGAGCGCTGTGGACTCGGCCAGGCGCGACTATCTATCATTGACCTGGCGGGAGGTTCCCAACCTCTGGCCAACGAGGATCACACGCTCTGGATTAGCTACAACGGCGAAGTCTTCAATTATCTTGAGCTGCGGGACGAACTGATCAGCTGTGGTCATCGGTTTCGCACCAACTCTGACACCGAAGTTATCGTCCATGCATACGAAGAATGGGGCGAGGGTTGCCTGGAGCGTTTCAACGGTCAGTTCGCCTTTGCTATCTTTGACAAGAAGCGGCAGTCATTGTTCCTGGCGAGGGATCGCCTGGGTATTCGACCGCTGTTCTTCGCCAGCCACCAAGGCCGTTTTCTCTTTGCCTCAGAGATTAAGTCGCTTTTCTGTGAACCGGGCCTTTCTCGGAGTCTTGACCTTCAGGGCCTCGATGAAATTTTCACCTGGTGGACAACCGCCCCGCCGCGCACCTCATTTGAGGCGGTTCAGGAGTTAGCCCCTGGTCATTGGCTCAAAATCCGCGATGGTAAGATCAGCGTCGGGCGCTACTGGACGCCTGACTTTCCTGATGAGTTCGATCACACTCGCAACGCCGAATCCTGGGCCGAGGAACTCCACGCTTTGTTGGTAGACTCGGTACGCCTCCGGTTGCGGGCTGATGTGCCCGTTGGGGCGTATCTGTCCGGTGGACTGGACTCGTCGGCAACCACAGCTCTGGTCAAGCACTTCACCAAGACGCCGGTTGAGACGTTTTCGATCGCCTTTCAGGACAAAGACTTTGACGAGTCGGGGTACCAGCAACAGATGGCCGAATTCCTTGGCACGCGACACCACAAGGTGGGATGCACACGCCAGAATATCGCCGACAACTTCCCGAAAGTGATCTGGCATGCCGAGCGACCGATCGTACGCACGGCTCCGACCCCGCTGTATATGCTTTCCGCCCTGGTTCGCCAAAACAACTTCAAGGTAGTTCTCACCGGCGAAGGGGCTGACGAAATTCTGGGCGGATACGACATCTTCAAGGAAACGCTGATCCGACGCTTCTGGGCTCGCCAACCTGAATCGACGTGGCGACCCCTACTGCTGCGCAAGTTGTATCCGACTTTACCGCTGTCACCGGCGCGGGCACGCTTCTACCTGGAGACCTTCTACAAGGCCGGATTGGCCCAGCACGATCGCTATCATTTCTCGCACATGCAGCGTATCAACACGACCTCGAAGATCAAGGACTACTTCACCGACGATGTTCATAGCGAGCTTGCCAAGCACGACGCCACGGCCGCTTTTGGTGAAAACTTGCCGGACGGATTCTTCAATTGGCCTGCTCTCGTACGGGCGCAATATGTCGAGATGCGTTCCTTGTTGTCTGGATACTTGCTTTCTTCCCAGGGTGATCGTATGGCCGCTGCTAACTCTATTGAGGGCCGGTATCCCTTCCTTGATCACCGAGTGGTGGAGTTCGCTTCACGCATCCCAACCTATTACAAATTGCGCGGCCTGAACGAGAAATTTGTCCTCAAGAGAGCTATGCAGCGAGAACTACCTCCGGAGATTGTGAAGAGGGTGAAGCAGCCTTATATGGCTCCTGATTCCAATAGCTTCTTTGGCGACTCCCCGCCTGAGTACATCAATGAATTACTCAGCGAGAAGGCCGTCGGTGAAACTGGGCTGTTCAAGCCGAAGGCGGTTACCGCCTTGCGGGCCAAATGCTCCCGCTTGTCGCATGCCCATCTCTCGTTCAAGGACAACATGTCGTTTATAGGCATTTTGTCAACGCAGATACTGGCCAGCCAGTTCAAGGGGGCGACTGAGCCCGACGACTGCCTGGGCCGCGAGGATTTCAGCGTTTGGCATGAGGAAAATGTGCTCGGATCTCAGGGTATGCCGCCTGGGGACAAATCCCGTAGTCGGACCCAATAGGGCGCTTATCTATTTGTGTTCTGAGCCGATAAGAATGATAGAGCAGCACAGACGAATTGATTTGACGGAACGCTCGGTTTGGAGGATCGTTTGGAAGTACGTGAGAGCATTAGAAGTTTCATAATCGATAGCTTCATGATGGGGCGCAAATCGGAGGACCTGGGTGATTCCGGTTCTCTGCTCGATCTTGGCATTATCGACTCAACCGGCGTCCTGGAGCTGGTGGGGTTTCTTGAGGAAACCTATGAAATCGAAGTTGATGACGAAGAACTGATACCAGACAATCTCGACTCTATTGACAATCTGGTCAAATATGTCGGATCCAAGAAGGCTGGCGTGAGTTCTACCCGGGCTTAGGTTTGAGACCGGCCAGGAACGCGGTGCGTTCCTGAATGAACGAATCCGGCTTTGACTGAATCTCAAGAGCACGCAAACCACAGATCATGAAGACTTTTCTGAAGAGAACGTTATACGCGATGGGGCTCCTGGTTACCCTCCCGCTGATTCTTCTGACGTGGTTGGAATTGGCGATCCTTGGTCCCAAGTGGGAAAAGGTCTTTGGGCAATGCAAGGAGACGCTGTCCCTGGTGCCGACTTTTGTCGGCGAGTATTTGCGTTTGGCCTACTACAGCGCTGTCTGCAGGTATGTCTCTCCTGACGCTGCCCTTCTGTTTGGCAGCATGATCGCGCATCGCGAAGCTATAATCCGTCGCGGTGTCGTGATTGGTCAGGGGACTATCATTGGCAAAGCCGAGGTAGGTGAGGATGTTCTTTTCGGCGCTGGAGTATCTTTGCTGTCTGGGAAATACCAGCACGGTCGCCCCGAAGATCGACGCGAAAACGGATCGGGCTCTGAGGAATACAAGATAATCAAAATTGGCAGTCAATCGTGGATCGGCGAGAGAGCGATTATCATGGCCAATGTTGGCGAGAACTGTACGATTGCGGCTGGTGCGGTTCTGATGAAGGACGCTCCCGACAATACAACTTTCATGGGCAATCCGGCCCGCAAAGTCAGTATGGCCGCTCCGGCTTTTGAAACCGCACCGCCCGTGGAGACGGAATCTTGAGATCGTTATTTTGGATACTGCTCATCGGCTCCATCCTCCTCAATGTGGTTGCAGTGTGGGGCTTCTTCACTTACGTGAAGTACGGGGGATCACCGCTCGGTGATCTGAAGCGTCTGCTCACGGGGACAACCCGACAGACTGCGCCGCGCATACCGTTTGAGGATGACAATAGGGCTCTGATGGACGGTGTGGACAATTCCGGCAAGGTCGTCTTCTTCGGCGCCTCGATTACTCAGCGCTGGGATTTCGAGGCCAATCTGAAAGATTATCCAATCGTCAACCGGGGCGTCGGTGGCCAGCTGGTGCCAAGCCTGCTCAGTCGCTTCAAGCGGGATGTCCTCGACTTGGCTCCAAAAGCCGTGATCATAAAGCTCTGCTCAATCAATATCCGGCCTCAACAGCCTTTGTCAGTCTTGCGGGACGGGATGACCATGATGAGCGATATGGCCCACCACAGTGGCGTCGTCCCAATTGTCGCGACGATCATTCCAGCCGGAAAGCCCGAGGCACGAATCGGCGATTTCAGCGTGGCCGATTCGCTGCAGCAGTTCAATGACTGGGTGCGCGACTTTGCCTCGGAACGAGGTTATCCGCTGGTCGATTTCGCCTCCGCCATTCAGACCGAGGAAGGGTATCTCCCTTTTGACTGCTCGGTAGACCCGGTTCATCTCAATCAAAAAGGCTACGATGTGCTTGAGGTTGTGCTGCGATCGGTTCTCGATAGCGTCCTGGCCGAGTCTTAGTCTCCGGCCTCCTCTTAAACAACCATAATGTTCATGTTCTGTAGATACCGGACCGATTAGCCGGTGGCGAGCCTTGTGATAGCCATAGTGGGATGAGGGTTACAGTGAGAGGGGCAGCACCCTATCCTTCTGATTGCTTCACAGAAGGCTCGGCAGGTTCCAGCGCGACTGGTTCCTCGATGATTGGCTCGGACTCTGTGGGCGTCTCTCCGGCATCCCCGAACAGATACTCATTTTCATAGTGTCGCAAGATAACGCGTCCCGGGTTGCCCCCGACCAAACATCCGTCAGGAACGGAGCGCGAGAGAAAACAACCGCCCGCGACGGTTACGTTGTTGCCAATCCGAATAGGTCCGGCAAGAACAGAGCCCGTTCCGATCCAGACATTGTCACCGATCGACAGCGGTACGCCCTTCTGGCCACTGATATGCCCGACGCCAATAGTGACGTTGTGGGCGATACTCAGATTGCTGCCGATCTCCGTTGGCGCCAGGTAGATTGTGCCCACATGGCCGATATAGAATCCGGGGCCGACCTGGGCCTCACAGATATGCACATGATGGATAAGGCGGGCCAGAAGATCAAACACCCGCGCGACGATCACGAAGGGCACACCCAAGAGCCAGAATCTTTTTTTGAGGTGACGGGAGAATTGGCAGAATCTGTAGACGCAGCAGCAGTGGAGACCAAAGTGGCTTATCCACAGTTTCAGTTTGGAGCACAACGGCGGACTAGTGCTACCTAACTCAATCAGATAGTACTTCTCCAGATCGATCCTGAAATAGCTCTTGGAGTTACCCATTCGTTATGCTGCCTGTTTGCTACAGGAACCGGCTCGTAATGCCTACAAGTGAATATGCGACTTTTGTAAGCGGCGTGCAATGATTCCTATCAACTTTATCGGTCAGATCCACTATCCATGTTAGTACTC
>CAZHDS010000070.1:0-14156 GCA_964531495.1 uncultured Ignavibacteriales bacterium
GGCGTTGTGGCGATCCTCGTTACTGCCTTCGCAGTCAATGATACAGGCATCTGGGCCGGAACTGGACATCACAAGCAGGTCGATGTCGCCAAGAACTATGTCCCGGTTGCCGTCGCCTCGGTAAACGCCATCGGCGACCATTACAGTATCGCCATTTGAAGCGTAGTCAATGGCGCTCTGAATGGTTGTGTAGTCGTCCGGAACGCGGTGAACGGTAGCGCGGCTCGTCGTAGACAGCGCCAACGGCATCGTCAAACATAGAATTAGTATCAATCTCATCTGATTCCCCGGAGAACACTCCTGATCAATACAATATACGTACATTCCACACGGTGGCAAGAAGATTCCTGCTTAACGAAGCGTAAGGAATTGTTTGCCAGCGACTTAGAGTAACTGGCAGGGAACTTGGGATTCGTTTCGATGATAGATGTCCTTGCTTGACATTGGCCACTGACACTATAGCTTGTCACAATCATGACTATGGTCGCGCGACAGACAACCACTACCGGTCGAATGATCGGGTCGTTCTCCGAATTCGTAAATCAGCCTTACACGGTATGGCTCGACTCCACTCTGAGACTGAACGATAGGGGCCGATCATCTCTTCTGGGGCGCAACCCGGCCCTCGAGCTTATTCTGGATCATGGTGTTGCTTATGTCGGTCGTCCTGGTCAGCCGGGAAAGCGGATCGACGGCGACGATGGCCTCTCCGTATTGGAAAAACTGATCGCTGAGCATGATCGTCTGGCCGTGGGCTACATTGGATATGAGGAGATGTTGCCCTTCGTGGGCGTCGTGCCGGAGCACCAAGCGACGATCGCAAACGGTCGTTTTCTGCTCTATGATTCGGTCCTCCGCATTGACCACGATTGTGGATCGACGAGCGTCTCCAATCCGGATGCGGACGACTACGCCGATCTGCTGCGCCACACCGAAGAAATGGTGACCGATGTCGTCCCCGCTCTCCCTGGCGCTGAGGCCGTTCCGGTAATTCGCCGCGAGGAATACCTGGAGCAGGTGCGACGCATCAAGGGGCACATCTATGAAGGGGATATCTATCAGGCCAACTTCACGACCCGGATCGATGTCGAGTCGGCGGCTGGTCCAGCCGAAGTTTACGCCCGCCTGCGCGCGCTAAGCCCGGCACCATACTCCGCCTATCTGAGTTTTGGCGACTACCAGGTTCTGTCGTCTTCCCCGGAGCGGATGTTCACCCGTCACGGTGATCATATCACCACGGGACCGATCAAAGGTACGATCGCACGGGGCGCGACCCCGGCTGAGACCGTGGCTAATCGTCGCCGCCTGCTGGAATCTGCTAAGGATCGGGCCGAGCTACTGATGATAGTGGATCTCGAGCGCAACGATTTGGGGCGGATCGCACGCATTGGATCTGTCACTGTGGAAAGCCTGTTCCGCCCTGAGGTCTACGCCACTGTTACGCATCTGGTGAGTGATATCAGCGCCCGTTTGCGACCCGAGATCGGCTTGAGTGAAATCTGTCAGGCCCTCTTGCCGGGCGGTTCGATCACCGGCGTTCCCAAAAAGCGAGCGATCGAGATAATCGATCAGATGGAAGCGACGGCTCGGTCAGTCTACACCGGCTGCATCGGGTATATCGATAGTCAGCAGGCTGATTTCAATATCGCCATTCGAACGATGGTACATCGCGGCGGGATATATCATGTCCATGCCGGGGGAGGCATCGTGGCTGATAGTAGTCCCGAGGCTGAGCACGGCGAAATGGTGCTCAAGGCCAGCAGCATGCTGCGCGCCCTTGGGGTCGATGAGGAGTCAGTGACATGGTGAAAACAACAACGACAATCAATGGCCGGCTGGTTGAGAGACGTCAGGCCAAGATCTCGGTGTTTGACAACTCGCTACTCTACGCCGAGGGTCTCTTTGAGACATTTCTGGGCGTGGGTGAAGAGGCGATTTTCGCCGACGAACACTTTGACCGGTTAGTGCGTGGGGCCCGGACTATCGGGCTGGAGCTGCCAGTTCCGGTTGATCGCCTGAGGATGTGGGCAACCCGCACTCTGCGAGCTCATCGCTCGCCGCTGAAAAAATTACGCCTGACTGTCACGGCAGGGGAATCAGCCCGTTGGTTAGGTCGCTCTGGTCGACCGCAGGTCATCCTGACGGCAGCCCAGCACAAGCTTCCAAGCAAACCGTTCCAGCTTCTTGTTTCCGACTACAAGGTTGATCATCTGTCGATTTTTCGCCAGGTTAAGACACTCTCATACGCCCTCAATGCCGCCGCCCTCAAGCAGGCCATTGAGGCAGGCTGCGACGACGCCCTCCTGATCAATCAGCGCGGCAATGTTGCGGAGGTCACCTCGGCCAATGTCTTCTGGGTCGACAACGGTCATGTTTTCACTCCCCCCATAACGGCCGGCTGTCTGGAAGGTGTTACCCGTCGGATCGTCCTGCGCGAGGCCCAGAAGATAGGAATTCGTGTCAAGGAGAAGAGGTGTCCGCTCAATTGCCTTCTGGAAGCGGATGAAGTCTTCATCTCCAGTTCGCTCAAGCTGGTGATCGGGGTCGCGATGATCCATCACGACCGGCGGCGGCACCGGCTTTCCTCCGGACCAATCACGGTCTCTCTCCGCGATCATTTTTTGCGACTGGCTGGTTTGGAGCGAGCTATCTGAGTCGCCCGCCATGGGACGCACATCCCTGTTTTATTTGACACGCGCTATCGATCGCAGGTACTTGATAGGCACTTGGCCTCAGCCTGGAGACAGAAGGATTATGTCTATGAAGTACGCAATATGGTTACTGGTCGCCCTGGCGACATCTATGCCGATAGCCGGAATGGCCCAAGATGACAGTGACTGGGAACGGGCCCAGAGCAGTCTCTACGACGTCCCCCCCCGCTGGCTGGTCGATATGCCAACAGCCGGAACTCTCCCCCGGGGTTATTTCGATATTGGTTTTCGTTTCTACCCCGCGGGCGGCACGATCGCCAGCACTAATATTGGCCTGTCCAATCGCATGATGCTGGGCATTTCGTTTGGAGGCGAAGGCATCATCTCCAATGGCGACCCGACCTGGAATCCGGGCATCGAATTCAACATCAAGATGCGGCTGATCGATGAGCAGGAGTACTTTCCGGCCTTTTCGCTCGGTTTTTGCTCCCAGGGCAATGGCTTCTACAACGATGAGTGGCAGCGGTATACTTTCAAATCGCGCGGCTTGTACGCGGTAGTCAGTCGAAGTTTCTATTTCTACAATTGGACTTCGGGATGGCATCTCGGCCTGAATTACTCCCTGGAGAACAAGGCCGACGATGAAAAAGATGTCAACTTCTTTGGCGGCTTCGATGCGACCTTCAAGTACAATCTCGCCTTCGTAGCGGAATATGACATTGCGCTCAACGACAACCGTTCCGGCATCCCGGCGGCCATTCGTGCCAACCAGGACGAAGACTATGATCTGGTGTTTGCCGGCAAGGGGCGGGGCTATCTCAATTGCGGCATCCGCTGGCTGTTCGCCCGGGATCTGGAATTGGAACTGCTACTGAAAGATCTGTTGTTGAATCGGCGCGAGTCGAGAGCTTTTACGCGGGAGATCAGGCTGACCTATATCGATCGTTTCTGAACGGTCGAACGTTCTAAAGCTGGTACTTGCGCCAGCGCCCCAAAATCATGGCTGCGAAATCGCCAACAGCCGTGACTACCTTGGCATGATATGCTTTGGCCTGCGCGAGATCAAAGTTCGGCAGTCCCTCGTCTTCCTTGTAGAGCAGAATTGATCCGGGGACCGGATAAACGTCGGCACCGCGACGATAGTAATAGGCCAAATCTTTGTCGTAGTCCGCAGCGTCCACCAGCTTTTCATCGACCGCCTGCACCATCGCAGTTTCATCGGTGCCGCCGTGGCCCCCTACATGGCCAAAATGCTCAACCGTGAGCTCGCTGCAGATTTCCCACCAGTGCATCACACAGATGCGCGATTTCCGCTCCCGATGAAAATCGTAAGCCATGTTCTTGAGAGCGTCGTTATTCCCGCCATGACCGTTCATGATGAAGATATTCGCAAATCCTGAGTCGACGAAACTGTCGAGGATGTCACGGATGTAAGCGGCGAAAGTCTCGGGCTTGATGGTCGATCCACCGGGATATCGATAGAGGGACTTGGTGATGCCGTAGGATACAACCGGAGCGACCAGCGCATTCAGTTGTGGGGCAATCTCATGCGCAATGGAATCTGGAATGAAGTTGTCCGTTCCGATACACGAAGAGCCATGCCCTTCAATCGTTCCTACCGGCAGGATGACTGTATCGATCTCGCCGGGCACTAACTTGCGAACCTGGAGCCAGTTGAGGCGCTGTAGATCTCGCTCCATCATAGCCCCAGCTTGGCAAGAAGCCGCTCCATCACAATCTCGGTCTCACGGGCAGTCAGATCATCCTCTTCGAACCGGAACTGATTGATGTCGCGAACCATTATTTCAATGTCATCAGACCTCTCCACGGCGTACCAGATCTCTTGCTCCGACCAGGCCAGACCTTCGGCGACGAAGGCATCGGCGACCTCGGAGTATATCGACGGAGATGTCCAATCAAACGCCGAAAGATCAATCTTCGGCGCCCCGGTCATGCCAATAATGTAGTAGCGGCCCTCCGGAGTGGGTCCAAAGACAGCGTCGGACTGCTTCAGCCTTCGCAAGGCCCGACGCATCATGTCGGGACTGATCGTGGGGGTCCGACTGCCGACTACCAGGACATTTTCATAGCCAGCCTCGAAACACTCCCGAAAAGCACGGTCGACCCGGAGCCCCCAACGCTCATTCGGACCCATTACGTCGGTGAAGCGTTCTCCGAGTGGTTTCGCGTCCGTGTCCTCGGCCTTTTTCTTGATGTAGTCCAGCACGATCCGCACGAATTTCAAACGATCGGGATCGTCGATATAACACAGACGGACATCGACGTCCTCAACACGGAGGGCCTGATTGACAGTATCGGTAATGAAACCCTGATGCAGAAAGCGCAGATCATCTCCCCGGATAGCACCGAGGTCCATCGAAGATCCGTCCTCGAATGGCTCTTGTATACAGACGGCGATTACTGACGAGTTCTTTTTGGTTTGCGGCATATTCCCATGATCCTTAGCTGTTGTGTCCTGGCGAAAATATAGGCGGGGCTCAAAGCATAGTCAAGCCGTCGGGGAAAATAAAGCGTGGGGGCAGTTGATTGATATGATTACCGAACACCGTGCATCTTGGCAATCAGCTCCTCGGGACCAATAACACCCTGAATCACATGCTGGACTTCACCTTTGGAATCTAACAACAGGGTCGTCGGCAGCGAATAATGCTTCATGTCAAAACGAGTCATGAACTCGTTCGTCTCTGGCGTACCCTGACTCTCCAGCTGGATCTTGAGGGCTACGAATCGATCAACCTCGTCGACGACATCGGGATGTCCAAAAGTCTTCTTCTCAAGCACCTTACAGTTGGCGCACCATGTTGCCCAGGTGTCGATGACGACCGGCTTCTTTTGGGCCAGAGCCTTTTCCAGGCCAGCGCTCAGATTTGTTTCCCAATCGATCTTCCTGACCTCCTCCCGAGCCATCCCGGCTCCAGCCGGCAGCCACTCTGAGGCCGGGGCGTAGATCATGCCGTTTTTGACAAGACTTCCGCCGAGTAGATAGATCGCAATAATCGTAGCCAGAACGCCAATGAACTTCTTGAGCCGCGGGAAGAATCCATCGGTTGGGGTAAGGCGATCAAAACCACCACCGAAGATGCCGAGCGACAGGAGCAAAATCCCGGTGAGTAGAGCGATCGTATCCGCCGGGACAATTGTGCGCAGGAAGTACAGCGCCATTATCAACAGGACAAATCCGAAGAATTTCTTAACTGTCTCCATCCACCCGCCCGAGCCGGGCAAAGCGTTTATGGCATTGGAGAAGGTTCCGACAATCACAAAGAGCGTGCCCAAACCCAGAGCAAAAACGAACAGCACCAAGAATCCAATCAGGGGAGAACCGCTGGTCGCCACATACAATAGGATACCGGCGACAAAGGGACCAACACAAGGTGACACGACCAAGGCCGCGATCAGGCCCAGCAAGATTGCTCCGCCAACTCCTCCCCCGCCCTTGGTTGCGCCCAGCCTTTGGCGAAGGAACATCGGTACTTGAAGCTCATACAAGCCAAACATCGATAGCGAAAATACTACGAAGACGACTGCGATACCGATAACTACCGCCGGACTGGCCAGCCAGGCACCAAAGACTCCGCCCACCATCGACACGATCATCCCCATAATGCCGTAGACGAGGGCCATGGAGCCGACGTAGAACAGGGACAACACGAAACCTCGCCCTACCCCTCGATCCTGCCCGGCGAAGATGCTGACGGTTATCGGAATCATAGGATAGGTGCAGGGCGAGAACGACAGGAGCAGACCGGTCACGAAGGCCAATCCCAGCGCGATAAAATAACCCCAGACACCGTGTTCGTCGATCAGTCGCTGAATTTCGTTGTCGGCTCCGGAAGATTCTCCGCCCGCTTCGCCGGAGTCATTTGACTGCGATGTGGCCGTGAACAGCTCGGCATTGATGGCTTTCCCATCTGGGCCAACGGTAACTGTCAGGGGTAAATCGACCGTTTCGGGGGCGACACAGGTTTCATTATTGCATGGCTGATAAGTGAAAGCAATCGGCAGAATATACGTACCGGCGTCGGCGTCCTTGGCGATAGCGATCTCAAAGGGCACGACTATCTGCCCACCCCAGACCGATATTTCCTCATCCAGCAGCTTAACGTCCTCGCCCTCAGGATAGGTGATATTGCCCGGAGTCAGGCCTGGTATGGTATCAAAGGTCAGATCGGCGGCAATCAGCCAATCCTGATAGGGATAGGCCGAATTGACATGCCATCCTTCGCTGATATCGATGACCAGAGCGGCGGCGTAGGACTCACCCGCCTCGCCAGCACTAATCGAAAAGACGGACCGGGCCGCAACCAAATCCTGACCGCCGTCGAACCCGACCGGGGCCGAATCGCCGAAGCCCAGATCGGCTGAGGTTAGTGGAGCAACCCCCAAGGACAGCACCAATACCGTCAATATGGAGACCAGAGTTTTCGTATTGTAAGTGCACTTGGTCATAAATCGCATACCTGTTTTGTCATCTGCGGTTTGCTCCGGCGTAGTCAGTTCCACGGCCGGTCGGACATATCAACTGCTTGCGAATCCAAGGCCGAGCTTTTGAAGCGTATCAGGCTAGCGACAATCAAGCATTCGCAGCAGAACACCTGGCGATGAATTAAACACCAAAAGCTGTAAAAGGGAATCAATATTATTTGTGGTTCTTCGAGACAGAACTGCGGACAGCTTCTTTGATCAAGGAAGCCAACTGCTCAGAATCGATTTTCGACACAATCAGCTCCGCGATCCGTTGGGCCAAGTCAGCCGTGAATTCCTTAGAGAACGGCTTGGAACTCTGGTGCGTAACCGTTTCCTCAGTCTCTTCCCATTGGCGGGACGAAACAGGGGCTGGTTGAGCTACCGGAAGCTCTTCCTTGATCACGATCGACTCCGGTTCCTGGTCCTGGAATTTTTCCACTTCCTTCTTGAACTCGTCGATGAACTGCGCCACAGCTCCGGTATGATCACCGGCTGGCGGCATTGCGGGTGGCTTCTGTCTGACAGCTGGAGTGGCGAGCGCCTCTGCTGACCGAGTTTCTTGTGGTCGAGGCGTCGGAGGCGTTTCGGAGATGCTTGTCTGTGGTACGGATGGCGATGGCGGTGGCGGAGATGGTGCAACCGGAGGCTTGGCAGCCGGTTTGGATTCGGAGTCCTGTTGCATCTCCTTGACGAACCAGTTGTAGTCGTGGTTAGCGTTTGACCCGGCAGTCGGCACGTTTTCCGGGTGATCCATATTGTATTGGTCGGCTTCGCCGAGAATATTCAGTTCGGCCGATTCTGATGGCTCGGCTCGCTTTGGTCCTTCCTGATTGATGCGGATCTCACTCTGATCCTCAGTGATCATGATTGATCCAACCGAGCCACTTCGATCGTTCTCTGCTTCGGAAAACGGAACTCCAGATGCATCGACGACTCGGATGGCGCTGCGGCCAACGGCGGTCTGGTCCAGGATCTCCGAGTCGGTCACTTCAATCCGATCCAGCCCGAGAGCATGATCCAAATCATCGTCGCTGGCATTCACCTCACCCAGCGCTCTGACTGCCTCGCTTGATTCGACCGGCTCGCCGCTCCGGGCCAGGCAGGCCGACAGCTTGCTTATGATGCTCACGGGATCAATCGGAAGAACGACTTCGATTTCCAACGGAATACCCAGACCACCCGAGGGCTGATCGCTGATAACCAGCATCGGAATCGCCTCCGCCGGTGGGGCGGCCGCGATTAGCTGGTGAAGAGGCGTTCCATCGGGAATGACAGCGCGGCTATTGACAATCATCACATCGGGACGAGAAGCGCTGGCAACCTGCAGGCCGCGCTCAGCGGTGGGCACGGAGTAAACTTCATAACCGTTCTGACGCAACAGCCCCTCAACAGCGCCACGAATCGTGTCGGAATTCTCTACCAGGAGTATTCGCTTATGCATCCGCTAGTCCGGCTAGTCGTTGGCCTTCTTCTCGGAGAGCTCGCTGGAAGCATCCTCAAGGAACTTCCGCTCCGCCCGAGATAGATTCTCAATACCAACGTCGTTTATCTTGTCCAGAATGCTATCGACGCGTTTCATCACGTCTTCAGCTTTCTGGCGATTCTTATGAAGCTTAGCATTCTGGCGTTGGAAGCGCAACCCTTTAAGTTTGCTTGAGAAGCTCAACCATTTCCAGTCGAGTTTCATGTATATGAGGCCGAACAGAGCCCCGCCAAGGTGGGCCAGGTGAGCGATATTGGCCCGCCCCATGATAAAACCCAGGAGCATCATGCCGGGTATGGCCCACTTCACCTTCACGGGAAACATGAAATATAGGTACAGCAGCCGATTGGGAAACATTATCCAATAGGCGATAAAAACGCCGTAGATTGCCGCCGAGGCGCCCACGATCGGAATAGCCTGTCCGGACTGGAAGATCAGGGTCAGGAGAGCGCCAGAAAGCCCTGAGAAAATGTAGAAACGAGCGAAAGTCTTGGTTCCCCAAGTGTACTCAATCTCCGTTCCAAACATCCAGAGCATGATCATGTTAAAAAAGATGTGCCAAAAGTCGGCATGGCAGAACATGTACGAAAAGACTTGGTAGATCTGGTTGGGGAACTGAGAGAAGAAGGTGGCCGGGGTCAGTCCCAGCGTCGATGGCAACGAGGGATACATGAACTGAATCAGGAAAACAGCCCCATTGGCGATTAGCATCGCCTTGATGAAGGGCGAGACGCTACCCGGACCAATCCGGAAGCCCCGCGCGCCTGATTGCTGATATGAACGGAATCCTGACATCAGACTAGGTTATCGGCAGATTGTCTCTTCAATTTATGCTGGCTGGCCATTCTGCGCGGATCAGCAACAGCTGTCCTTCTTCGACTCGCTATCTCCCGCCGGGAGATCCTGGGAGGGCATTCACGAACGAACGCCAAAGCGAGGTAAGACCTTATGTACCAGGACATACCACACTACCAGGAAGAGGCCCAGGTAAAGAAAATCATTCCAGTCCATTTTGTGTCACCTTATCCTGATCGTTATTCGATGGCCTGATGCCTGCCCGTCAGATCTCCGGTGAGGTCCATTGGCAGTGATAAATATTCTCTGGCCGCGCCCAGAACCACCATTACTAACTAGAAAGTGCGACAACAGACTTCAGGATCCATTGTCGCACCTCAAGAATCCGATAGCCGGCGCTATTACGCCGGTCTGTTGTCCGAAAATCGGTCTAGCCGAGAACTTTCTCCAAGCGAGCCGTCAGCTGCGCCTTGGGAACGGCTCCGACAACCTGGTCGACCAACTCGCCGCCCTTGAAAAAGAGCACCGACGGAATCGACATAATGCTATACTTGCCAGCCGTCTTGTTGTTAGAATCCACATCGACCTTGGTCACCTTGACCCGGCCCTCGAATTCACCGGCAATTTCCTCCAGAATCGGAGCAATCATCTTGCAAGGTCCACACCATGTGGCCCAAAAATCCACGATCACAACTTTGTCCGATTGTAGTACTTCGGCTTCAAAGGAGTCGTCAGAAACTTCAAGTGCTTTACCCATAATAACCTCCAGTAAGGCCAATATAAAATCGTTGTCCTTCTCGCTTAACGGCGCTGGCCCGGTACAGTTCCCCCAGGAGGAAGAATAGAACCTGGCCCAATAGCCTTCTCGAGGGATTAGATACTACATTCTGGCAAACGATGCAAGATAACCTGCATATTTGTCGATCCCGTTTGCATCAAATCAATCGTCGGCTAGCACCTGAACTCGAGGTTCATCCTGAGCAGAGCGCGAGCGATTGCCATCGAAGGACTTTACCTGCTCGGAAAACGCTTCCAGGCGGGTCTCTTCGCCCGAGTCGCGCAGGCCCTCGTAGCTGATATTGAGCCAGGGTACGCCGTCCAGATCCTGACTGACGCGGCCCGACAACCCCGAAACAATCGTACCAGGCATGCAGTTGAATGGCATGGCGTTGACAATTCCAGCCGCCCCGGCGCCGGTCATCTCGATGCCTTTGCCGATCG
This sequence comes from uncultured Ignavibacteriales bacterium, assembly GCA_964531495.1. Taxonomy (GTDB): domain Bacteria; phylum Zixibacteria; class MSB-5A5; order GN15; family FEB-12; genus DAOSXA01. The sequence continues at coordinate 10,639 of CAZHDS010000070.1, forward strand.
AAAGCAGGGCCTCACCCTTGCAGGCCCGAGGCAGATATCGCGCGGACAGCTTGAGGACCTTCTGAACCGGCAGATCATGTGGCATCGGAAAGTGTCTCGTGGCAGCCTTGACGATGCGGGCCTCGTGCCAGCGCTGAGTTGAAAGCTGCAAGTGGCCACGGATCATGCCCTTGAAATTGCGGACCAATCTGGAGTCGTGGCGGAATTCTCCGGAAGTGTACATCGGCCACTCCGTAAATGTCGCCAGCCAAACCTCAAGTCCGAGTTTCTCGAGTTTAACGACGAGATGATTGTTCGAGAAACGATTGTTGCGCAGATAGATCTCACCGACCACGCCAACAATCGGTCGGCTTGCACCCGAGGTTTCGACGGCCGCGAAATCCTTTCCGGCCTGCTCAGCAAGTTGCTCCAACGACTCTCGTTTCACGATAGTGTTGTCAACCAGCCGCAGATAGTGGTTATAGAGCTTGTCGGTCGTAGATGGTACCACTTCGTACGGTCGAACCCGATGCAGCATGCGGATGAGCTGATCAATCAGGACCATACCCTTCCAGGCCGCCGTTCGCAGGTCGGTTTGATCAAGTCCAAACTCGGCGTAACCGTTGCGCGAGTCGGGCGATAGTATTGGTACGTCCTGGTATCCGAGATCATCAAGTATCAGACGATGATACTGATTGTAGAGGCCGAAGCGGCACGGACCGTTGGCACCGGGCATGAAGAAGACCGATCGAGAACGATCAAAGCCATCCGAGCGCAAGTACTTGATGATGTCCCCAGTAGTGATCTGGCAGGGGAAGCACTCCTTGCCGGAAGTGAATTTCTTGCCCAGTTCCAGCGTGATCTCGTCCGGTTCATCCATCACGACCGCCTTGAGACCATGACGTTCCATCGCCGCCCGCATGGCGTAGGCATGATCGCACATGTTGGGAATGAAGATAGTCTTGTCGCGCTGTGACAGGCTCTCCGAACCCAGCGTCACATCTGCCACCGGAGGACGATAGCGATAGAACCGCAACGAGTCTATGAACGCCTCGCAACGTGTGATCAGTCCGGCGTCGGCCGAGTGCTCGTCCAGCTCCAGTTGCAGATACGGTTTGTCCGCCATCTCGCGACGGAAGAAGTGAGTGATAAACGAGTCTGGGCCACAGCCAAATGAGGTAATGTATACCGCAAATAGATTGGGGTGACGTCGTATCTTGGCTGCCACCGAAAGAATCCGACGACCGTAGCGCCAATACATGTAGGGATGATCTTTGTCACCGTCTTCGTGGGCCAAGAAATCAACAGGCAGAGCATGGTAACCCAGACTGCGCAATTTTTTTGGGATTTCCAGCGACAGCCGGGGGTCATAACCATTGTAGGGACGACTGACCACCACCATGATCTTGTCATCAGGCTTCAAGTCACTCAGGATGCGCTGGCCTTCGTCGCGCATGGCCTGGCGGAACTTGCCGAAAGCCAGCATGCCGGACTGCACCGCCCGCTTGAGTTCATTCCCGGAAAGACCCAGCTCCGCGGCCAGTCCCTTGAAGTTCCGCAGCAGTTCTTCCGGATTCTGACTGAGCATGATCGGCGTCGCTACCAGCTTGACGCCAGCCTCGTCGAAATCAAATCGAGACTCCAATGACGAACCAATAGCCTGGACATAGGGGCAAATGTAGCCGTCCTCGATCATCGCCCCACCGTCATTGGCAGCTTTTATGAGCGAGGGTATAAACACGTAGTCAACCTCTTTGCTCAGGAGGTTGGCCACGTGACCAAAGACCATCTTGATGGGATAACAGGTCTCGGCTACGAACATATCCAGCGCGTCGGATGTGATTTTGCTGTTGGAGACATCGGAGTGCACAACCTGGAACCCAAGCGAGTCAAAGAAGGCTTGCCAGAATGGGAAGTACTCGAGGAAATGCAATACTCGCGGCACGCCCACCCGCCCGCGGGGCTTCTTCGGGGTGTCGAATTGGAGATAACGACGGTAGTGGAGTTTTTGGCGCAGCTTGACGTAGTCGGGTGGAAGATCCTTGGGCTCGCCTCCGACATCATATTTTTCACACCGACTGCCGTAATACAGAGGTTTTTCGCCCTCCAGCTCAACCTGATGAATTTCGCACTGGTTGGAACAGTCCTCGCAGGCAAAGGTCTCGAGCTGGTATTTCCGGCGGTACAGATCAAAACCTCGAAACTTGGTGACGAAGTCTGGCTGGGCGGTGGCTTCTCGGGCCAGGAGAGCCGCTCCGATAGCGCCGGTCACATCGTGATGCGGCGGGACGGTGACGGTCTTGCCGGTCAGCTTCTCAAAGGCAGCCACCACGGCCCGGTTCCAGGCGACGCCGCCCTGGAAGAAGATGTTGTCCCCGATGCGACGATCACCCACGACCTTTGTCAGATAGTTGCTCACGATAGAATAGGCCAGACCGGCCACGAGATCATCTTTGCCAGTACCCGTGCGCTGGTGAGCAACAAGATCGGACTCCATGAAAACGGTACAGCGCTCGCCACAGCCCACCGGGCAGGATGCTCTCAAGGCCCGCTCGCCGAACTCGGTATCAATATGAATGTCGAGTTTCTCCGCCTGCTCCTGCAGGAAAGAACCAGTACCAGCGGCGCAGGCCTTGTTCATTTCGAAATCCACGACGGCTCGGTCATCGATCGAGATGAACTTCGAATCCTGACCACCGATTTCGAAAATCGTATCGACGGTCGGATCAATAGTGACAGCGGCTGTGGCCTGGGCGGTGATTTCGTTGCGCACCACATCGGCACCGGTTAAATCGCCGATCAAGTATCGACCTGAGCCAGTCGTGCCAACCGCCCGGACCCGTACCTTATCCCCCACTTCCTCACCGATTTCCTGCAACCCTTGACGGACCGCTTCGATCGGTCGACCGGCTGTCATCAGATAGCGCCGGGCGATCACCAGGTTGTCACTATCGATCAGAACCAGGTTGGTTGACAAAGAGCCAACATCGATTCCCAGACAGACTTCACGAGTCGTAGTCAGGCGCGGTGGATCAGCCTTAGTAATAGCATAGTGCTTGTTGTCGGGATTGTCAAAACTCAGCGCGCTTCGTCCCGAGTCGGGGGACTGGCGATACTCAAGGTACTGTCGAATGGTATCCGGGCTCAGGTTCTCGACGACGACCTGCTCCTCAAAAGCCAAGTGGGCCGCTCCGATGGCACCAATCACATCGTGGTTGGTCGGCACTATGAGTTCCCCCGGCTCCAACTCCAGAATCTCCGTGAAGGCTCGCACCATTCCTGGATTGGCCGCCACCCCGCCTTCGAAGGCGATCGGCCGCACGAAGTTTTTGCCCCGAGCTATAGTACTCTTGAAATTGCGCGCGACTGCGAAGCATAGGCCAGCCACAATGTCATAGTCCGGGGTGGCAATTTGTTGCAGGTGAATCATATCGGACTTCGCAAAGACCGAACAACGACCCGCGATGCGGGGAGCATGTACTGACTTCAGGGCCAAAGGACCAAACTCCGTTTCAATATCGAGGCCCATCCGGCTGGCC
>CAZHDS010000071.1:0-14035 GCA_964531495.1 uncultured Ignavibacteriales bacterium
GTGGAATGATACGTGTACTGCGCCTCTTGTATCCCGTCTTGCTCTTCACATTCTTTTACCGAGCTACCGGCGCCTCCATGGATCTGCTGTTCTCCGAATTCTTTGATTTCCAGCTTACCGCCTTTGAGGCGAGTCTGTTTGGCACGAACCCGACCATATTCATTGATCAGTATCTACCTAATCAAGTGCTCTCGGAGTTCTTCCTTCTGAGTTATCTTCTGTACTATCTACTCATACCGATCTTCCTGTGGGCCGTGTATCGGAAGGGTGACCTGAAGATCGTACGGAGCAGTGTAACGGCGTTCTCCGCCATCTTCTTTGCCTCATATGCGCTGTTCTTCCTTTACCCAATTGAGGGCCCGCGCTGGTTCTTCGCTTCGGCCTACCAGCACGATGTGACCAGCCCCTTTGCGCGCCAGGCGGTTGAGATGGTCATGTCTACCGCAGCCGTACGCGGTGGCTGCATGCCATCGTCACATTTTGCCATAGCCTTGTCGATACAGATGTACTGCTTCCGCTACTATCGGCGAGCAGCCTGGATGATTCTTCCCGTTGTCTTCGGTTTGGCGGTGGGAACTTTCTGGGGACGATATCACTATGTATCTGACGTCGTCATCGGCGGCTTGATCGGCTTTCTGGTCACCGCTGTCGTTTGGAAGTTCTCCGACGAGACACCGTCCACAACGATCGTACCCCTGGGCAAGGAGGCCCTGACACACAATCATGCTACCTGAACTCTTCCAAATCGGCCCCTTCCCCATTCGCGGCTACGGCCTCATGCTGGCCTTGTCGTTTATCGCTGGAATCTTCTATATCGAGCGCGCCACGCGTCGGGACGGCCGGAACTTCGAACAGTTCATTGTAATCTCGTATATAAGTATCGTCGGCGGCGTGGTTGGTGCCCGGCTGGCTTATGTCCTGTTCCACCTTGATGAGTTTTCCGGACGCTGGGGCTCGACGTTCAATCCTTTTTCGGGCGAGCAATATGGTATTGCCGGGCTGAATCTTTACGGTGGCGTCATACTCGCGGTACTGGGCAGCTACGCTTACTGCAGACTTCGTAAGATGCCGATCCTTGACACTTTTGACTACTTCGCACCGACGATCGGACTCGGGCTGGCCATCACCCGCGTGGGATGCTTTCTGAACGGATGCTGTTTTGGTACGCCCACCGAACTGCCCTGGGGAATTTCGTTCCCCGAAGGCTCGATGCCATATTACGTCTTCGGCCACAGCCATCTCCATCCGGCGCAGCTATATAGCTCAGCTTACGGCCTGGGGCTTTTCCTGTGGTTGAACTGGCTAATGAAGCGCAAGCGTTTCGACGGTCAGCCGATCGCCATATTGTTCATGGTCGAAGCTGTCTTTCGGTATGCAATTGAGTATATTCGTTATTACGAAGATGCCATGCACCTGTCGTTCCTCGGCATGAGCCCAACCTACAACCACCTCATGTCGATTTCGCTCTTCCTGTTGGGCCTGATTATCTACGTGGTGGCTGGACGCCAGCAAAAGGACGACACGGTGACACCGTAGTCACACCGGCACGGCTCTTCGTCTTCACCGGGAGAGCCGGGCGTAAATCTTCTCCGCAAAACGATCCGTCATGCCGGCGATGTAGTCGGCAATGACTATCTCGGTCGGCTGGTCGACCAGCATCATCTGGAAGCGTTTCGGCATTGATGACGTATCGGCCAGTAGGGACTGGTAGATTGTCTCAATGATGCGATCGGCCCGGACCGACATTTTCTGCAAGTGTTCATGACGATACAGGTGCGTCCGAAGAAACTCTTTCAGGTCATCTACGATCCCCTTCATTTTCCTTGAATAGCCAACCAGCTTGGTTGCGGATCGGCGCACATCTTCCACGCAGGTGGGGCCGGAGGCCAGAATGGACCGCGCGGTTTCATTAAGCACGTCGGTCACCATGCGGTTGATCAAGTAACGGACCAGTTCATAGCGACGGTATTCAGGCGCGCGAGACAGCAATTCTCGAGAGTCATCATCGGTCAGAGCTTGAAACCAATCGCTTGGTTTGATGTCGGCGTAGCTGATGATGCCTGACGATAGGCCATCGTCGATGTCATGTGCGTTGTAAGCGATTTCGTCGGCAATATCTACCAGGGAGGCTTCCAGCGTAGGCTGCGGATGATCACCAAACTCGGGCTGATCGATCTTGACTGAGGTCTCGTGCTTGACGATCCCCTCACGCACCTCGTAAGACAGATTAAGCCCCGGGTGGCTGGGGTAGCGCTCCTCCAGGATATCGACCACGCGCAACGACTGGCGATTATGATTGAAGCCGCCTCGCTCCGACAGCAGGCGATCCAGAACATCTTCGCCGGAATGCCCAAAGGGAGTGTGACCAAGATCATGCACCAGGGCCACAGCCTCAGCCAAGTCCTCATTGAGGCGCAGGTTGCGAGTCAGGGTGCGACTGATCTGGGCCACTTCAATTGTATGCGTCAGACGAGTGCGAAAATGATCCTGCTCATGAGGAATGAAGACCTGCGTCTTGTACTCCATGCGTCGAAATGCGGCGGCATGGACGGTACGATCACGATCTCGCTGAAAAGCGGTTCGCAGAGGATGCTCCGTCTGGGCATAGACCCGTCCCCGGGATTGGGCGGCCTGGGCGGCATACAGGGCCAGATTGAGCGCCTCGTGTTCTTCGATCTCTTGTCTGGTCAGCAGGGTTGCTTCCATGACGACAATCTAAGGCGCTGTATGCCTCGGCGCAAAGTTTATCGACACGCCAACGCTGTGAGTGAGCCCAAGCGAGGGGTGGTAGGCCGCAGCGTAGGTCAACAGTTGGCGCCCGAGACCAAGGCGCACGCCGCCGCCATACTGAGTGGGTTGCGTGGACACGCCCCAGAAAAACTCAGCCCGATGGGATATGTCTATGATCTGTCCGAGACCGCATTGCGGTTTCTGTTCGGGCTCGACCGTCGCCCGCCCCACAAAGCGATAGCCACCAGGCCCCCGCCACTCGGCATAAACGCTATACCGTGGCCTCAATCGGGGACTATTGTTGTCCAGCCGGGGTGAAGTCAGACGCTCGCCCCGTAGCGCAAAATAGAGGGGTGCCGAGCGCCACACAGCGGCCAAATCCATGGTCGCTCCTCGCAGGCGGTCGTAGCCCGAACCAAAATCGACCATCATACCTGACCAACAAACCGACAGCGACCAGGATTTCAGGTGATACGCCAGACCAAGACGGGCTGTTAATTCGCGATACAGATCACTGTGCCCGAACTGCCCCAGACCAGCGGCGAATGTCCAGGCCGGTCGATGTATCGTTGCGGCCAGGTAGGCCTGATCAAACTCCTTCATCTCGTATTGACGCCGATACCAGCTTTGAAAGGCTGTCGAAGAATCGGCCTTCGAGGCCGGAAGCTGTAACATCTCGGCTGGGGTCGGCTCCGATAGACAGATTCCACCACCCAGCCCATCCGAGCGCGCCGTACCGAGATCGAAGGCCAGAGTCTGGCTAGCATGACCGATCAAGATCACCAGAATGACAAGCATGGTGCGCTTCATCGAGCTATCACCACCGCTTCCTTGGCCGAACCGACCCCCGGGACCTCGAAGTAGACAACGTAGAGACCAATTGGAAGTCTGCCGCCGCGATCAGTTCCGCCGCGCCAGGTGTAGCTATTGGATCGCGCCTGGGTCGTATTGAAGGCCTCGACCAATCGACCCTGACGATCATATATCTTGAGCTCGAAGCGATCCATGTCTGGCGACTCCAGATGAATCACGACTGAGTCCTCATAGCCATCGCCATCAGGGGAAAACACGCCGGGTTCGATGGCGAGACTCACTGGACTGCCAGCATTGGAGAATACCACGCTGTTGACGGCTCCCGGCGATCCGGTCTCTTCCTCTGACGGACCCCATTGATTTTGATACTCCCCTTCTCCCCGACAGTAAGTGCCACTGGCAATACGATCGTATCCGAAACAATCAGCCTCCAGGCCGCAAGGGTCGATTAGGCGTACGGTGTCACCATCATTGTTCAATTTGGCCCAGCAAAGCGGCTGAATCAGATCGTCGCCGAACCAATAGTAGGTCATTTGAAACAGGGCTTGGTCGGCCACCAGCACCAAACGTTGGCCCGGCTCGATCATCACCTGGCTATCCCCGATCAGGCACTGCTTGATCGGATCACCTATCAACCATTCACTGATATCGATGGCCTTTGTGGAGACGTTCTGAATCTCGACCCACTCATTGTCTGGATCGTCTGAGGGGGAAGCCATGATCTCAGATAGTAAAACGGGCGGGTAGTCCTCTCCCGGGGCGTAGAACAGGAGCGTATTGTCACTCGGCCGATCATCATCCGGGAGCCGCACCAGGAGCTGCGTTCGCAGATCCGGAAACCTGTATTGGAGCGTAATCACAATCGAATCGCCGGACAGGAGTGCGCCCACTTCAAAGGATTCCAGGAGGGTACTATCATCGGCGTAGAACAGCTGCCCGGTCACTGAGTCAGAGCTCCACAGTCCCCGATTGGTGATCGTTATCGTGATTGTCGTCAGGCCGGAGGCCACGGTGGCCTGGGCATCAGTGAGAGCCAGATCATGAGAAACTGGTGTCAGGGAGTTGAGAACACCGGGCGTGCAACCTCCGGCATCAATTGAGGGCGCGACACTGTCGGAGTGATGGGACATGCGCTCCAAGGATACGCCGTCGGCACCCGCCTCATCCCACGCCAGCTCTGAGACAAGCGTGACGCCGTCCCATAGTTGGATGAGGCCGTGGTCGTTCTTAAGTTTGAAGGAGGCTACTATCGGCTCGGGGATCAATCTCTCAGCTTCACAGTCCCCCCACACGCCTGATGAGTCGCCCCAGACACCTTCAAATGATGCTTCGCCTTCGGTCGCCACGAGTTTGCGGCAAATTACCAGATATTCGTGGGGATTGATGGTGATACCCAGGGGCAGTTCCACCAGCACGTTGTCAACAGTCAGGCTATAGGCGTCCAGATCGACCGCTTGGGAGGGTCCGTAGTACAGCTCTATCCACTCGAGAGTTTGATACCCGGCAGGTTCATTTACCATGGCCTCGTTGATCACCGGATCTGCCACAGTAGCAGCCGAAAACGATAGTAGTAGAATGAATAGCAGTCTGGCTCTGATGCTGCTACAGCCGGACCACAGTCTCCAGGGAGAAGGTCGTCTCGTGATCATTGGTGGCCCCCCTGGCATATCGATGGCTTAGCCTGGTGGCCAACTGGACTTGTCGCCCCATACGATGGCTCAGTCGCAAAAACGCATAGGCGTTCTCCAGGCGCTGTGAAGAAAGCTGAATGCGTGACAGATTTGCCCATAGCTCACACTCACCCCAGGGTTGCTCAAGAATATCCAGCCGCGTCAGAATTGCCAGAGCATCACGACGCTGCCTTTGTGTAACATAAGCAAAAGCCAACCGCAAAGCAAGAGAAGAGGATCGGTAGCGCCCCTCAATCCGGCTCCGATGCCGAACCGTTTCATCTATAACGCCCGGCTCCTGCTGGAGAGAGCGTTGCAGCAAGTAGTCGATAGTGGTCGTCCAGGTCGCCGATGAACGAATGCTGACACTGGATAAGAACTGCAGGCGTTGAGTATCGCTGGTTCGCCCGGCCCAGAGCAATGAGTTAGCGCATTCGGTGTGTTCATTCATGAGCACTATCGATTTGATCAGCATCCCCTTCTGCCCCGACCGCTTGTCGGATATGGTCAGGTCGATTTCATCGATCACAATCGCGCGCCTCAAGCTGGCCGCTTTGGATCCACCGGCAATATCAAGATAATCATCATCGTAGTGCCATCCAGCGTACTGGAGCTGAGCCTGCTGGAATCGGTGCCCTCCTTCTACAACTATTGCCCCGAAGGATGGCCGGTCTCCCGCCTGAAATGTCACCTCGGCGGAACTGTGGCCCGAACTGTAGCGATAACGTCCCAGGCCTCCAAACTTGATGTCATTCACCGTACGCCCCGTCTGCCGGGAGCGCAGACGATTCACACCGACTACCAGACCAGGCCGGAATCGTCCCCGAGATCTACTGAGCAGGACCGCCGCGGTATTGACGGAGTGCTCCTGGTTCCGCTGGCTGGTCACGGCCAGGCGCAACTCATGAGAACCGATCCGCATTTGGGCGTCAAGACCATTGTGTCCCCCATAGTCAGGAAAGAGCCAGTTCTCGCCATCAAGCTCCTGATGTCGAGACAGTAGCCGGCCGCGATAGCCGAGGATTGTGCCCAAGCCGAACCGGGTCGTGAAACTGCCCAGTCGAAGGCGACGGAGTTTGCCATCGCTCGATTGGTACGAAATCGTTCTCTGCACAATGCGCTGATAACCAGCGTATTCGCGATGAAAACGCCAGTCGGTCGACCACGCTCCGCCCAGCGCAACCTGAAGACCACTGCGATAGCGGTTCCGGGATTCTTCGCGTAGCTCGACGCTCGAACTATGGCGCCAGACCAATCGAGCCTGGTCGGTACTATCGTCACGCAGGAAGAAGGCTTGCTGCTGGTCTTGCTCCAGCAATGTGGACAGGGGCCGACCGTAGGCAAAGAAGAAGGCCAGGTTGGGGACTTCATCAAGAAGATACAGGCTACTTGAATCAGCTTTCAGGGCGATGAGCTCCTGCAAGGTCGCATACTGGAACTCATCCAATTCGCCGGCAACGAACGCGTCGTGCAGTTCCTCCTCGGAGGCGTATGCTTCCAGCGACAAGTCCTGTGCCATGGCTGGAAGAGTCAACGTCAGGATGACTCCCAGTATGGCGATCAGACGGCCCATGGTCAAGACAGATCGTATTTCTTGAGTTTGCGGTACAGAGTACGCTCGCCAATCCCGAGCCTTTGAGCTGTCTTCTTGCGGTTGCCATGAGTGCGCTGGAGGGCCTTCCGAATCAGTTCGCGCTCCATCTCTCCCATAGTTGGGTTTTCCGGCTCGACGGTCTCCTCGTCAGTATGCGGCTGATAAGTGGCGGACCCGTCGCTTGGAAGATTGGCCGTGATCAGATCGCGCAGCATCCGGATTTCGTTGCCCAACGATAGTATCGCCCGATAGATCAGTTCCTGCCCGGCCTCCTCCACAGTCTTGCCTGTCGATACCGGCAGATGGGTGGATGAAGCTTGCTGCTCTTCGAGGAATTGATCCACGTCAGACCTCTCGACCGCTCCGGAGCCAACGAGAGCAACCATGCGCTCGGCGAAGTTACGCAGCTGACGCACATTGCCCGGCCAGTCGTATTGGATGAGACGCTCCAGGGCGGATTGACTGGCGTGGATGTCCTGGTGATTACGCCAGAAGTGCTGCAACAACGGCTGGATATCCCCTTTGCGATCCATCAGCGGTGGCACGACGACTTTGACTACCGCAATGCGAAAATAGAGATCTTCGCGAAACTCACGCTCGGCTATGGCTTCGGTCAAGTCGCGGTTGGTGGCAGAGATAACTCTGACGTCGGCTTTCTGAGCCGTCGAAGATCCCACCGGAAAGTAAGTACCATCCTCCAGGACGCGCAGCAGTTTGACCTGCATGTCTGGTCTGGTATCGCCGATTTCGTCGAGAAAAATGGTCCCGCCGCCAGCCTTGTGGAACAAGCCGGCCCGCTTGCCGACCGAACCGGTGAAAGCGCCTCGCTCATGCCCGAACAATTCCGATTCCAGGACGCCGCTGGCCAGAGCCCCGCAGTTGATTGCTACCAACGGTCCGTCGCGGCGGGTCGAGTTCTTGTGAATCGCCTCGGCGACTAGTTCTTTCCCGGAGCCGGATGGACCGACGATCATCACCGACATTTCGGTCGGCGCGACTCGCTTGATAGTCTCGGCGACGGCCTTCATACGCTGCGAGCGACCCACCATTCCATACGAGCTCAGCAACTCCTTGCCGGCTAAGATTGAGTCGATTTTCCGGCCTAGCCCGGCCGGGCCCAGCCCGCGAGCCATAGCACCATCGAACGGTTCCTCGACCGGTTCCACACCGGGGTCTTCATCAACCAGGTGCCAGATCTCCGTCAAACCATCCTTCAGCCGCAGCTTGGCGGCCACCGCCCGGGTCATGTCGGAGCGGGAGTCATCGACCAGGATGAGATCTATCCGCCCATCCTTGACCCGCTGATACAACGGGGCAAGTTCGTTGAAAAACTGCTCGACCCCAGCCGCCCTCAGCAACTTCTCATCATCCCCGCCGGGATTGACAAATGCCACTACCAGTTGGTATTGAGACTTCTTCATTTCTGGCTCCGGCTCTTCTTCAATTTGCGCTTACGATGATGTTTATTGCCCTTGGCTGGTCTGGCGTGAGTTTTCTTGATCTGGCGGGCGGGCGTAGTACTTTTCTTTGGAGTCACGCGGTTTTCTTCGACGACGAACAGGTCGACCTCGTTGGACACCTGGTCCACATTCTGGACTCCAACCCGCACGCTATCGCCCAGTCGGAAGGTGCGTCCCGATCGTTTTCCGACCAGGCGAAAGTGCTTGTCTTCATGCTGATAGTAGTCGTTGTCCAGCGACGACAACCGCACCAGTCCTTCGGCACCAAGTCCTTCGAGTCTCACAAAGAAACCGTAACCGGTCACACCCGAAATGACGCCCTGGAATTCGTCGCCGACGTGACGGGCCATGTAGGCCACCTGCTTGACCCGGATAGCTTCGCGCTCGGCACGCTCGGCGGTGCGTTCGGTCTCGGAGCAATGCTGACCGACATTGTCAATCACCGAAGTCACCCGCTGGGCGAAGGCTGGTGGGTATTTGTCACCTTTCAACTGGCGAAGCAGGCGATGGATCAACAGATCCGGATAACGTCGGATCGGTGACGTGAAGTGAGCATAGTGCGAAAAGGCCAGACCAAAGTGGCCAATATTCTCGCGCTGATAAACTGCCTTTTGCATCGAGCGCAGCATCAGTTCATTGATGAAGTCAGTATCAGGGCGATCCTGGACCTTCTCCAGAAAACGCGAAAAATGCACCGGTTTCAGATTGGGACTCACGGGGAATTTCAGCCCCAACCTCGTCATCATGGCTGAGAAATCGTTGAGTCTCTCCAGGTCTGGTTCAGCATGGACGCGATAGAGCAGCGGTTCCCCTTTGCGGAAGATCTCCAACGCCACCGCCCGGTTGGCCGCCAACATGAACTCCTCAACCAGCCGATGCGACTCCAGCCGAACCCGGCTGCCCAACGCCAACACTTCGCCCTTGGCGTCCATGACGATCTTCGCCTCAGGCAGATCGAAGTCGAGCGAACCCTGCGCCAATCGGCGCTTGGTCAGGATCTGAGCAAGCGTCCTTGCGGTCGTCAGGTTTTCGGCCACTCGCTCCACCCGGTCCGTGGTCTCGCCACCATCAAAAAAGGCCTGAACCTCTTCGTAGCTGAGTTTTGCGTGCGATTTGATGATGCTGTCGTGCATCTTCCATTTCAGCATCTTGCCGCGACGATCAAAATCGATCACGACCGAATGGGCCAGCCGCCGGCGATTTGGTTTCAACGAGCACAGATCGTTGCTGAGAATCTCCGGAATCATCGGGATCACTGTTCCCGGTAGATAGACTGAGTTACCACGCTCGAAGGCCTCGTTGTCGACAGCGGTGCCGGGCCGGACAAAATGCGAAACATCGGCGATATGCACACCCAGACGAAAACCAGTACCCAGTCTCTCAACCGAGCAAGCGTCGTCGTGATCCTTGGCATCGGCGGGATCAATGGTGTAAATGCAGTCCTTGGAGAAATCGGTCCGCCCGACCAGATCAGCAGCTGACGGCATAACGGCCGCGTTTTCGGCCTCCATCAGTATCTCGTCTGAAAATTCTTGCGGCAGATTGTGCGAGCGCATCACGGTAAGCATATCCACCCCGGGATCCCCGGGGAAACCCAGGCGCTCAACAACCTCTCCCTGGGGATTGAGATGCGGATCATCCCAGACTGTTAGTCGGGCCACGACTTTTTCGCCGTCAGCCGATTCGAGAGCCGCTCTATGGGGGATGAAAATGTCGCGGTGACAGCGAGGGCTGTCGGGGGTCACATAGGAGAAATCGCCCGCCTGGTGGAAGACGCCTACGACATTGCGCCCGGAACGTTCCTGGACTCGAATGATGCTGCCGGTGAGGCGGTCACCCCGAACGCCGGTGCGGCGAACCATTACTTTGTCGCCATGGAGCGCAGTGTGCATCTGGGAAGCCGGAATCATGACATCCGAGCTTCCCTCATCGGCAACGAAGCCGATGCCTGTGCGAGTCACACTTACGGGGCCGACAAGAATGTTCATTTCGGCCGCCAGCCCAATACCACCCCGTTTGAGGCGAATTAGCTCGCCGGAATGGAGCAGCTCCAGGATGATGGACCGGAATTCTTGATAGCTGGCTCGAGTGAGGCCATAGGCCTTGGCCAGCTCTTTGACTTTCATGGGCCGATCTGAATGCTCGCGCATGAAAGTCAGGACTTCGTCACGATTTAGGTTCATATATAGAACCTGCCCAACAACCTTGTCCGGGTCAAGAAAATTTAACGACAAATGCGCCAAAGTGGCAGTCCCCGGCGCCAATTCAATGCGGCTCCACAACCGTTTTGGACCCCGGGGGAAGCGCGCCGATGACCGTCAGAAATCAAAAAGGGCCTTGAGCGACAAGTTTTTAGATTGCACTCACAGCCCTATGGAAGTAAACTTTATAGCCATTTATTCGATAATGTAATAAGGATCGGCGGCAGGATCGGTGGAGATTTTGTTTAGGATCGATTCGAGGACATTTCGGATGCCACGGGCCGACTGCTAAAAGGGATTTGACTTGGGACTTTTCGATTCTCTTTCCAATGACATCGGGGTTGATCTCGGTACTGCCAATACGTTGGTGTGGGTTCGCAATCAAGGGATTGTTCTGAACGAGCCGTCGGTAGTGGCGATAGAGAAGTCTACCGGCAAGGTTCTCGCTATAGGTGAGCGAGCCAAAGAGATGATGGGCCGCACCCCAAGTGGTATCGCGGCTATCAGGCCGCTACGGGATGGTGTCATCGCCGATTTTGAAATATCCGAGAAACTCATCGCCGACTTCATCCGTCGCGTGGTCAAGCACAAGTTCTTGATGAAGCCGCGCGTCGTTATCTCCGTCCCCTCAGGTATTACCGAAGTTGAGAAGCGAGCGGTTCGTGACTCTGCCGAAAACGCTGGCGCCCGAGAAGTCTACCTGCTTACAGAACCGATGGCGGCCGCGATCGGCGTGGGACTGCCGGTCGATGAACCGTCGGGATCCATGATCATCGACATCGGCGGTGGTACCAGCGAAATTGCCGTGATCGCCCTCAATGGTATTGTCAACGATACGTCGATCCGGGTGGCTGGTGACGAGTTGAACGAAGCCATTATCACCTACTTGAAAAAGAACTACAACCTAGCGATCGGTGAATTGACAGCCGAGCAACTCAAGATAGACATAGGCTCCGCCTACCCTCTCGACAAAGAGCTGTCGGTCGAAGTCAGGGGCCGTGATCTGGTGGCTGGAGTCCCCAAGAACCTGACCCTGTCGTCAGTGCAGGTGCGCGAGGCCCTGTCGGAGACGATCGATACCATCGTCGAGGCGGTTCGCCAAGCGCTTGAGCAAACACCTCCGGAACTGGCCTCCGATATCCTGGAGCGCGGCATCATACTTACGGGCGGTGGCGCTCTGCTTCGCGGTCTTGATCGACGTCTGCGCCAGGAGACCAATCTGGCAGTCAATGTGGCCGAAGATCCGCTGACCTGCGTTGTCCGTGGCACTGGCAAAGTTCTCGAAGACCTATCGGGCTACTCCAAGGTTCTGGAAAAAAGCCGCCGCGACTAGCCAACCTCCCCCCTATCATCGTAATCCGGTCCCAAGCTCCTCTCCATCTCTGCTTGCCAGAAGATGGGGCCAGGGCGGTTCTTGTTGTCGAGTGATTCGCCATTAATCTATTTTGAGCGGTATACTGTCTTAGGGACGGATATTGAGGCAAGACTTTGACGGTTAGCAAAGATAATATCGACAACTTGGCCATACGGGCGCGAGATGGTGATCGCAAAGCGTATAGCCAGATCGTGAGACAGATGATGAATCAAATCGTAGGCTTAACATATAGAATGACCGGCGACCGGCAGACGGCAAAGGATCTGGCCCAGGATACTTTCATCTCGGGCTGGGAGAATATCCGCAAATTCCGTGGCGAGGCCCGATTTGCCAGCTGGCTCTACCGAATCGCCCACAACCGAGCGTTGAACCACATCAAGGCTAAGGCGTCCCAGACGGTCTCGCTCTCAGATGAGCAGAGGGGGACTGGCCTCGGTGGTGTCTCGCCGTACGGCAATCCGGAGCGGGATTTGGACCGGAGTCGCTTGCGGGACGAAGTTGTCGCGTTTATGGCCACCTTGCCGGACATGCAGAAGACGGTCTTCGAGCTACGATTCTACGAGAACTTGGGATTCGATGAAATAGCCAAGCAGACCGGCAAGGCGCTTGGTACTGTCAAGACACACTACCGCCAGGCAGTGCTCAAACTGCGCGAACGTGCCCAACAAAGAGGGCTGCGATAATGAACTGCGAACATGTCAAAGATGAATTGGCGGTATGCTTTGGTCAGCCAGAACCACCGCAGGGGTTACTCGCCCATCTTGAGAGCTGTCAGGAGTGCCTCCAGTTCTGGAACGAATTGCGCGGGATGGCTGGTGCCATGCCAGCAAACGAGTCCTTCGCGCTGGAGCCATGGGAGTTGGACGAGGCCGTGGCCATGGTGGATCGTGCGATAGCCCGGCAGCCCCTCCCGATGGCGCTTAGATTCCGGGCAGCGGCCCAACGCTGGTTCCGAGCCGTAACAGACATGCGCCCGCTTCCAGCGGCGGCGGCTGTCGCGCTGGTACTAGTCATCTCGTTGGGCACGACTCGCTTTGAACTACCGGCTCCCGATCCCGACATGTCCGTAGAACTGCTATCGACATCGGATGGATTGTTCGCCTCGATCGGGGATGAAATAGATGATCCCGGTGACGACGCCGTAGAGGCGCTTCTGTCAAACTTCGCTCAACCTTGGCACAGTGGCACGGCCGAGATACTGATAGACGACATCACTGATGACGAATACGAATACTTGCTGCAAAGTCTCGATGTAGGAGATCTGTTATGATACGCACCGTAATCAGCTTACTCAGCCTCACCCTGCTGCTGAGCTCAGGGTTAGCGGCCTCAGACCGAGGATCCGGTTGTAGTGGCGATGGTATATCATCCGCAAATACCAAGTGTTGGCAAGCTGGCGGCCCGGGACGAGGTTTCGGCGGACCGGGGGGGCGCGGCAAGCAAGGCGGCCGGCAGATGCGGAAACATATCGAGCAGCTGCGGATGCTCAAGCTTCTGGAACTTCTGAATCTAGACGAAGATCAGGAAGTCGGCTTCCTAGTGGCCTATCAGCGGACCAAGCGCGATATCCAGGTCGTCGAAGATAGCATCCGGCAGCAAGTCGATAGCCTGTCCGAGGGGCTCAAACAGGGCAACCCGTCGGATGAAAAAATCCTGGGCTTGATAGCCGATATTGATCGACTCGAGATGGATCGTTTGGGTCGTATGCGGCAGCTTCGGGATGAAGTTCAGCCAATTCTGACAGCTGAGCAACTTGGCAAAGTGGTCGTATTTATGCATCGATTCGAAGAAGAACTTCTGCGCCAAGTCCGCGCCTTCAGAAACCGCGGCGACAAGGGACCTTCAGAATTACACCAACTGGACGATTCGCTTCTGGAGCCGAACCGGTAGCTCACGAAGCCTCAGACAACAGGATGATCAAAACCAAACGAAAGGAAATAGCCATGAAGAAAATCACAATCATCGCAGTTACCATCGCGGTCGTCATGATCGCCGCCACTGTTGCCCAAGCCGGGAGGCGGGGACAGGGCATGGGCTGCACGCCCGGCCAGGGCATGCAACAAGATTGCGGCAAGGGCATGCATCCGGGACCGGGCAAGCCGGGTGGCGGTATTCATCGCCTGCTTGCTATGGCTGATGAAGTCGGACTCAGCGAAGATCAAGTAACCGGTCTCAAGACCATGTCCACCGAG
>CAZHDS010000072.1:0-13999 GCA_964531495.1 uncultured Ignavibacteriales bacterium
GACGGCGGGTGGCAAGTGTATCGTGATGTCGGTCGGTACCGATCGGGCTGACTCAGCCCTCCGGGCCTGCCTGGCCCTCGGTGTTGACGAAGCCTACCTGCTTTGTGATGATGTCTTCCAGGGTTCTGATCCTCAGGCTACCGCTCGAATTCTGGCCGCTGGCCTGAAGAAGCTCGGTGATTTCAATCTCGTCCTGGCTGGACGGCAGGCGGTTGATTCCGACGCGGCCCAGGTTCCGGCAGCTGTGGCAGCCATTTTGGACCTGCCTCAAGCGATGTTTGTCAAAAAATTCGAGACGGTCAATGATGGCTCAGCGACCGTGCAGCGCACCACTGAAGATGGCTATGATGTCGTCGAGCTCACCCTTCCGGCGGTTGTCTCGGTTGTCAAAGAAATCAACGAACCCCGTTTGCCTTCCTTGAAGGGAAAGATGGCCGCCAAGAAGAAGACCATCACCACCTGGTCGGCCGCCGACTTGGGGCTGGATGGGACCGGTTTGGGCAGGAACTCCGGCACCAGCGTTCGCAAAGTCGCGCCGCCTCCACCGCGTCCGTCGGGCGAAATGATAGAGGGCGAGACGCCGGAAGAGATCGCCAACAATCTCTACGAGAAGCTGCACGAGAAGAAAATCATATAGACTCAGCGAAATCGTCGACTGAGGGGCTGCCGTCTGGTAGCCCCGTTTTCGTTCGGGTTGGACAGTACGGCCGTTAATTTCAAGTTTGACACCCATTTCATCGTACTCTAATTTTCACAATATGGATAATAGCATAATCTCGAAGTTGGCGGCGCTGGTACTCGTGTTGATGATCGTCGCCGCCATGCCTGCGGCGGCCAGTGACATGGTGCGTCAGAGCCTGAGCGATGTCCGGGTGCTTTACGTGTTCAGCGATCCCAGCGAGATCGACTGGCCTACGATTTACTATCTCAATGATAACTTCGGTTGCCGGGTCGATCTGGTCACCATGTACCAGCAACGGTCCTATCAGAGCATTTCCAATGAGATCGTCGGGCAGCATATCTACCTGCACGAGTGTTATCTGGACAGTGACGACTCCTCCGCCATGACGACCGTTACCGAGGACATTTTTGCTGAGCGCCGACCGGATATCGTGCTGTTTGCACCTGATGCTCACGAGGGACTCTATGAGCGGCTGGGCGATTGTCTTCTGGCCCTTCCGGCCGACTCTACCAAGCTGTTCGATCTCGTCAAGATATACTTCGCAGCCGATGGTGGAGCGACCCGGATCGACTCGCTCGGTGGGGTGATCCTCAACCCGTATGAGCTGAGCAGTCGGTACAAAAAGCGGATGAAGCAGGAGATTCCCGAGTTGTTTCCGTGGTACCGTCATGACGCGATCCAGTATGCTCATCAATCCCGCTACCACGCGATTCTCAACCGGCATCAAGCGCCCACGGCCGACGTCGACTTTCTTTCAGGTCTGGAGACCCTTCGGCTAGCCTCTTTCGTCGATCAATTATTCGACGAAGGACCCATGAGGCGCACGTTCCAGCAGCAAGCACGGCGCTTCGTATCGGGTTTTCGGGCCTCCCAGACAACAATTGGCCAGCGGAGAACGGATCACATTCTAAGTGGCTACCGGGAGCTGCGACTCTTGCGGGAAGCCGTCGATCGGGCTGGTCTTGGCACCCGCCTGGAAGCGTTTCGCGAGTATCTGGCCCGTCTGGCGGTCCGGGCCGAAGAGGCGAGTCTTGAAGCGGCCGGGATCGCCTGGAATGGCCGCATCAGCCTGCGCGATTCACCCCATGGTCCGCGCCTCAAATTTTCCCTGACTGTTTCCGTCAACGGGCCCCGAGAAGTGGAGTTATCCCAGATCAATTTCCACCCTCACTGGGACACAGCCACCGTCACTCTTGACAGCAATCTCTATACTGTCACGCCGCATCAGTCATTTGTGCGTGAAGTTTTGGTCGATGTTGATCGAGCCCGATTAGAAGCCCAGCAGCCGGAGTCACTTTCCTTCTCGGCGGTGCTTTCATACGGCAGTATCCCGCTCGTGCTGGAGAAATCGATGACCCTTCGGTCACAGCCCGACTTGGCACTTAGATTCGACCCAGCTTCGTGCCTGGTGGCGCCTGTCGCAGGGCTGGATATCGACCGACTCGTGTCTTCCACCTCCCTCCATGTCATCATAGACAAACCCAGGGAGTTTGCTGGCACTGTTCGCCTTGAGCTGGAAACGCCTCGCGGTGTTTTTGCTGGTGCCTATCGTCAGGACATTGAACTGAAAGCGGATGAAACGAGGGAGAGCGTCCGGATTCCGTTCACGGTATCCAATCTGATGGAAATGGGACGGCAGGAGGCGGTTGTTTCGCTGATCAACGATGGTCTGACCGTCGCCCGCGACACCGCCTATCTCAGAATCGCTCGATGCCACATCTCTGATACCTTGAGCATTGGCTTTCTACCAGATTCATCAGGGCTTCTGGAAGACGTTCTCCGCATGACTGATGCCAACTTCCTACCGCTAACCGACCGCGCCCTGGAAACGGCCGATTTGTCTGCCTATGACGTTATTGTGGTCGGTTCGGGTGCCTATCGCAATCATCCTTCGTTCCGAATTATCCACGATCAGCTTCACGACTATCTCCGCTGGGGCGGATCTCTGGTTGTTTTTGGCCAGGACCTGAACTGGCCCGATGGATCGTTACCTTTCTCGATGGCCCCGGCTGTGGAGCATCTTGATCGCAGCGACATTGAAGCGGTCCTTCCGGACGCCCGTATCTTCAGCAAGCCGTACAGAGTCTCGACCAAGATCCTGCTTGATTCCTTCGGCAAGCGCCAGATCATGGCTCCCGCCATCGTGAGCCCGGCCGAACGAGTCCTGCAAACCTCGGACGGCGCGTCATTGCTGTCGGTGTCGAGGCTGGGGACCGGGCAGATGATCTACTGCGGGATACCCCTTCTGGAAATGGTATCGCGGCTTGACCTGGAGGCTATTCACCTATTCGCCAACATCTTGAACTATTAGGACTGGCTGGCGTTGAAGGTTCTGTGAATGAAGCTTTGTACCCGCCAGGAGCGACGACTTAGTGCACGATATTCCGGGGAAAGACACGACTGAGGTAAGCGATCTTGCGACCGTGACCAGGTACTTACGGCAATACTGGAAGTACCTGGCGATCGGTGGCGTTTGCATTGCCCTGGCCAACATCCTGATCCTTATCCTGCCGTACACGACCAAGCTGATTTTCGATGCTCTTGAGCGCGGTGGGCCGCATGAGGAGCGTCTCGAGTTAGTGTCTATCATGATTGGTCTCGCCATTCTATCAGGCGGCTTCCGGTTTCTCACGCGACGCACCGTGATTTGGATGTCTCGTAAGGTCGAGTACGATCTTCGCGGTCATCTTCTGGGCCACTTGCTTCGCCTCTCGCCGACCTTCTACGATAACAACCGTACGGGCGACCTCATGGTCCGTCTGACCAGCGATATGGAAGCCGTGCGCATGATGGTCGGTCCCGGGATTATGCACATCACTAACACTATCGTCACTGTAGTCGTAGCCCTGGCCTTTATGGTCTATTTGTCTCCCAAGCTGACCATGTATGCCCTAGCCCCCATGATATTCATTCCGTTGGCCGTAACTAAGCTCGGCAATCTGGTGCACCAAAGGGCCCGTCTGGTTCAGGATCACTTCTCAGTCGTCACCGCGACTGTCCAGGAGAACATCGCTGGCATGCGAGTGGTCAAGGCCTTTCGCCAGGAAAAGAACGAGACGGAGCACTTCCGGGGCCTGTCGAACAAGTATCTCGAGCTGAATCTCTCTCTGGCCCGCCTCAACGCCATCCTGGCACCAGTCTTGATGCTTCTGGCCTCTGGCTTGACGGTGGTGGTGCTTTATTTCGGTGGCCGCGATGTTATCGATGGTCGCGCTCCTCTGGGAACGTTGGTGGCATTCTTTGCCTACCTCTCGATGTTATTTTGGCCCGCCATCGCCCTTGGCTGGGTGATTTCGCTCTACCAGCGTGGCACGGCCTCGCTGAAGCGGATCAACCTGATCCTTGATACGCCGCAAGAAGTCGAACTCGAAGCCAACTCTGGCCCAGCTCGAAAGATGAAGGGCAAGATCGAACTCCGTGATCTGCACTTTGGCTACGATCAGAACGAGGTTTTGCGGGGGATTGATCTGGTCATAGAACCAGGCGAAACGATTGGCGTGGTGGGCGTCACCGGCTCGGGCAAGACGACCTTGATTTCACTTCTGGCTCGGCTCTATCCAACGGCACCGGGGCAAATCCTAATCGATGACACCGATCTCAACGACTGGGACGTTCGCAGTCTACGGCAGCAAATGGGGTTCGCCACTCAGGAGCCATTCCTGTTCTCAGATTCAGTGGAGCAGAACGTTCTCTTTGGAGCAGGGGAGGCGCCCGCCATGACGGTCAGCCAGGCCGCTGAAATCGCCGCTCTGGCCAAAGACGCCGAGACTTTTCCTCGTGGTTATGATACCGTCGTAGGGGAGCGTGGCATCACTCTCTCCGGCGGCCAGAAACAACGGACCACCATTGCTCGGGCGATCATGATCGATCCAGCTGTGATTGTACTTGACGATGCTACGTCAGCCGTCGACACCGAGACCGAGGACGAGATCAACCGTCGCATCAAGTCGATCCTGACCGGTCGGACTGCTATCATCATCTCCCACCGCGTGTCCTCGGTCAAAGAAGCTGACCGGATCATCTACCTCGTGGACGGTCGCATCGGAGAGCAGGGCAGTCACGATGAGCTGCTGGCCCAGGGCGGACGCTACGCCGAGCTTTATCGAGCTCAACTGCTGGCGAAAGAACTGGAGCAGCTATGAGCCAGGCCGACAATTACCACGAAGAAGAAGCCCTCGGCAAGGCCTACGATGCTCGTCTGATGCGTCGCTTGATGCAGTACATCCGGCCCTATCGTTGGTGGCTGGCGCTGGCCGTAGCCCTCCTCCTGGTGACTTCATTGGTCCAGATCTCGCTGGCCTTCATCACCCAGATAGCGATCGATGACTACATCATTTCCGGCCACGGCGACGGACTGCTGCATATGTGTCTGGCTTACATGGCCGTGATCTTGGTCGGATTCGGCGCGACCTATTCTCAGTTGTATATCACCCAGTGGTTGGGTCAGAAGGTCCAGCACGATGTCCGCATGGAAATCTTCGCCCATATTCAGAAGTTGCATCTTGGCTTCTTCGACAAGAACCCGGTCGGGCGGCTGGTGACCCGAGTGGCTGGAGATGTCAACGTGCTCAATGAGCTCTTCTCCTCGGGGGTAGTGTCGGTCATCGGCGACATTTTCATGCTCATCCTGATTGTTGCGGCCCTGCTCTACTACAACTGGCAGCTGGCCCTGATCACCTTCGTCGTCATGCCCTTGCTGGTCGTGGCCACTTTTGTGTTTCGATCCAAGGTGCGAGATGTTTTCCGCCAGGTACGGCTGAAGACGGCCCGCCTCAATGCTTTCGTGCAGGAGCACATCAGCGGCATCAAGGTTGTGCAGCTGTTTGTTCAGGAAGATCGTACATACCGGAAGTTTGACGAGATCAATAGCGATCTGCGCAACGCTCACTTGCGGGGAATCTACTACTACGCCCTGTTCTTCCCGACGGTAGAAGTTATTGGAGCCATCTCGCTCGGATTACTGCTATACTACGGCGGTTTCCAGATCGAGGCCGGTTTTCTGACCTTCGGTGGTCTGGTGGCGTTCATCAATCTGGTTGAGCGGTTCTATCGCCCGATTCGTGATCTGGCCGAGAAGTATAACATTCTGCAAAACTCGATGGCTTCTTCGGAGCGCATCTTCAAGCTTCTGGACACGGAACCGGTGGTGGCCAAGGGACGATCAGTGACGTCCGAGAAGCCGTTTGCCGGGCGCATAGAGTTCGACAAAGTGTGGTTTGCCTATAACGAGCCGGAATGGGTGCTCAAGGACGTTTCGTTCACAGTGGAGCCGGGGCAGAAAGTAGCCATCGTGGGTGCCACAGGAGCCGGAAAGACATCGCTGGTGTCGCTGCTCTTTCGGTTCTATGATTATCAACGCGGCAGCATCAAGATCGATGGGGTGGAACTGCGCGACTGGCCGGTGGATCAACTGCGCTCGCACCTCGCGCTGGTGCTTCAGGACGTCTTTCTTTTCAGTGGCACTTACGCCGGCAATGTCCGCCTCCGCGACGAACAAATCTCCGATCAACACGTTACCGAGGCTCTTGAGCGAGTAGGTTTCGGGCGGTTCCTGAAAGATGCTCCCGATGGCGTGCATACGGAAGTGAAAGAAAGGGGCGCGACGCTCTCGACCGGACAGAAGCAGCTCCTGTCGTTTGCCCGGGCACTGGCCCATGATCCCGACATTCTCTTCCTTGACGAGGCCACCAGCTCCGTCGATACTGAGACCGAGCATCTCATCCAGAGCGCCCTCACGGAGCTGATGAAAGGCCGCACATCCATCGTCGTAGCTCATCGGCTGTCCACAATCGAGCGGGCCGACAATATCATCGTCCTACACCATGGCGAGTTGCGCGAAAGTGGTCGCCACGAGGAGCTCTTTCGCCAGCGCGGTATCTATCACAAGCTCTATCAGATGCAATACAAGAAGGGAGCCGGAGCACCTAACTGATGAAACAACCATCCCCCAGGACCATTCGAACTCTTCTGGCGACGGCTACGGAGTTAGCCGCCGGAGCCGGGAAAATCCTCAAGGCCGGATTCCACCAGTCGAAGCAGGTTCGTTACAAAGGCAAGATTGACCCGGTTACCGAGTATGACCTGAAGGCTGAGAAGTACATCACCTCGCGCCTGAACAAAATGCATCCGGAGCATTCGATTCTGGCTGAGGAGGGTAGCGACCGAACCGGCGGCTCCGAATACCGCTGGATAATTGATCCCCTCGATGGCACCGTCAACTATGCCCATGGCTTTCCGATCTACTGCGTCTCAATAGCGGTTGAATATGCTGGGCAACCGCTGGCGGGGGCCGTTTTTGATCCTGAACGGGACGAGATGTTCACCGCTGGTCGGGGGCTAGGGGCTCGGCTAAACAGCAAGCGCGTGGCCGTTTCAACTGAGAAGCGCTTGGATCGTTCTTTGCTGGCCACTGGATTTTCTTACTCGGTGCGTACCGATCGTCGCAATAACCTGGGGCTGTTCGGCCGCATGGTGAAACATGCGCAGGCGGTTCGTCGACCAGGATCGGCGGCCATTGACCTCTGCTGGCTGGCCTGTGGGCGTCTGGACGGCTTCTGGGAGCTCAAGCTGCACCCGTGGGATACGGCTGCGGCTTGGCTCATGGTCACCGAAGCGGGGGGCAAGGTGAGCCGGATGGATGGCCGTGAATACTCCGTCTTCAAGGACGATATTCTGGCCAGCAACGGGCAAATTCACAACCAGATGAAGAAACTGCTCACGGGCACCCAGGACTGATCGGTTCTTGCGGTCATTCATGTTCAGGCGGGTTCGTGAAATTCCGATAGCTTATAATGAAGACAATGGCTTTTGAGAGTGGCGAAACATCTTGACGTGAGTTAGAATTCGGTGGGTGAAACTTCCGGCCGGTGTGGCTCATATAAGAACCGTGTCTTGATGTAAGTCGAGTTGGCGCTCGAAGATAAACAACAAGGAAGTCGACTTGAGCCTGCGGGCGAAGAAATGAAGCGACTGAACCAGGGGCGATAATATGTGCGGTATAGTTGGATATGTCGGAAAGAAGCAGGCCCTGCCGATTTTGCTGAGCGGTCTTCGGCGGCTTGAGTATCGCGGTTATGACTCCTCTGGTATCGCGCTAATGATCGATGATGGCATCATGGTGGCCAAGTCGGCGGGCAAGATCAAGCGTCTCGAAGCGACTCTGGCTGGCACAACCTACGATTGCTGTCATGGCATCGCCCACACTCGCTGGGCGACTCATGGCGAACCGACCCAGGTCAATGCCCATCCCCACACCGACGAAGCGGGCGAGGTCGCTCTCGTGCACAATGGAATTATCGAAAATTACCGGGCTTTGCGCGAGTTTCTAACCCGCGAGGGCATTCACTTCCGGACCGACACCGACACCGAAATTCTCGTTCATCTGATCCGGTTCTATCTCGAAGACGATTTGGCCGAGGCTGTTCGCAACGCTCTCGCTCAAGTCGAAGGCACTTATGGCATCGCGGTTGTCTCCGCACGCCACCCCAACATGATTGTGGTTGCCCGCATGGGCTCCCCGCTAGTCATTGGCCGTGGCGACGGTGAGAATTTTGTGGCTTCCGATGTCTCGGCGATGTTGGAGCACACCAAGAATGTCATTTATCTGCAGGAGGGCGAGATTGCCACGGTGACTGATTCTTCGGTCACTATTACGACTTGCGAAAACGTCCCGATTGATGCCAAAATAGAGGAAATCGGCTGGACTCTGGACCAGATCGAGAAAGCTGGCTATGATCATTTCATGCTCAAGGAAATTCATGAGCAGCCCGAGACGATCAAGAATGCCATCCGGGTGAGGCTGAACAGCGAGGACGGTATTCCGCGTCTTAATGGCCTCAACCTGCAATATGAAGAACTTCGGAGCATCAAGCGCATTATCATAACGGCTTGCGGCACGTCCTGGCACGCTGCCCTGATTGGTGAGTACATAATCGAAGAGCTGGCTGGAATTCCGGTCGAGGTCGAATACGCTTCTGAGCTGCGTTATCGAACCCCAATCGTCAATGACAATACTGTGCTGTTTGCTATCAGTCAATCCGGCGAAACAGCCGATACGCTCGCGGCCGTGCGAGACGCCAAGACGCGAGGGATGACGGTGCTGGGATTGGTCAATGTGGTTGGTTCGAGCATCGCCCGCGAGACTGATGGGGGAGTGTTCATGCACGCCGGACCCGAAATCGGGGTTGCCTCAACCAAGGCCTTCACTTCGCAGGTGATGGTACTTTCTCTGGTTGGTCTTCTGCTCGGACGAATGCGCCACCTGTCGGTGTCGCAGGGTCAAACGATTATCCAGGCGATCGAGAGGATCCCGGAGCAAATCGAGCAGATTCTCGAGAAGGAAGACCAGATCAAGGCGATTGCGTCCGAATACTACCAGGTTAACAACGCCCTCTATCTAGGCCGTGGCATACAGTTCCCGGTGGCGCTGGAAGGCGCTCTGAAGCTGAAGGAAATCTCCTATGTGCACGCCGAGGGCTATCCGGCGGCCGAAATGAAGCATGGCCCGATCGCGCTCATCGATGAGAATATGCCGGTCGTGGTGGTCGCCATCAAGGATCCGGTCTACGACAAAGTTATGTCAAATATCGCCGAAGTCCGGGCTCGCCGGGGCCGCGTAATTGCCATCGCGACCGAGGGAGACACCGAGATCGCCGAGAGGGTCAACCACGTCATCTATATTCCGGAAACCCATCCCTTGCTGACGCCGCTGCTGTCCATAATCCCCCTGCAACTGCTGGCTTATCACATCGCCGTGATGCGGGACTGCAATATCGACCAGCCGCGCAATCTAGCCAAATCCGTCACCGTGGAATAGCTCGAAATCCACGTCACAGGGCCGATCAACGCCACGTCGTTTGATTTATATCTGAGAGGCGGTTGTCAGTGAGGGGCGGTTCTTCAGAGGCACCAGAAGCCACGCTCAAGCGCCCGTGAGATGTCTTCCAGGGATGGAAAGACACCGGGTTTGGAATCATCAGAACGATGACTCGCCTCGCCGGACGTGATCTCACAACCGTTGACTGTGATCGTGGGAACCCGCACTGGTTTTTCAGTTTCGACCACATGCGCCAGGATGCCACGCTCTCGTATGAACTCAGCGACAAAGGCCCGAGCCTGCGCGTGCCTGGGGTCCCCACTGGAATAAACAAATCCTATTTCCATCTAATTATCCGTACCCCTTCTAAAATACTTATACGGAGCCATGCCAAATTGGTCAACAACAAAACGGGAAAAGCGCAGAAAGCCCGCGCGTCGAGTCCGCTGAAAATGTGAAAAGAAGCTGGTAGCCAGGCCGCTACGGGCCTTTGTTGGCCTCGACCAAGCGAATAGTTTCCTCGGCCAGCCGCATGGCATAGTCTGTCTTCAAGCGATTCGCGGCGACACCGCGCTCGAAATACTGGCGGGCGGTTTCCATCAGGGCGGGCGTATCGGTCATCAGACTTTGGATCATATAGACCCGACCGCAGTGCATTTGCAGGTAGAAGTCATCCGGGTAGGCGTTCGCCGTTCCTATCAGGACTTTTAGGGCCTGATCCATCTGACCTGTTGTCAGAAACAGGTCGGCCAGCAAAATGGCCACTGATCGCGTGGTCAGAGACGCCTCCATGAAGGCGGCCAGACCATACATCGCGCTATCAATCTGGTTGCCTATTCGGTAGAACTGAGCCTTTTCGAATCCGCTCGGCTCGTATCTGGCCGAAGCCACATTGTCGAATACGCCACAAATGTTGTAAAGGGTCACCTCAACATTGCGAATCCAATAGCTGGTCACCTGCCTGGCATTGCTGAGTTGGGGGTAGTGCTTCTTAGCCTTCTCCCAGGCCTGAACATCGACGGCAAGGTGAGTGATCGGGTATCTCTCAAAGAGAGTGCTATCGACCTCGGCCACCGCAAAAAGGTGAACAAATGACTTGAGCCCAGTAGCTACGGTGAGCGCAGGACCATAGGGACCCGAGACGACCGCACTCGGGGAGAGAATATTGGCCATATCCTGATTGGCATGACCGATCGAATACACATGATCGAGATAGTGGAATCTTCGAATACGGAAGCCATTGGTGACGACCGACGACGCTACCATGAGCACCAGTCCGATTACAACCGTGCGCTGGGATACGGTGATCTTTGTACCGGTCACAAGCCATCGAACGGCGAGGGCGAGACCTATGGCCACCGGCAGCATCGGCCAGCCGGTCCAACTGGCGTCCGGGTCATTGAAGAATAGAAGATTGCGCAGAACATGGTGCAGTACGAACCAGAAGAGGATGGTCAGCAAGCCGAGCCGCACATATCCGGGGCGCAACAAAGTATGTTTCCTCTCACCGAGGTAGTGGTCAACAAGGCCAAAGGCCATCACGATAATGGCTGGCATCAAGATCAGGGCGTATCGCAAGGGTGAATAACTAAGCGGCATCAAGGCCAGGACAAAGAACCCCACCCACGGGATGACCAAGGCAACCGTGGGGGATAGATCGCGAAAGGCCTGGCGATTACGGATAGTGAAGAGCAGAATACTTGCCCCTGCAACCACCATCACGAAGAGATCCGGGTTGAGGTAGAACATTCGGTTGTTGAAGCCGAACGCCACCAGGTGCTCCAGGAAGGCCATCGGCGAGGTCAGGCCCGGAGGAAATCCGCGCAGGTCATACGATTGCTCGCGGGCGTAGTCAAAAGCGGTGGAAGCGTTCGATCCATACAGAACCAGAATCAGCACGGCCGCCGTCAACGCTGCTGATGCTGTGGCCGTGATCATCTTCACCCACGGTGTCTTTTCCGATCTCAGCCAAATCGCCGTCAGCAAGGCCGGCAGCAACACAACACCAAACAGCTTACCAAGAATCGCGGCGGTGGCAATCAGAACGCCGCAGAGACCAACCCCCCAGAGACGTTCGCCAAAATGAGAATAGACAAAGAACATGGCGCTCGCGATGAGGATAAGCCCATTCTCAAGGTAGGCTAGTCGGCCATGGGTCAGAAGGCTAATGTTGATGACATAACACAGAGCGACCGCGGAGAGTACCCAGGGGCGGTGGTGGCGAAACAGGCCGAGAAGTATGAACACCAGCGCGAGCAGGCTCATGATCATGCCCACCGCGTTGGCCTGAGCGATTGAAACGCCCGCAAGCGAGAACCATAGGTAGCCTATCGCCGATGTCAGCGAGTGTTGATAGACCGTCCAGTGCGGATAGTCGAACGGATCCCAGTCATCGAACAGGATCTGGTTGCGCGCATGATAGATATATTGGGCGGGGTCCGTTGACAGCGACTGACCAATGCCGCTCAACTGCATGGGTGGGTCGCTGGTGAGATCAGAGGACCAGAAGATCAGCCCTAGCAGCAGTATGACGGCCGCCGCAATCAAGAAGATCGGTTTCCTCTGATCCAGGAGTAGTTCTAACATACTAGTTTCACTAGGACACGATCAGAGGGTACTTCTCAAGGTCCGTCACAGTCCCGATTCTCCAGACTGCCACGCGCGCTTCGGCGGCAGCCTGCTCGAAGGGCTCTTGCTCGGCCGCCGGTAGGGCTATCAACAGGCCGCCGGATGTCTGAGGGTCATACAACACAGTCACAAGGTCGGCCTTTACGCCGTTTGCGATCCGAGTCATGTGGGACGCTAGCTCTCGATTGGCCAGGGCCCCCCCAGGTATCATCCCCTGAGCAGCCAGCTCCAGGGCTTGCGGCATCAGGGGCAACTGTTCGGCGACTATATTGAGGGCCACTCCAGAAGCGGCCGCCATCTCATAGGCGTGTCCCAATAGTCCAAAGCCGGTGATATCGGTGGCGGCACGAACATTGTGTTTGACCATCAGCTCCGCCGGGCGACGATTGAGTTGGACCATCTGAGCTACGGCGATTTGCTCAATCTCGGGAGCGACTGCCTTGCGCTTGATACCGGTCGTAATTAATCCTGTTCCCAGAGGCTTGGTCAGGTAAAGCACGTCACCGGACCGGGCTCCAGCGTTCGTGACGACCTGATCCGGGTGCACGATACCAGTCACGGCGAGGCCGTACTTGAGCTCTTTGTCCTTGATTGAGTGGCCGCCGACGACAACCGCCCCGGCCTTGGCTATGCGTTCGGCGCCGCCCCGAAGAATTTCGGTCAGGATTGACGGTGGCATGCTCCCGGCCGGAAAGCCAACTATGTTGAGAGCTGTCAAGGGCCGTCCACCCATGGCATAAACATCGGACAAGGCATTGGCAGCCGCAATCTGTCCAAAACTGAACGGATCATCGACGATAGGGGGAAAGAAATCAACCGTCTGAACCAACGCGATTTCATCGTTGATCCGGTATACGCCAGCATCATCGGCTTGACCATAGCCCACCAGTAGATCAGGATGGCTGGGCAGTGGCAAGGGGCGCAAAGCTTCCGCCAACAACTTTGGCGATAGTTTGGAGGCTCAACCGGCGCAGCTGACCTCAGCGGTCAGCTTGATTTTGGTCTCAAGGCGCTTGTCGTCCAAGGCGTCATCCTGTTCTGGCCGCTGGTCCCGAGTTAGTGCTGTCTCAAGGACGCCTGCTGCTGCGGCCTGGTTACTACAACTCAACATAATATGGAAGTCCGTCCCCGAAGTCAACTGTGCACACGGCGTGTGAATTTCTCCTTCGGACCGATTCGACTAGCTGTCCTGAAATCGTGAACATCTACATCCGAGGAAAATAGGGGAGGGACCGGATCTGTCACTCATTCACACAGCGTGTGAGTTTCTCCTTCGGACCGATTCGACTAGCCTCGCAGGTGCCCCACAATTCAGGACTCGTTGAAAAGGCCCTGACAACCGGAGCTTGGTTCGACTCCGCTCACCATGACCATTTGTAAGCTACTGTCTTTCAAGTCAGCCTGAGCGGAGTCGAAGGGGCTTGAAAGATACATGAGGCCTTTTCAGCAAACCCTTTGCTGTGGGTTCTGGAGTGATCTGGCCGTCTGGTTCCGACGGGCCGCTTTGTGATTGGCCGGTGGCAGGACAGTCGTTATACTTATCCCAACAGAAACGCTATAGGAGATGCCATGGCCGAAACAGGACTTCTCTGCTGGAACTGTGCTCGCGTAACCGGGGCCGAGGGGCGTGTTTTCAGGAACGATTCATGTCCGCATTGTCTGGCGGATCTGCGGTGCTGTCGGGGTTGTCGTCACTGGGAGCCTGGTCGGCGTTTTCAATGCAAGGAGCCGGTCGAGACAAATATCGTCAACAAAGAGAAGAGCAACTTCTGTGATTTCTTTCAGGTTAGGGATGTGTTCAAGCGTCCGGGGGGGATCACCACGCAGACTGAGGCCAAGGATGATCGCAAGAAACGCTTCGACGATCTCTTTGA
>CAZHDS010000073.1:0-5336 GCA_964531495.1 uncultured Ignavibacteriales bacterium
GGGACGACAAGGTTAAAGGATTCGAAGCGCATACTATCACTCCGGACGGCAAGAAGCACAAACTTGATAAGAAAGCCATTTTCACCAAGTCCATAGGAAGCCGACGAGTCAGGGAGTTCACATTTCCGAAGCTGGCTGCCGGTGCTGTAATCGAATTCAAGTATCGCATTCTGAGCGATCGATTCTATAACCTCACTCCGTGGTACTTTCAGTCGGATATCTACACCATGGAGTCGCGCCTGAAGGTAATCATAGCACCAGGTTATCACTATAACGTCTCCTATCAGAATATTCCCGGTCCTTCCCGGCAACCAGAGATCGTGGAGAAACTGGATATGAACTATAGTGATGGACTTAAGAAGAAGGAGATCACCTGGACTCTCAACGACCTGCCACCGATTACCAATGAACCGTACATGAGCTGCAAAGAGGATTATCGCTCGTCCATTAAGTTCCAGTTGTTGTCGTACACTTCCCAGCGTAACGGAAGAGTTTACAAATACGTCGAAGACTGGCCCAAGCTGGGCAAGGAGCGTGGTGAGCGTTTTGATATCTACCGCAACAAACGAAAACAGATCAGAGAGCTTGCTGAGGAGATCACGGCTGGACTCACTACCCCGCTCGACAAATCAAAGGCGCTCTACAAGTACGTGACAAGCAACTTTGCCACTTCAAGCGACTATAATGGTTATTTTACCGTCAACGAGAAAATCAGCGAGCTTCTGGAAACCAAACAAGGCTCGGAAGAGGAGCTGAATCTTCTCCTGACCTTTCTTCACGATGAAATCGGACTGGTCTCGTTTCCAGTGCTGATCAGCACTCGAGACAATGGTCATGTAGTGGTAGAGAATCCTTCGATTTCGCAGTTCAACCATATCATCTGCTATGTGGAAATCGATCGTGGTTATGTTCTTCTTGACGCCAAGAGTGATAAGATCCCGTACAGCATTCTGCCGCCTTCATGCCTGGTTAACATTGGTTTGCTGATCGACGGCGACCAGTCGCAACTGATTAAGGTGGAAATCATGCCCGCCACATCTTATCGCGGAGACGTGACCCGGTTGTTCGTGGATGCAGACGGGCTCGCCACCTGCTCCACCGAGTGTCGGATGAGCGGCTATTGGGCCTCGCTGTACGGCAATCGCTTTGACCAAAATGATCCCGAAGACTTTGTCGCTGACTATTTCATCGACAGGCTACTAGGTGAAGCTAGTTTGGGTGAGTACAATTGTGAGTTGGACACAAGCAATCAGTTTGTGGCGAAACTTGACTTCACGTCCGAGGAGCTTGTCACTACACTGGATGATAACCTCCTTGTCCGACCGGTCAGCTTCGTCTATCGTACCAATCCGTTCAAGAGCAAGAAACGTTACTTCCCGGTCGATTTCATGTATCCTTTCACTTATCACAATATCGTGGAGATCAGATGTGCTGACAGCGCGATGGAAGTGCACCCGCCGGTAGACACGAGTTTTGAGATTACCGGAGCCACCTTCACCCGCCAGTCGTCGGTCGCCAATGGTGTGATCACGGTTGGCTTCCGAATGGACATCGAGCAGCCAATATTTCGGCCTAGCCAGTACCAAGTTCTACGCGAGTTCTTTGAGAGTGTCGCTCGCTGCAGTGAGGAAGAGCTCGCTGTCGTCATCGCGCCATGACCAGTTTGGAAGAGAAGGGATCTGCCTTGAGTAGACGTGCAACCGCATTCGGGTTCTTCGTGATGATAGTTCTTTGGACAACCTTTGGCCCGGCTCTTGCCGCTGGCGACAAGTCCGATGACTGTGATGGTGCTGTCTACGAATACAAGCGCTGGGAATGCCTGCTCAAGGATGATAAGGCCACCCTGCATGGCAAGTGGCGGGTGCGGATTCTCAATCGTCGTGGTGCCGAATATGCCAACGTCAGCCTTAGCGAGACGCCGTTTGTCCGGCTGAAGAAGGTGAAGGCAACCCGTTTTGATGGCGATGGACGGGAAGAACTCTGCTTGAGCAAGAAGGACTTCACTAAGGCCTGTGGCTTTGGTTCGATTTCCATCTACGATGACAATTGCCAGTACTATGCCGACCTATCGTCGAAGCGTTATCCCTACACGATCGAAGTTGAGTCCGAGGAGGAGATCAAGTCCCTCTTCGGTTGGCATCGCGAGTCATTCCAGGCGTACATCCCGGTCGATCGGGCTGAATACACGCTGGTGGTCGACAGCGATGTCCCTTTCCGCTATCGCTGCGTTGGTGGCGATCTCGAACCGGTCATCTCTGAGGTTGGCGGCAAGCAACAGTATGTCTGGGCGCTCGATAGTATTCCGGCTCTTGAGAAATATGACTACCTGCCGTCATGGGAGAACGAACCGATCCATCTTGAGTTCTGCGCTGACCGCTTTTCTTTCGAGGATTTCCCCTACGAGGGCAGTTCGTGGAATGACATTGGCGAGTGGTACTTAGGGCTCTGCCAGGGCCGGGGACTGGCCGCAGCAAGTCCGGTTCCTCCCTCCGAGCCGAAAGACGCTCGTGAGTTGCTCGAATCGATCTACCGCGACGTTCGCGAGTCCACCAGGTATGTTTCAATCTCCATCGGGATTGGCGGGTGGCGGCCCCACTCAGCAAGTTCCACGGTCAAGAATGGGTACGGCGACTGCAAGGACATGAGCAATTTGCTTGTATCACGTCTGCGCAACGCGGGTATCGAGGCGTATCCAGCTCTAGTCATGACGCGTGATGAGGGACGTACCGACAGTACTTTCCCGAACCATGATTTCAACCACGTGATCGCCATGGCCGTTCTGGGCGGCACCGATACGGTCTGGATGGATGCCACCAGCGACTGGTGTCCTTTCGGGGCGCTGCCTACAGGGGACCAGAACGCAGTCGTCGTGGTGGCAACCGACGAAGGCGGTCTTCTGTGCCAGACGCCCAAGTCCCATCATTCTGACAATGTCATAGAGCGAATTTCTCGGTGGACCATCAAGGAAGATCTAATGGTCACCTTCAAGTGCGAACTGATGGTGTCGGGCGCCTATGCGAGTAGTTTACGGGCCCGCCTGTCGGGCTTGGATGCGGACGATGAGCGTAGTCTTGTCGAGCGCCAGTTTGATAAGGCCGGGAAGACGTACACTATCGCCGACTATTCGATTGAAAAGCTCCAAGAGATCGATCAGCCGCTTGTCGTCAAAGTGATGGGGCACACCATCAAACCGTCTCGCAAGCTCCGAGGAGCCGCGTACTTCGATCCCCTCCAATTGACTGCCCTCGGTTCGCTGCTTCAGACCGATGTCACGGATCGACCTGTGTCACTGAATACTTATTGGCCAGAGACCGTCATTGATCGAGTTTCCGTAACCTGGGACCCTACCCTATCTGTAGATTCAGTCATTGGTCCGGCCAGTGATAGTCTCCGCTACTCCTTCGGACACCTGGCCATCACATCAAGTCAGTATGATGATTCTGCGAAAGTCTGTCTCACCAAGGCCACTTACGACTATGTCATAGATACTTCTGCCTTCGCCGAGTTTCAGGAGTTCCAATCCGCGGCCCGCAAGATCTATGATCGTCGGCTGAAGCTATTCGTCCAATAGCCAGTCAGTCCTTTTCACCCAACTAGGAACCAGCCGGCCCCTTATCTGTTTCGATATTAGATGAGGAGCCGATCTAGGTCGGAACAAAGTGAAAACAAAGGGCCAGCTATGACTCTCAAGAAACTGCCGTGGGGGCTGATGACGCTAGTCGTCATCTTGATCGTCGCCGTGCTGACGTGGATTAGCCTGGCCGCTGATGGGACAAACGAGAAGAAGATGCTAAGCAAAACAACGCAGGGACACCGGCAGCTCACCGCCGAAGAAGAGAACGTGATTGTCCACAAGGGTACCGAAGCGCCGTTCACCGGCGAGTACTACAAGCACTCTGAGGCGGGTAGCTACCTCTGCAAGAGATGCGGGGCTGAGCTTTTCAGTTCCAGCCATAAGTTCGAGTCGGAATGCGGCTGGCCCAGTTTTGACGACGCCTTGCCAGGGGCCGTGAAAGAAGTGCCGGACGCCGATGGTCGTCGTACTGAGATCGTTTGCGCGGCCTGTGGCGGCCACTTGGGCCATGTGTTCGTGGGCGAGCAATTAACGGCCAAGAACGTCCGTCACTGCGTGAATTCGATCTCACTCGATTTCTCTCCAGCGGCTGGGGCCGCTACGGCCACGGCCTACTTCGCAGGTGGTTGCTTCTGGGGTGTGGAGCACTTCATGGCCCGGGCCGAAGGTGTTATCTCGGCGCGGTCCGGCTATATGGGCGGAGCCACCGACAACCCCGAATACCGCCAGGTTTGCGAAGGCATTACCGGTCATGCCGAAGCGGTTGAAGTCATCTTTGATCCAGCCAAGACCGACTTTGAAACGATTGCCCGACTGTTCTTCGAAATCCACGATCCTACCCAGGTCAATCGCCAGGGACCCGACGTCGGTAGTCAGTATCGATCAGCGGTCTTTTATGTTAATGATGAGCAGCGAGAAACATCCGAGCGACTTGTCGACCTTCTGAAGAACAACGGTTATGCCGTCGCCACCGAATTGGTCAAGGCTGGCAAGTTCTGGCCCGCCGAGGCGTATCACCAGAATTACTATCAGCGCAGCGGCCAGATCCCATATTGTCACACTCCGGTGAAGCGCTTCTAACCAGGCTATGTCCTTCTGAGGACGAAGAAGACAGAACCTGTGCGATTGTTTTCACACTCGAACCACTTGATCTCTTGCTCTGTCGTCTTCACTTTGTCGATGACCCTCTTATCCGACGAGCCTTGCTCTCGCAGGGTTTCGAGATGATTCTTGAGCGGCACATAGTATTCGTTCCACCAGACAGTCGGTGACAATTCAAACTGCCCCAGAGTCGTATACCCGCAGGCGCGTACTAGCTCCACTTTCCTCTGCAATCCTGACGCATCATCGTGGACAACGAGACATCCTTTAGGGACTAGCAGGTCATGCCACGCTCTCAGGCCGCGTTCGAACCCCATACAGAATATGGCCCCCTCGGACCAGATGATGTCAAAGCTGTTGGGGGGGAACTCCATATCCAGCATCGAAGTGTTCATTACCCTAATCCTGCTGGAGAGGTCCTCCTTCTCGGCGCGACCAAGTAGTATCTCAAGCGCTTTTTCGTCAATGTCTACGGCGACGATGTCACCGTCGCTTATTCGGGCAAGCTCAAGAGTTGCGACTCCAGTACCGCAGCCGATATCGAGAATTCGGGGCCTGCTCAACTTCGGCAGCATATCGAATGCCTTCCTGGTGTACGGAAGTAGGTTTGATCGTACGCAATCAGACATGCTCAATAGCTGTGTGGTTGGAGATCTCCGAA
>CAZHDS010000073.1:5436-13968 GCA_964531495.1 uncultured Ignavibacteriales bacterium
ATCGGAAAGCCCCGTACGGCGGAGATTTCTTCAGTAACTTTCTGACCCGGGAGGTGGCCGCCCATGCCTGGCTTCGATGATTGGCCGATCTTGATCTCAATCGCATCGACCGCCCTGAGATTTTCATCGGTGACACTGTAGCGATTTGGCACATACTCAAAGATATATTTGTACGCCGCTTGCATCGACTCTGTCAGGATGCCACCCTCACCCGAGCACATGGCGGTCTTGGCCATGGCGCTACCAGTCGCCAGCGCGATTTTGGTCTCTCGAGAGAGAGCTCCGAAAGACATGTGACTGATATACACCGGTGCTTCGATCACCAGCGGTTGCCGGGCTTTCGGGCCGATGATCGTCGTGGTCGACACCGGCTCGTTTTCGTTCAGCGGCAATCGAGCCAGCTGAGCCCCCTTGATCAGGATGTCGTCCCACGAGATGACCGGGTTCCTGGTACGCATCGGCTCGATGACCGAGAGGCCGCTTTCCGCCATGGCGTGGATGTCAGCCATCGTCGTCTCGAAGTCATCGCTGGACCGACGAAATCCATCGGCCGAGGCGGGGGAGAGGCCGGCGGCTGAAGCTGTGCCGCCGGTCTCAGACTCTTCACTAGCCACCGGCGAGAAACCGGCCTTCCCAGTCCCGCAGACCGGGCATTCCCAGTCATCGGGCAGGTCCACCCACGCGGTTCCTTCTTTGGCTTCATCGTAATCATAGTCGCATACTTCGCACCGGTAGATAGCCATGATGTGTCCCTCAGATATCCATATTGGCGGGTTCGTAGTACTCCATTGGGTGCTTGCAGCACGGGCACTTCTTCGGTGGCTCTTTGCCTTCGTGCACATAGCCGCAGACACTGCACTTCCATTTGATCGGCTCGTCCCGTTTGAAGACGGTCCCGGCCTCAACCATCTCGAGCAGTTTCTTGTAACGATCTCGATGATGGGCCTCAACTTTGGCGATCTGCTTGAATAGACTGGCGGCGGCTGAGTTGCCCTCTTCTTCTGCTTCCTTGGCAAAAGTCGGGTACATTTCAGTCACTTCGTAGTGCTCGCCGTCGTAGGCTTCCTTGAGGTTGGCTGCGGTATCGCCGAGCATGCCGGCCAGCACGAACTCATCCTTGGCGTGACGCTTTTCGTTTTCGGCCGTCTCTTCGAACAGGCGGGCAATGTAATGATACCCTTCCTTGTGAGCTACCGCCGCGAAGTAAGTGTACTTATTGCGAGCCTGTGATTCTCCCGCAAAGGCTGCGGCCAGATTTTCCTCGGTCTTGCTCATGATCGGTTCCTTCCTGAAACAATTGTATAAGTTCTCTTAAGCATCATTCTTCTCTTGAACAAGTCTGGCAAATACCGCTTAGCACCATCCGCATGCCAGTGGTTGTGAATTGTCGCTTGATCGACGTCGGCACTTCTAACTGATCAAAGGCGTCATGCTGGAAGTCAATGATACCCCCACACCGGGTACAATGAGCATGGTTGTGCGTCTGCAGGTTAGCATCGTAACGACGGGGACTTCCGTTCCCCTCGACAGTACCGACCAGACCGACTTCGGCAAACATCAAGAGTGTGCGATTTACCGTATCAAGCGACAGGTGAGGGAACTCGCCAGCCAACTGACGATGAACCTGGTCTGCGGTGGGATGCTGATGGGTCGAGGACAGAAGGTTGTAGATGGCTACTCTCTGGGGGGTTACCCGTAGCCTGGCCTTTCTGCAGGCCAGGCGAAGATCCTCGGAAGTCTCTCGTCCCGATCTATCTGCCATGTTGATAGTATTTAGGAGTAGATCCTATTTGTCAAGTACAAAGTAGGATCACTGTGTCTACGTCTCTCTTCCTGATACGTGGCTTCCGATTGGGGCGCCATTGCGCCGCGGTTGACAATTATCGAATGTCCACTATATTGAAATACTGTCCAACGGCAGGGTGGGCGGCGGTATGGAAGAAGCTGGTCTCGCTATATTGTGTTTCAGTTAGGATAGACTTATGGCACGTATCAAGTGGCTATTCGGCCTCATCGCGTTTGTGTTCGCATGCTACCTGGCCTTATCCGGGGATGTTGTGGCGCAGGGTGGCGTGGTCTTCCTGAGACTGGAGGTGTCGGCCGACAGCGTCGCTCTGGTCCAGGCGACCGTGAGCGAGGGCTCCTTCAAGCAGCCGCGTATCCCGGATACCACTCGCGCTATTCAATACCGGGTAATGCTCGATGACGGCACCGAATGGACGGTTGGCTCGCGGGATGACGCCAGAATCCGTCGCTACGAATATGAAGATCCCGACAATCCGGGGCACCTGCGCAGTGTTATGGTGACCCTTGATACCGCCCCGCTCATCATACGGGTGCCTTATCACGAGAAACTGAGCCACGTCGAGTTCTATCGCAAGCCAGTCCTCGAGTCGGAGATGGCACGAGGCCCCGATCGTCGTCCCTTTGGCCGTTTGGAGTTGGATCTGACCGAGGAGGCCGGTCGTGAATAAGCCACTCACCGCCGTGTTGGCCCTGGCACTGTTCTTTGTCTTGCTTGGCACCGCCCCCGCTCAAGTGGTTTTTGACCATGTGACCGACAACGGACCGCGGGAGTCAAGGCTCAACGTCGTGATTCTAGGTGATGGCTATACGGCTTCCCAGTTGGTCGACTTCCAGGCCCATGCGGCCAGTCTGCTTGTCCAATTCTGGGTCACATCGCCCTTTCATGTCTATCGCACCTATTTCAATGTCTTCACGATCTTCACGCCTTCGAATGAGAGCGGGGCCGATCACCCCAACTCGGGAATCTACCGCGACACCTATTTCAGCAGTAGTTACGATTGTTTTGGGATTCAGCGCTTGATCTGCATCCCTCCGCATGACTGGGACGGCGACCCCGCCCATGGAGAGTTCCTGGTTGCCGATCTGCTGGAGACTTACATCCCCGAGTACGATATTATCATATTGCTGGTCAATGATCCCGAGTACGGTGGCTCAGGGGGCTGGCTGGCTATCGCCTCCACTCACAGCTCGTCGCGGGACGTTATGATGCATGAGCTCGGCCACTCGTTTGGCGGGCTGGCGGATGAATACGAGGACTACACGCCCGGCTACTCCGGCCACGAAGCGCCCAACGCGACCGCCGAGACAGTTCGTGAGTTGATTCGCTGGCACGACTGGATTTCACCCACGACGCCAATCCCAACCCCTGAAGATGACTACTATGGCGGTGCTATTGGACTCTTTGAGGGGGCGGTGTATGAACACAATGACTGGTACCGTCCGAAACTGGAATGTCGCATGCGCAGCATCAGCTACGGGTTCTGTCAGGTATGCGTAGAACAGGTAATTCGGTCTGAGTATAATCTCCTGCCTCCAATCGAGGCTGTCTTTCCGGCTGATCCGCAGATACAGCTTGGTGCGGGCGAAAGTATCTGGCTCGGCATCGTACCGATGCGACCATACATAGGCGATCTTGACATTGAGTGGCTGGTCAACGGTTCCCCGGTGGGGCAGGGGGAATCACTGCTGGTATCAGAGGCAATTTTACCGTCCGGAAATAGTACTATCAAGGTCGTCGTTCATGATCCAACCCCATTCGTTCGTACCGATCTTGATAGTTTGCTTGTCGATCACTTCGAGTGGTATACTGGGATTGGGCGTTGTGGGGATGTTGATGACAATGGCGAAGGGCCGAACATCGCTGACCTGATCTATCTGGTCACCTTCATGTTCCAGAATGGGCCGGAGCCACCTGATATGACTCCGTGTGATGTCAATAGCAGTGGAGGTGATCCCGATATAGCGGACCTAATTGCGTTGGTCTCCTACATGTTCCAGGACGGCCCCCCGCTGAACTGTCCCTAAGGGATGAGCTAAGGACTGGCCGATATTCTGGAAAGACAAAAGCAACCCAGGCGCGTAGCCAGGGTTGCTGTCGTTCACTTGTCAGACCGCGAGCCGCCGCTGATCCACGATAATGGGAAGGAGCGGGTTGCGTCAGCAAACTAAGTCACAACTATTCTGCCAGAGCAGCCTCGAACTCGACCATGGCTACGCGAGTCTTGTCAGCGTATTCTTTAATCTGTGCGGCGACCTCAGGGTCGTCAGAGGTGATGATTTCGATATTGGCGGCATCCCCTTCGACCCGCTCTATGTGCACGCCAGCTGCCATGAGGGCGCCGTAGGCCTGACAGTGTCCGCACATCTTGACTTCCATCGGGTTGCGCTCACCCTTTTCCATCGCCTCGCCCAGCGCCATCATGCCGGCTGCAGCCTTTTCATAGTGGGGCTTGTACTCTTCTTCAACCGTTCCGATAGAAACAACACCGTTGGAAATATCGTGCATCTCCCAGGTCATGTGTTCCATCATATCCGCCGGCTCAGTCATGAGGACACAGAACTCACAGTTTTTCATGTCAAACCAGGCGGTCTTGCCCTCTTCCTCACCAGCCATTGCGATCGCCGAAATCGCGGCCAGCAGCAATACCAGAACTGCAATCTTCTTCATTTTCCGTCTCTCCTGTTTGTAGCGGTTTTTGGTCGTAGTGACCTTGATTCCCATTCGCGACGAATATATCGTAGGGGCCGAGACCGCGCAATCACAAAATGGTCCGGATTGCCCGTAATGCCTCGTTGAGTAGTCTATCGTGTTGTGTCCCAATCAATTACAAGTTGGATCCACCTTTTCGGGGTCGATCTTGAGTTTCTGGGAAGCCTCGGCCAGCTTGTCCCGGTCGTATCGGCCATCCCGCGCCATAGCGACGAGAGCAGACCAGGCAATATGACGAGCATCGACTTCAAAAAAGTCCCGCAGCGCCTGACGAGTCTCGCTGCGACCGAAGCCGTCGGTGCCCAGAGCAACCAGCGGTCCGGGCAACCATTTGGCGATCGACAGTGGCAACGCCTTCAAATAATCTGAGGCCGCCACAAACACTCCCTGCTCTTCCTCGAGTTGCTCCGCTACAAATGGTGTTCGGGCGTCGCTAACTGCATGAAGCACATTGTGCCTCTCCGTCTCAATCGCGTTACGGTACAATTGCTGATAGCTGGTCACGCTCCAAACGTCGGCGGCTACGTCAAATTCATCTTCGAGCATAGTCTGGGCTTTGAGCGCTTCGTTAAGCATCGCTCCGCTGCCGAGCAGATGAGCCTTGCTCTGCACACCCACCCGTGACGATGGTCGTAAACGATAGAGCCCGCCCAGGATCCCTTCTTCGGATCCCTCCGGCATCGCCGGCATGGCGTAAGGCTCGTTCATCACGGTCAAGTAATAGAAGATATCCTCGCTATCGTCATACATCCGTTTGATGCCCTCCCTGATGATCACGGCCAGTTCGAAAGCGTAGGCCGGGTCATAGGCGACTAGGTTCGGGATGCTATAAGCGTGCAAATGGCTGGCACCATCCTGATGCTGAAGTCCCTCGCCCGCCAGAGTCGTGCGCCCAGCGGTGCCACCGATCAGGAAGCCTCGGGTACGCATGTCTCCAGCAGCCCAAATCAGGTCGCCGATACGCTGCATGCCAAACATCGAGTAGTAGATGAAGAACGGAATCAGGTTGATGCCATGCGTCGAATATGACGTACCGGCGGCAATGAACGATGACATCGAGCCTGCCTCGGTGATACCTTCCTCGAGGATCTGGCCGTCCTTGGCCTCTTTGTAATAGAGCAGGGTCTCCTTGTCAACGGGGTCATATATCTGCCCGACTCGCGAGTAGATACCAACCTTGCGGAAGAGCGATTCCATGCCAAACGTACGAGCCTCGTCCGGCACTATCGGGACGATATTTTTGCCAATGCCGTCGGAGCTGAGCAGCTTGGAGAGGATATGAACGAAGACCATCGTTGTCGAAACTTGCCGCTCACCGGTCCCTTCCAGGTATTCACTGAAAACATCACGATTCGGCAAGTCCAGGGCCGGCGCCGATACTGATCGTTTCGGTACGTAGCCGCCCAGCGCGGCGCGACGCTCCTGGAGGTACTGCATTTCTTCGCTGTCCTCAGCGGGACGATAGAACGGCATCTGAGCGACATCATCGTCAGAAATCGGAATCCCGAAGCGACTCCGGAATTGACGCAGCTCGGCTTCATTCAGTTTCTTCTGCTGATGGGTGACATTGCGACCCTCACCCGCTTCGCCGAGTCCATACCCCTTGATAGTCTTGGCCAGAATGACGGTCGGAGCGCCGTTACGTTCGGCCGCGACCTTATAGGCAGCGTAGACCTTGGCCGGATCGTGCCCGCCTCGCCTCAAGCGCTGCAATTGTTCATCGGTGTACGTCTTGACCAACTCCAGCACTTGCGGATACTTGGCGAAAAAGTCCTGGCGGATATAGTCGCCATCAGAGACAACGTATTTCTGATACTGGCCGTCTGGAACTTCGCCCATTCGTTTCACCAGTAGACCGTCGGTGTCAGCCGCGAGCAGCGGATCCCAATCAGCCCCCCAGACTACTTTGAGCACGTTCCACCCTGCGCCCCGGAAAGTAGCCTCGAGTTCCTGGATGACCTTGCCGTTGCCGCGCACCGGGCCATCAAGGCGTTGCAGGTTGCAGTTGACGACGAAAATCAGATTATCTAACTTCTCGCGGGACGCCAGCGATATCGCACCCAGCGCTTCCGGCTCATCCAGTTCACCATCCCCCAGAAACGCCCAGACATTCTGATCCGACGTGTCCGACAGGCTGCGATCCTGCAGATAGTGGTTGAAGCGGGCTTGGTAGATCGCCATGATCGGCCCCAAGCCCATCGACACGGTCGGGAATTGCCAGAAATCAGGCATCAACCAGGGATGCGGATAGGACGACAATCCGCCGCCAGGCGCCAACTCCCGCCGGAAATTCTCTAACTGCGTGGTCGACAAGCGGCCTTCGACAAAGGCGCGGGCATATATACCGGGAGCCGAGTGACCCTGGAAATAGATAATGTCGCCGGGATGATTCTCGCTGCGGGCTCGGAAGAAGTGATTGAAACCAACTTCCAGAAGCGTCGCCGCCGAAGCATAGGTCGAGATATGGCCGCCAATGCCATCGTTCAGCCGATTGGCTCGGACCA
Organism: uncultured Ignavibacteriales bacterium; assembly: GCA_964531495.1. Lineage (GTDB taxonomy): Bacteria > Zixibacteria > MSB-5A5 > GN15 > FEB-12 > DAOSXA01. The sequence goes on from CAZHDS010000073.1 coordinate 12,457, forward strand.
CCATCGCCATCGCGTTCCAACGCACGATACTCTTGATACGCCGTTCGATATCGCGGCTGCCCGGGAAGGCGGCCTGTTGAGCCACCGGTATGGTATTGATATACGGCGTATTGGCACTGAACGGATATTGTACGTCCAACTCCAAAGCTCGCTGATGCAATCGTCGCAGCAGTCCGGCCGCTTGTTGGGGGCCGTGTTCGCGGATGACATCAGCCAGCAAGCTCTGCCAGCGTTCCATTTCATCTATCGATAGCGAGTCCAAATTGCCGATTTCATCTTCGGTCATCACAATCTCCGCATCTATCCAGTTTCTTTGTTGGTCGAAAGCAGAGTCGCCCAAGTATCACCGTGTCTCCAAGCTCACCCCGCCAAAAAGCAGGCATTGCCTGCCTTGGCTAGATCAACCGACTCAAAAGCAATTAGTTCCTGGACAATTTTTGTCTATCATTCGCTTGTGCCGGAGACGGTTGCATGCATTTGCAGGCTGCTCTGAAGTGCGGATCGCCCTTGACGATTGGCGTTGAATTTCCCTTTTTTCGGATACTGACGGTACCGTCGCTCTTGTCAGGGACAGCCCGGAACAAGGCCACTCGAAAGCATGGGAACCATATAGTGGAATTGCTCAACACATTCCTTGAAAATCTGACCGACCTGATTCCGACCACAGTGGCAGTCGTACTTGTTGTCGCAGTCCTGCTGGTTGTGCGCAAGGTCATGAGTCGCAAGTCATCATCCGGTCAGGGACGCCAATTCCGAGTTCAGATGGCGATGATGTTGCTCTCGTTCGTGGGCTTGCTCGTTGTGATTCTCAGTTTGCCGGTCAGTGAGTCCACAGTCGGCCAGCTTCTGAGCTTGATCGGTATTCTGCTCAGTGCGGCGATTGCCCTTTCGGCCACAACCTTCGTGGGCAACATCATGGCTGGCCTAATGCTGCGCGCGGTGCGCAATTTCCGAAACGGTGATTTTGTGCAGGTCAAAGACCATTTCGGACGAGTTTCGGAGCGTGGCCTTTTTCATGTCGAGATCCAGACCGAAGAAAGCAACCTCACCACTCTGCCGAACCTGTTCCTGGTGACCAATCCGGTGCGGGTGGTGCGCTCCAGCGGTACGCTGGTCACAGCCGAAGTCTCGCTGGGGTACGACGTGCCTCGTGATCGAGTCAAGGAAGCCCTCAAAGAAGCCGCTACGGCCGCTGGGCTCAATGAACCGTTTGTGCATATAGTCAATCTCGGGGACTTCTCGGTTGCCTATCGTGTCGCCGGGTTGCTGAGCGAAGTAAAGGGCCTGCTATCGACTCGTTCGCGCTTGCGGGAGATGATGCTTGACCATTTGCATGGCGCTGGTATCGAAATCGTTTCGCCGACCTTCATGAACCAACGTCCTCTGGACCAAGACACGCGTTTTATGGCGATGCCATCCCAGGCTGAACCTGATACTGTCAAACGATCCGAGGCGGTTGTGTTTGATAAAGCGGAAGAGGCGGAGTCGATGGAACGGCTTTTGGAGCGACGC
>CAZHDS010000074.1:0-13945 GCA_964531495.1 uncultured Ignavibacteriales bacterium
TTGTCCGGCTTGAGAGAACTGTCGAGCGGAACCACAATATGACCGGCGGCGGTTATAGCGAAGAAGGCGGCCACATACTCAATGGAGTTTTCCCACAACAGTCCAATCCGGGCCTGGTCAGGGAGATCATGCTCTCGGATACGGTCAGCGATCATCTCAGCGTACAAGATCAGATCATGATAACTAATCTGATCGTCGCCATGGGTGACAGCTGTGCTATCGCTGGCCCTGACGGCACCACGACGGAGGAGGTCATACAGGTTCATCGATGTCACCTTGGGATCCATCATAATTGCATATTATCGACAGAATGATGGCTGTCGCTTAGCCGTTAGTCAAGATTGATTAGCTGGTCAACCGAAGGTGACGATGATCGCCCCGCCCACAGCCACGATAACACCGATGACGCGGATCTTCGTTATGGGCTCCTTCAGTATCAGCCAGGCGAGCAGGAAAATGAAGACATTGCTGGTCTGATTGATGGCCGAGGCGGTCGAGGCCTGGGTAAGCTTCATGCCGGCCAGCCATAGCATCATGGCCAGGTAGGCACCCGTGAACGACCCGGAGAGCGTGTAACCCCAGCGGTAGCCTGAAAAAATCGAAGCCAATATTGATCGCCGGCGGCGATGCATCAACAGGATCAGCGCGAGCACCACGACACCACCGATTAGCCTCACTTCGGCAACCCATAGTACTGGTGATCGATCAAGGAGCGGCTTGATCATTACAAGCCCGATACCGTTGGCCAACTGGGCCGCCGCACCGTAGGCGATGCCCTTGATGATCTGCGAACGATCAATGCCGTTGCCGTTTCGTTCAAACGATGCCAGCAAGACCGCGGAGACAATGATAATCGCCCCCACGAGTTGCCAGAAACTCAGACTCTCGCCCAAGAAGGTCAACGAAAGCACGATAATCACCGGGCTGTAGAGACAAACGACGATGGCTGATAAACCGGCGCCCAGATTATTCAAGCTCTTGAAGAACAGAGTGTCACCAACGCCAATGCCCAGAGCGCCGCTGAGCAACAGTAGACCGTACTCCCAGGCCGGCGCATCCCGGAACAGTGTTTCTCCCATGATCAGCATAGTTGGCACTATAAGAAGGATGGCCAGGCAGTTCTTGAAAACATTGAGTCCTAGCGGGTGGACTGCCTCGCCGCTTCTCTTGAATAGAATCACGGCAATCGCCCACACGATGGCCGTCAGCAGGGCCAGAGCTTCGCCCATATGCGCTGAGATCAGATCAATCGTGACTAGAAGCTCCTTCGGGATAGGTCTCCAATTGGCATCCCCCGGAAACTCCGGGTACGGACCAAGTTCCCACGAAACAGCTCTTTTCAGCTTGGCGCAAGAGCCGAATTGAGCTTAGTTGTCTTGGTGGCAATTGAACCAATCAGGACCGACAATAGTATCAGAAACAAGTCCGCGATCCTAGGTCCCCAAGTCTTCATCGGTGGCCGCGGAAAGAGACCTCTTGAGCCGTAACCGATCCGTATGCTGAGGCGTCCTAAGTGCGAATGAACGTCGACAAGGAGTTGTTCTGGAGTTTATTGGAGCCGGAATACGTTGCGGCACAGATGTTTTGCCGGAAATTGACCGGACATCGGGATCGTGGAGACGATCTCTTCCAGGATGGTCTGGTACTGGCTCTTACGAGATTCTCCAGTTTACGCGACCATCAGGCCTTTCGCCCGTGGCTGTATCGGATTCTGATCAACTGTTTTCGGAGCTCTGTGCGCAGGCCTTGGTGGAAACGATTTGTACCAATGACGCCCGAGATCGAGTGGAGTGTCGCCGGCGACGATCCGCTCGACCAGCTTACCGCCCGGCGCTGGTTGCAGAGGGCCTTTGAAGCGCTTTCGGCCGAGGCTCAGACTTTGGTTACGTTGCACGAACTCGAAGGCTGGCCGATTACAGATCTGGCTCGGCTGAATGGCAAGACTGAAGGAGCGACCAAAGCTGCCCTGTTTCGGGCACGCGCGAAGATGAAAGATGCTTTGTTGAAGATAATGGATGAAGCCGAAGCATATCGCAATGCTGAGACCATGAATACCGAGGAAGAACCATGCGTTGCCGCGAAGCCCGGTCTCGACTAAGTCTATCCGCGAGTGAGCCAGCCTCGCTCACGTCCGATCAGGACTTGCAGGCACACCTGCAGGCATGTTCGGAATGTGCCCGGGAAGCCGCTGCGCTGGGGCTGCTGAGCCAGCTGTTGGAGTCGGCGGCCGAGGGTGATCGGCAGAGTCTGATCCCACTTGAGGCTCGACGGGAATTGGTGGAAGCGCGAGCGCGACAAGCCGACCAGGGACCGAGCCACTTTTTCAATGGCTGGACCAGGTCCCTTCAGTATGGCGGCGTGCTGGCGACAGCCATGATAGTCCTCGCGCTGGTGGCTCTGGTGCCGTTCAGTCCGGATCAGACTCGAGGCTATTCGGTGGCCTTTGGAGGGGTTGATCTTGATCTGGCCAACGACGATGAGGCTATCTGCAACATGCTGTATGTCCTCGGATTGCATGAAGCCGAAGTTGATCTGCTCGGTTGTGACACGACCTGCAGTTTGCTGATTGTTGATCTCAAAACTGAGGCCGAGGCCGACCTTGTCGTGGCTGCCATGACCAGCTTGAGCGATGATGGCCTGACCAGCAACGTCATCCCGATTACCGCCCAATACCGGCCCTAGCGGCGGCAATCCCCTGTCCAGTCCGTCCTGCCCAACCAATGCAGGCCGATTCTCCCTGCGCGAACACAAAAAGACAACTCAATGAACTTATTGCTTTGTCGGGGATTATCTCGTAAAAAGGAGAAAGACCCATGAAACAACGAAGCAATCAAACCCTGCTGCTCTTAGCCGTTTTGGCGGCCAGCGTAATCCTCCCGTCGGTTGTAGCCGCCCGGGAAGTCGTCCGACCGGAAGAGATCAAGAGCAAACGTCAGGTTGTATACGATCAGGATTCTTATCTGAAGTTGGCTAGCCAATGGAAGGATTACTACGAAGCCTACCCATCGGAGTACGCCTACGCCAACTGGATGTATGCTGCCCGCTACGCTGATGACGAGGACTACTCTCAGCTTCTGGCCGAAGGTGCGGACAAGTACGCCGCCAATCCGACCCTGCTCTACCTGAAATCGATGGAGGTCTGTGACCTACCCGGCGACATGAGCGAACAGAAATACCTGGAGCGGGCGATCGCGCTTGATCCAGATTTCACTGACGCCTGGTTTTCACTGGCCGTCCATTACATGGAGGATGGCAACCTGGAACAGACAGATCGTGCTCTGCGGCGATTGCTGGAGAGCGGCGTCATCACCGATGAAATCATGGACTACAACTACAATGTGCTGTTGGGTCTGGAACCGAAGGCTATCCTGATCACCAATGGTGACAATGATACCTATCCGGCCTGGATTCTCACACGCCTTCTTAACCATCGTCCTGACGTGACCATTGTCAATCGATCGCTATTGAACACCCTTTGGTACCCGAAGTACTTGATCGACCAGGGTCTGCCACATTTCATCAGTCAGCAAGAGTTGACGGCCAGACATGAGTCAGCCAACACGAGTGAGGAGGACCAGTCCATCCCGGGCGGTCCTCACGGTGACGCCCTGATCGAGCTAATTGCCCAGTCTGCCAAGCGAGCCGGCCGACCAGTGTATCTGGCCAAAACCATGTACTTGACTGATCCTCTGAAAAAGCTCACCGAGAACGGTCGTGAGCTCGGTCTGGCTACGCTGGTAACGGCTTCGAACAAGTCCTATGCCGATCAACTCCGCTGGGCCTTCGGAAAGTGGCTCGATGACTTTCGCACGGCTGGCCTTGATAGCTGGCGACTGCACAACTCGCCCGAGAGTGATGCCGGACGCCGGATTGTGCCCAATTATGCTGCCGGATTGGCTGAGAATCTCGGGCCCTTGGGAGAGCATGTCCCAGCCCTGCGCGGCAAATTGTTCCAATGGTATCGCGATCACGTCGAGGCTGTGCTCGGCTCGGAATGGAGCCATCGCATCGCCTACACGTGGTGCCAACAAGCGGCGGATGTCGAAGGCGTCGATTCATGGTGTCGGTCACTTGGTCTGCTAGACAAGGAGGACTCGCGACCGTGAACCCTGATTGGGAATGCTTCCTTCGAGCTCGACGGGGCGACGAACAGGCCTGGCGCTCTTTGGTAGCTAACTACCAGAGGCGCCTTTCGGCCCTGGCGCTCTTGATATCGAAATCGCCCGAGGCAACAGAGGACATCGTCCAGGAAACCTTCGTGAGGGCGTTCCGGTCTACCGTAAGCAACACTTCAGGAACTGTCAGCGGCTACCTCGGCACGATTACCTACCGGCTGGCGCTGAAGGAGGCCAAGCGCGCGCATCGTAACGTTGGCCTAGCTGGTCATGACCAGCCGGACCGTGCGCCCAACCCGCTGGAACGCCTGATTAAGGACGAGCGCGAACAGATGGTTGCTGAGGCCATTACCTCACTTGACGAGGACCACCGTCAGGTTCTAGTACTACGCTGTTACGGTGATCACAGCTACGAAGCAATCGCCCGCCTAATGAATATCCCGCTCGGTACAGTCAAGTCCCGGATCTTCTATGCCGTCAAGACTTGCCGCGCGCTACTGAATGATAAGGGAGCTTTGTAATGCACCATCCCGACGAGGATAAGATTCTAAGATTCGCTCTGGAAGCTTGCTCGGACAAAGCGGAACGGAGCGAGATTGAACAGCATATTGCTCAATGCGAGAGCTGTCGAGCAGCGGTGGAGAGAGTACACCAGGATATGACGGTGCTTGGGTCGATTCGCCCAGAGGGTATTGAGTTGGCTCGTCCCCGGTCTCAGCCGCAAGCCACGCGCACATTTTTCGCCGTTCTTCGGGCCGCGGCCCTGGTCGCCTTTGGCATATTCACTGGTCTGGGACTATCGGAAGCCCTGCGCGACGAACCTATAAGCGTCTCTGCTGCGTATGCCACGCTTTCCGTGCCGCTTGACTCTACGTTCAATTTTGCTGACGCGGACGCTACCGGTATACGGATTAGAACTGCCGGTACCCCACGCTGAGCATAGTGCGTCCATGCCGTACGTTCGGTTTCTGTTTATTCGCTAGTCTCGGCCAGGGCCTTTCGAAGCGGACGGTACAACGTGCGGGCCACTTGCTCGGCAATGGGCGCATCGTAGTTCGATAGAACTATCAACGCCAGATCACCATCACTCTCCAGAACAGCACTAACGCCGGGGGCACCACCAGCGATACCATTTCCGGCCGTAGCTCGCTTTGGCATCGCATCAGACCCGAGAGAACCCGAAGGCTCGGCCGCACCAAAGTACCAATCAGTGAACTCCGGCGACAGAAGCCGCGCTTCTCGAATCGCATTATTGAAGCGCAACAGATCACCAGCCGTCGCCTGAGCGCTGCCGGCCGAGTTACCCCTGGCGGGTAGCATGTAGATGTTGCTGTGGATTTCATGGTCGTTCTGGTCTTCCCCGTGGCGTGTGTACCCCTCGGCGATTTTCGCGACCGATTCGTCCCCAGCGAAGAACCCGGTGCTACTCATTCCGGCCGGCTCGAAAATATGGCGTGTGACATAGTCGTAGTACGACTCGCCCGACACTTCCTCTATGATGGCTCCGAGAACCATGAACCCGGCGTTGGAGTACGATTGGCTTGCCCCCGGCTCAAACTGGAGTGCCTTGTCGGCGAAGAGCGGAAAGAAATCGCGCGGCTCTCGGTAGAGCGCTTTGGAGGAATTGAAAAACTCCTCCGTAAATATGTCACCCAGTCCCGAGGAGTGCTCCAGCAGATGACGGACGGTCACTTTCTCGGCGACAGCGGCACTCGGATAGTCCGGAAGCCAGCGAACGATCAGGTCATCAAGAGCCATCTTGCCGCTCGCCACCAATTGGCCGATGGCGATCTTCGTAAATGACTTGTTGATCGATCCCAGATCAAACCGCGTCTCAAGGTCGTTGGCGATATTCCACCTTCGGCTGGCCTGGCCGTAGGCACCTTCAAAGATCGTCTCCCCTCGCCATTCGACAAGCACCGCGCCTGAAAAACGATCTTCCGCGGTCAGATTCTCAAACCAACCGCCGAGGGCGGTCCGAAGTTGGCCGCGATTGGTCCCGGGGGCAAACTTGAGTGGTGGCATGTCGTCGGCCGCCATGGCCGGGCCCGCTTCGACACCCATTGCAGCAATGAGATACGGCGGATCGGGTGAAAACTCGAAGACGAAGCGCAGTTCCTCGCCCTCCGGAGCTTCGGTCACAACGGTCAAGCTGTTGAGCTTGTCGATCATGACACCGACAATCTCAATGTTGGCATGACGGTCGGTTAGCGACTTGGCTATTCGGGGCCATCGTTGAGCGCGATCGCTGCTGTCTTCAGCCGGTACCCAGTTGGCGTGCATGAACGCTTCCAGTCGGGAAGCATCACCCGTCTGAATGGCTTTCACTACGCCAAGGGCTCGCTCCTCCTGAGCAGCCTCGACCGGATTCGGTGGCTGGGCTGTTACGCTGCAACTGGCGGCGGCCAGAAGCACTACGATGACCCACAAGGCTCGGAGCGTCTTCGTCATCATGATTTCTCCAGTATGATTGACTCGTTTGTTTTCTTGCTGCTTCGAGCGGATCGACACGCGTAGGTTGTCCGAACCAGCCGCTCTCAGTATATAGCAATCTACGGATCATCACTCAGCTCGATAGGCGAAAAATTGTTAAGATATGTTAACGACAATCACCTGTTCGATGGCCACCGGTCGAGCTTCATAAGAGTAGTGTGGCGACAATTCTGAAACGAACCCCGGCAAATGATTGTTGCTTAAGTGTGCCGCTGTGGACACTCTTGGTGGAAGTTCAAAACAAGGATGAGGATATGCTCGAAGAGTACGATTGGACCAGATTTCAGATCCATAGTTACGTTGCGGCCCCTCCAGCGGATGTGTTTCGGCGTTGGGCCACTGCGGCGGGACTGGCAAGCTTCTTCATTCGCTCGGCCGAGTTCGGCTTTGAGGGAGGCAAGAAACGTGATACTGATGAGCTAGTTGCTGCGGCCGACGAGTATATCTGGCAGTTCTTGCATGATTTCGTATTGCGCGGCAGGATTGTCGAAGTCACCGACAAGCCCAGTTTGACCTTCACTTTTGGGGAGATGGAAGTTAGGGTGGCTGTGCACGAGGTGGATACCGGATCACTTGTGAGGCTCGAACAGTACAATATCCCGGTCGAGAGCGATAGCGACCGTGCAGCGAGTCATCTCAATTGCCGCTCCTGTTGGGTTTTCTATTTGGCCAACCTGAAGTCAGTCTGTGAGGCTGACCACGACCTGCGTGAGCATGATCCAAATAGATCCGACAGCGCCGCGATTGATTTCCAGCCGAAAGAACTCAAGTAGATCAGGTCTCCGGTCTATCCTTTGAGCAGCGTGTGGCTCGCTCCCCAACCGCCGCCAAAAACCAGTTCAGACAGCTCTTTTCGACGGCGCGGGGCGCTATCACGTTTCTTCAAATCCTCTGCCAGAGCGGCATTGTCGCCAGCGTATCCGACGGCAATAGCGGTGACGACTTCGAACTGATCTGGAATACCATATAGCTGCCGAGCTCTTGACGGATTCAAGCCGGCCATCTGGTGAACGCATAAGCCTCGCGCGGTTGCTTCGATCGTGAGGTGAGCCGTGGCTTGTCCGAGATCATGATAGGCATGCCGGTTCGACTTGCCGTTACGAGCGAAGGTTACACTGGCAACACCGAGCATCAGAACCGGCACGTGAGCGGCCCAGGCTAGATTCCCCTCGACCAGGCAATACAGTAGTTTGTCAAATTCTTCGGCCTCATCCCTGGTAGCTACAATGTAGTACCATGGTTGTTCGTTGAAGCACGACGGTGCCCAGCGGGCCGCCTCGAACAAGGCTCGCAGATCATCGTCGGAAACAGGCTTGTCCGCAAAACTGTATGGACTCCAGCGACGGGTCAGAAGTTCATTGATAGGGTAGGTTGTGTGTGCAAGATGCACTTCAGATGCGTCACTCATGTCGTCATCTCTCTCGAATGATTCGTTATGCCAGGTTGAACATCAGCACTTCGGCCTCGTCCAGACCCTTTATCTTCACTTTGGACGGTTTGCGAATTGCGACGCCATCACCCGCTTTGAGGGCATGATCGCCCATGGCGACTTTTCCTCGGGCGATCTGAAGCCATAGATGCCGTTTGGAATCGAACTCCATGGCCAGTTCCTGACCCCTCTCGAGTACCGTCGCCATGATCGTTGCATCCTGGCCTATGGAGAGCGACTTGTCGTCACCCGCGAGCGACACAATCGTCCGCCATCGACCTAGCTTGTCCTCACGGGAGAAACTGGTCTGTTGATAACTGGGCGTGACACCCTTCTCGGATGGCTGGATCCATATCTGGAGCAAGTGCACGGGATGCTCATCCGAGGGGTTGAACTCCGAGTGCAAAATGCCTGACCCGGCACTCATCCGCTGCACATCACCAGCCTTGATTACCGAGCCGTTGCCCATGCTGTCCTTGTGTTCCAGTTCCCCCTTGAGCACGTAGGTGACGATCTCCATGTCGTTGTGGGGATGAGTCCCGAAGCCCTGTCCGGGCTGGATCGTATCATCATTGATGACGCGCAGGCTGCGATAACCCATGAAGCGCGTGTCATGGTAAGTATTGAACGAAAAGGTGTGGTGGGTGTCCAGCCAGTTGTTCCGGAAGTGGCCCCGATCTTCGGCAAGTCGTATTTGAGTCATGGCAACCTCCAGGTTGGCCTACTAATGCAATTGCTGCATTAATGATCGGCGCGGCCGATTAGTTCCCGGGAAGCTGTGGACCGGCGGAGCGCCGAAATCGACCGGCGGGCGGGGCTAAATACCCGGGCAACCTTTTCCCCGCCGGTTTCTTGCCGGAGACGGAAACCAATCGCAGCAACCTGTTGTTGTAACATTGGACGCCAATCACAGCGCAAGGACAGTTGAAAGCTGGACCGGCAAGATATTTCCGTACTCTCTTTCTAGCCTCGACTCTTTTAATCCAGCAACATGTGCCTGGCTAGACAGCGATCCCATCGAAAGGTGGGGTCGTCTTTTTATTCCTCGGAGAAACTCCGGGGCTAGTCCACTAATCGCGACTCCGACACCAGCGTATCCACATCCGGCAGGCGGAATTGCTCCGGACGTGATTTCAGAACCTCGCGCAACCAGCTCTCCGGATAACCGACCTCCTGTGCTCGGCCATTCTCGCCTTTGACATAACCATCGACATACTTCGTCACAAGGTGTTCACCCAGAGCCCGCCAACGCACGACTGTTTGCTCCGCATGGCTGACAGAGTAGTCGGTCAGATAGCGGGTCAACAGTTCTGGCGAGCTTTCCGCCAACGTCATGGCCGTCTTCTCAACAGCCGGTTGCAGAGCAATGAAATTGCCCTCGATGTCGTTCTGCACCGCCTGAATCTCGGGCAGCATCAGGGAGTACTTGAGGTTGGCGTAGTTCGCCACAAAATTGAAAACCCACCAGGCCGATTCCCAGGAAAACTGACTGTACTGTCCCTTTGTGAACGATTCCGGGATGGCGTTGATGCCGCAATACAGCGGCATATAGCAAGTAGTGTAGGTATCATCGAGGCCATACCAATAGATGCCCCCTACTTTGTCCGGTAGCCAATCGCGCGATTGAGACACGAACGAGAAGCCGGTCTGCTGAGTCGAGATCGGTCGCTCCCAGGCATACTCTGGTCCGAGCGAGTCGGTGCTGTCCGGTCGCCATTGCATCGGCCGCCAGCGATTGGGCGTACCAAACGGTCCGGCATCGATACCTTGGGTCATGTCGTAGGGTGTGCCTTCATAGTGATCGCGCATCAGGCTGAAAACATCACCGAGCCCGATTTTCTCGTCCGGCTTGACCCACAACGGGTATGGTTCGGCGTCAGGCACTGCCCGATGATAGTCGGCGGTGAGGTTCAACGATGGTGCCGCTCGCCGAAAGAGTGACCACACGCGAGCATCGGCGTAACGTTGGTTCTTGGGTGTGGCAGGGCAATAAGCCTCACAAAAACGAAACGGCCGATCCGAGTTCGGGTCGTGGAAGCCGTTGTCGATGGCAAACGAAATCACGTTATCTGAGTAAAGACAGTTGTCGGGATCATCGAGCGGAAACTCGCCAATCCGCGCTTTGTTGGCATGCGCCGATATCATACCGTCGGGCACCCGCACCGCGACCCAGTGAGCACCTTTGATGTCCGGTCCGGAACCTATCATCTCCATGATCCAGGCTTCTTTGGTGTCGGCAATCGAAAACGATTCGCCCGTGGAACCATAACCGTACTCATCGACCAATTCGGTCATGATCATAATCGCCTGGCGGGCCGTTTTCGCCCGCTGCAGAGCCAGCATGATCAGATCCCAATAGTGCAGCACGGCGTCGGGATTGCGCAACTCGAGGCGTCCATCAAAGGTCGTTTCGCTAATGGCGAGCTGGTGCTCATTCATCATGTCAACCACCGCATAGGTATGCGGCACCTGGGCCACCTTGCCCCTCAGTTTGTCACTCCAGTCTGTGATTTCGAGCGAATCGCCCGGCTCATGATCGGCGACTGGGGTGTATTCCAGAGTCGGATGGAAGCGGCCATCGCAAGTGTAGGTTATCATCACCGAGCCGTCAACCGAGGCCCCTTTGGTAACGAGTAGGTTGGTGCATGGAAAGGCCGTGCGGGCCACGACTAACAACATCATGGCACATGAAAGTACCGCTAGATAGGTTGCCTTGCGCATGGGGGATCCTTTCAGACTTGGTTTGTCTTTCGATACCACACAGATCGGAGTTTGTCAAGGACTGGACTGCCGTAGGCACTACCGCGAGCTATCGTTTCGTCCCGGGTGACCACAGATAACGTTTCAAGTCGATAGCATCGTTCTTGTCGAAGACGATTCCCTCCGACCGCAGCATTTCGCGCTGTAGCTCGTAGCCTTGTCCCCGCCCCAGAGAGATCTTGCCCTGGGCATTGATAACGCGGTGCCAGGGGAGATCTTCTTTTTCGGCGTAAGTATTCAGGATCCATACTACTTGACGCGCGGCTCTGGGTGAACCGGCGTAGGCAGCAAGAGTGCCATACGTCACGACCTTCCCGGCTGGCACAACCTTCAGGTGCTTTTTGACCAAGTCCGTGAAATTGTTAGAAGCAGGCATGGCAGAACCTCGGTACAACAGTCAAGAGCGTGCGAGCTAGATAAGACATCGGGCGGCAATTTGCAATCACAAGCTTGCCCACCGGCCAGTTGAGGTTGCGTCGCCGAGAGCGATGCAGTACCCTTCAGGCGAAAGGACATGGACAATGATTCTACACCTGGTGACAATTGTCTTGTTGATGGCATCGGCCGTGGCGGCTGAATCCACGGTGTACTCCTGGCTCTCCCCTGCCGACAGCTCGGAGCCTTTGTCGGAACGGATTGCCACCCCTGTCGGATTCAATCGAACAGCGACAAACGGAAGTGACGTTGTCAGTTTCGCTACCTGGCTGCGGGGCCTGCCGCTCAAGCCCGGGCGACCGCCGGTTAGACTACACGACGGTCGAGTTAAGCCGCGAGACGACGTGCACTGCGCTGTCGTCAACGTCGATACCGGCGAGCGGGATCTGCAGCAGTGCGCCGATGCTGCAATACGATTGCGGGCCGAGTACTTGTTCTCAGTAGGCGCTTTCGACGCCATCAGTTTCAACTTCACTTCGGGTGATACCGCCCGTTATCGTGATTGGATAAGCGGCCTGCGCCCGCAGGTCACCGGCAACAAAGTGAAATGGCTTGATCGTGCCCACCCGGATTCATCGTATGAGTCGTTTCGCGAGTACCTCGATATGATCTTCATGTATGCCGGCTCGTATTCGCTGGCCCGGGATCTTCGAGCCGTTCCCAGCATCAAAGAAATGCAAGTTGGCGATTTATTCGTCCAGGGCGGTTTCCCGGGGCATGTTGTCGTCGTAGTCGACCTGGCTGTCGATTCGGTGGAGCGCGAGACTTTGTATATTCTGGCGCAGGGGTTCACTCCGGCGCAAGACATTCATGTGCTCAACAATCTGAACAACCCCGACCTGAGTCCGTGGTATCCCTTGGACGACTCACCAATCATCACTACGCCCGAGTGGCGCTTCAAATCGAAGGATCTGATGCGATTCCGGTAGATGCCTGGGACGACCCTATTTCCCTTTCGGCGCGAAACCGAATGAAATGGCTCCCACTTCGCAGACCTTGGCACACTCGCCGCACGAAGTGCAATCGGGCAACGCCATCATCGATTTCTCTACCATTGGCTTGATCGTCGGGCAGGGACTGGCCTCGTAACAATCGCCGCATTCGGTGCAGAGATCGTGATCGACTCTGATCCGCCCGGGCGCAATTTTTTCCAGAAGCCAGGTTACGGCCCCCACGGGGCAGGCGGTGTAGCAGAAGGGCCGGTAGAGCATCAAGCTGGCGATGAACAGAGTGACAAAACCCCAGTAGAAGAGAGTGTCCGTGTTCCAATGTAGAATATGAAAGTAGTTGATCGGGTCATAGACATTATAGGCTGAAAAGAGCACCCAGGCCCGCTCGGTGGGATCCTCGCCGAGATACTCGGCAAGATAGGCGATATGGTCCTTAACCCAGAAGAAAGTCAGGAAGAACATCGCCAGAAGGCCCATGCGGAGAGCATTGAAGGCGGTAAAATTGAAATTCTTGAATTTGCGCAAGAACGGTATCCGGAAGACTATCTCCTGCATGGCGCCCAGGGGACATACCCAGCCACAGAACGCTTTGCGGAAGATCAAGCTCGGCACCATTATGGCCAAAAACACGGCTACAAAGGCCGGAAAGAACTCACCCCAGGTGAATTTGAACATGAAGAGCTTGGTCATCGCGCACATTGGACTCGGATGAAGCGGGAATATGTAATCTAAACCGAAGAGCACGAAGGCCAGGACCATGGACCCGAGACGAACCCACTGGTTGATCCAGCGGCCGAGCAACAAGATCAAGCCCAGTATCATCATGCCGGCAAAGGCAAAGTACTTGTCGGTGAAGAGAAACTCGGACAGACCCGGGGCAACCTCTTCTTCTGCCTCGGCGATTTCTTCCGTTTGAGTGGCAACGTCTTCGGTATCACTCGCAAGGGCAGTCTGCTCGGCCGAGTCCAATTGGTTGACATCTGTTGTATGTGTGCACTCCGGCTCACCCCGGGCAATGGTGGTGGAATCGGTCAAACTCTCGGCGGTTTCATCGGAAGCCAGCAGGGTCGTGGTCAGGGCGAACAGCAGGCACAGGGCCAGCGTCACGAGCGGTAGGATCTTGGTTGTAGTTTTCATAGCCAGAATATACCGGCCAAAACGTCTTTGTCAATTAGTTCGGTTCAGCAATGCCGGGTACGCTATTGCTATTTGACAGCCTTACGTCAATTAGCCTACCTTAAGACAACAGGTGCATCCAGAAGGGACCGGCATGGATATCAGCATATCAGAAGTAACTGACGCCGAGCGCGGATGGGTTCTGGAAATCGCTCGCAGTTGGGGAGCGGATTTCATTGTGAGCCGGGGACGGAAAGTGTATCCCGCTGAGATCGAAGGATTCTATGCCTGCGACACCAAAGGTGAGAAGATTGGTCTGGTAACGTATGAAGTAATCGACGATCAGTGCGAGGTGGTCACGATCGATGCCTTTCGCAAGTTCTCTGGTATCGGGACAGCTCTTCTGGACAAAGTACGAGAGACGGTGATAGAGCGGAAGTGCCGCCGCTTGTGGTTGATAACCACAAATGACAATATCGACGCCATCCGTTTCTATCAGAGACGATCGATGACTCTGGCTGCAGTGCATGTCAACGCCATGGTGGTATCTCGGTCGATGAAGCCGTCCATTCCCGAGATCGGCATGAACAACATCCCGCTGCGCGACGAAATCGAATTCGAGCAGATGCTGTGAGCACAACTATTGT
>CAZHDS010000075.1:0-13937 GCA_964531495.1 uncultured Ignavibacteriales bacterium
CCTGGAGCGAGAATTTCAAGCCCTCACGACCAAGACCAGAGTACTGCACACCACCCACTGGCATCGAATCCAATCGATAGTCGGTGGAGTCGTTGATCATCACGCCGCCACAATCAAGATCATACGCCGCCTTGAAAGCAACTTCGAGATCGCGCGTGAAAATCGCCGCTAACAATCCAAAAGGCAATGAATTGGCCTCTTTGATCGTGGCGTCAAGATCATCGACCGGATATAGATTGACCGTCGGGCCAAAAACTTCCTCGCAATGAATATTGACGTCCGTGGGGACATTTTCGAGCACGGTCGGCTCCATGAGCGCGCCTTTGCGCCCGCCGCCACATAGCACTGTCGCACCCGCCTTGGCCGCATCCTTGACCCACTGTTCGACGCGCTTCGCTTCGCCCTCGGTGATCATCGGACCCATCTGGCAGTCCTCTTGCATCTTGTCACCGATCTTGTACTTTTTGGTCAGGGCGACGAATTTCGTCTTGAACTCCTCGTAAATGTCTTTGTGCACCAAAAGGCGCTGGACACCGATGCAATTCTGCCCGGCAGCCCAGAACGAGCCGGAGACACAACTCTCGACCGCGAGATCCATGTCAGCATCTTTCCAAACGATCACGGGCGAATCAGAACCAAGCTCCATGCCGATCTTTTTGATGCCGGCTTTGGACGCTATGTGTTTACCGGCTTCGATACCACCCGTGAACGACACCATGCGCACGCGATCATCACTGACCAGCGGATCACCGATCACCGACCCCTGCCCGGTAAGGCACTGAATCGCCAACGGCGGAAGACCGGCCTCCAACATCGCCTCGACGAGTTTAATAGCGCTAAGAGGCGTCACGGTCGCGGGCTTGAGAATCACGGCGTTGCCGGCCGCGATGGCCGGGCCCAGCTTGTGCGCCACCAGATTGAGCGGATCATTGAAAGGAGTTATCGCCAGCACTACCCCGATCGGAAAACGATAGTAATAACCACGACGTTTTTCGCCACCCGGGTACGAATCCCACGGGATCGTCTCGCCGAGGATGCGTTTGGCCTCTTCGGCTGAACAGATGATAGTATTCACACAACGGGCCGCTTCTTTGCGCGCCTCGTTGATGGTCTTGGAGCCTTCCTGGGCGATAGTGACCGCGAATTCCTCCAGACGACTCTTGATAATGTCCGCCGTCTTAAACAGAATCTGCGCGCGGTCATACACCGACATCTTTTTGGTGATCTCGAAGCCACGCGTGGCAGCATCAAGTGCCAACTCACAGTCAGCCGCGTTGGCTGATGGTACCGTGTCGATCACGGAGCCATCGAAAGGATCGATCACGTCGATCTTGTTGTCCCGATCAACCCACTCGCCATTCAGAAGCATCTTCATTTCACACCTCCGGCGGCGATAATATCAACCAGACAGGAGTAACCCGTCTCAGCCCGACCGGCACCAGGACCAACGATAGTGACATCGCCAAGAACATCGGTGGTGATAGTCATAGCATTGATACCGCCCATGATTCCGGCCAACGGATGAGACATATCGACTTCTTCCGGACCAACGGCACCCTTCACCTTGCCACCCTCGAGCCAGACTTTGCCGATCAGCTTATAACGTTTGCCGCGAGCCTTGGCGTCCTTGATCATCTCGGCCGTAATCTTGGTGATGCCTTCACACGGAAAACCATCCGGCTTGACATCAGCACCAAAAGCGGCATTGGCCATGATCGTGACTTTCGCGAGCGCGTCCCACCCGAGCACATCGGCATCCGGAACGGCTTCAGCATAACCCAGTTCCTGCGCCTTCTTGAGAGCGTCTTCGTAGGCCATGCCCTCTTCCATCTTGGTGAGGATATAGTTGGTCGTGCCGTTGAGGATTCCCTTGACCTGCGAGACAGCACAACCGGCCAGCGTCTCACGAATCAGATTCAGGACCGGCGTACCACTCATGACCGTGCCCTCGAAAAGGAACTTCACGCCCTTGTCGGCAGCAATCCTGGCCAGCTCATGGTAGTGCAACGCCAGCGGCCCTTTGTTGGTGGTCGTGACATGCATGCCGTTCGACAGCGCCGCCTTTATGTGCGAGGTCGCCGGCTCGGCCGTTTTGATGTCGGTGTAGGTCATTTCGATCATCATGTCCGCTTTGGATGCCTTTACCATCGCCAGCGCGTCACCATCGAAAGCACTACCGAGTTCATCAAGCTTGCCGCCCGACTTGGCTTTATCCAGGGCTGCCTTGAGATCGATCCCGTCCTCGTTGTAAATGGAGCCCTTGAGCATATCAGAGATGCCCACGACCGTGCAGGCCAGACCATGTTTGTCCTTAAGCAGTTGTTCTTTCTCGAGAAGCAACTCGGCCAGACCTTGCCCGACCGTTCCAAATCCCAGAAACAGCAGTTTCATTTCGCTATAAACCTTTCTTGTTGATCCTCACCAATGAGGATCATCCTATTGTTTACTTGTTGCCTACGCCTTCGCCTTGTAGCGATCCTTGGCGTCGAACATATCGATCACATTGACCCGGCTGTGAAACACCGCGGAGTGTTCGACCCCTTCCGGGATGAAGTACCAGTCACCCTTGCCGACCCGGCGGGTCTCACCGCCGATAGTGATGTCCATCTCGCCTTCGATCATGAGCCCCCACTGGGCACAATGCGAATGCGGCGGGACCTTGGCGGTCGGAAGAATGTCAAAGAACACCACCTGACGGTCGTCACCCGACATCATCCAGCCGCGCACGTCCTCTATGGGCACATCTACCTCGGGGAGATTGCGAATCAAGTCCGGATAGACGGTGCCATCCCACATGCAGGCCATATCTTCGTTCATCACACACTCCTATTTGTAGCTGATCGCCGCGAACTTGGCATCATGTCCGCGCTTCATAATATCTTTGGCATCCTGGTCGCAACGAATACACTTGTGGTAGATCACGTCGCCGATCGTCTCAGCGTTGGCGTCACGCTCATCATCCGAAAGGAAGTACGCCGCCATGGTGTCCATCGGTCGAGCGGTACCATCGGATTCGTATTTGATAGTGATGTCGGTGCCAGTATCGAGCACCTTCTGAGCGTTGGCGGTCCAATCGAATCCTTCCATTCCGAGATCCGGATTGATCCGCAAGTGGGCGGTCAGAGCTATTCCGGGCAAACCGGAGGCCTTCAAATCCTCGGCGCACCTGACAAAGGTCTCTGGGCTGGCACCATTACCGATGTTGATCTCATAGAGCGGAGTGGTACCATCATCACGAAGATACGCCTTGACGATATTCATCAGCATACGGAACTGCACCGTGTTCTGGGTCGAAAGAAGCATCGAAATCTTGAAGCTGATCTCGGGCAGCTCCCGTCCAAAGTAACAAGCGGCTACAATGGTCGACCAACTCGGGTTCAGGAAGAAATTCGCTCCCGTCTCCAGAGCTGCGCGGGTGATGCCGTCAAGATAGAGCAGATGATTGCAGTCGGCCACTTCCACACCGCCCAGATTACCGAACGGGGTACCCATATTCTTGAGAATTATCTGGCTCAATCCACCACCGATATCGGTACGGTCGAATTTCTCGCCGGTGATCTTCTCAACGCGGGCGAAGCGCTCCTCCGGCAGAGGCGTCGAGAGTAGATTTGTCGAGCAGAACTTGCTGGCCCCCATGATGTTCTCAGTCATAGCCAGCGTGGCCAGGAGATCCCCACTGTAAACATAATGGTCCGTCAGGGCAACAACCGAGATCATCTCGGTCGGCACCAGCGTCTTGCCATCGGCCGCCAGACGACGCATACAATCAAGCGTGACACCGGAGCCCTGAAAGCCGGATACCTGAGTAGTGGCGATCCCTGACTTGGTGACCTTGGTTGCCTCTCCAGCAATGAAATCCTCTACCTTGGCGAAGTCCTTAACGTACCCTTCCGCCTTTTGCAGTAGTTCTCCGTACCCTTTTTCCCCGACGACCTTCTTGCGCGTATCATATTGACGCATAGTGCGGATACGCTCATTGATCTCCTTGGCACCGCCGAAATCAGCGATCAAGGCATCGATTGCCTTCTTGTCCCTTTCCGAAAGTAGGTCAAAATGCATGGTAATTTTCTCCGAGATATTCGCAATAGACTCATTTTTCGCGGCAATAAGCCGTGATGCCGAAGGAATCGTGAACCTCGCCATCACGGCTGAAGTTAAGCGATTAGCGGGGGCAAATCAAGCGCTTCCTGCCAGTCGCGGCAAGGCGGTTTCAGTGAGTTCGGTTTCCTGTTTCCCGGCTCGGTGTGAAGACCTGCGTCGATTTGCCGACCTAGAAAACATGCCAGAAGTAAGCAAACAACACGACAAGACATCGGCGCAAGCCGCTTGGTCCGATCCTCAATTGGTGGAATTGGCCCGAAAGTATTCACTGTGTCAGGCCTTTCAGCCGGACGAGGTTATCTTTTCTGAGGGTGATCTCGGCGACACGATGCTGCTCATCCTCAGGGGCGAAGTGCGCGTGCTCAAACATGGCACCCGTCAATCGGACACCACCGAAATCGCCAAACGATGTGCGGGTGATTTTTTGGGAGAAATGGCCCTGGTTGATGAATCCCATCGCTTCGCCACGGTCGTCGCGACCACCGAGTGCGAAGTTTTGGTGTTTACACGCCCGAACTTCGAGAAGGTCATCCGGGAACAACCGGCTCTGGCTGTGGAGGTACTTCGCAGCCTCTCGGGGAAACTGCGCGAGTCTGACTCCTCTCGCATCCATGAGTTAGAGCAGTCCAACGCGCGTCTCTCTGAGAGCAATCGCAAGCTGGTTCATCTCAACCTGTTTCTCGATTGCGTCATCGATGAGTCGCCTAGCGCCATCGTCCTGACCGACCCCAGCGGCAAAATCACCAGACTCAACGGAGCCGCCTGCAAGATGTTCGCTGTCGAACGCAGTGATCCGGCGCTCAGAATCAACGACCTGATCCCTTCTTTGTGTATCGATGATTTCTTTCACGACACATGCGTAACGTGGCAGGGTGAAGCCAATGGCCGAAGAGAAGGTGAAATCTTCCCAGTCTTTCTTTCGGTGGCGGCTGTGAGCGGGCCGTCCGACTCGGTACTCAATCTGCACATCCTGCAGGACATAACCGACCTCAAAATGCTTAGCCAGACGACGACGGATATCGAGAAGTATGAGGCCGCCCAGAGAACCGTCATTGAGCTGGCCCATGACGTGAAGAACTACCTCGGGGTCCTGCTCGGCAGCATGGAACTGATAATCATGCGTCTGACGCCCGAGCAAAAGGAGAAGTGCCAGAGGTCCATCAATGCCATAGAGGCAACCTCCAACGAGATCGTACAGTTCCTTGAGGGCATCATGATCTATCGGGACGCCCAGAGCACGGCCAGCGATGTCAATCTTGCCAACCTCGTGAAAGCTCTAGTAAAATTCTGTGGGTCCCAAAGCCGCTTCCGCGATATCAAGCTCCGGTATCAGGTCGACGCCAGATTCCCCAAGACCGTCCGTCTCAAAGAAGATGAAATGCGACGGGTCCTGATAAATCTCATGGTCAACGCGGTCGAGGCAATGGAACAGGCACCGCCCGACACCAGGCCTGAGATATCGATCGAGCTGGGCCTTTCCCCAGACAGTCTGTCGGTGATCATTCGCGTACAGGACAATGGCCCCGGTATCTCCGAGGACAATCTCCCTCGACTCTTCAAAGAACGATTCACAACAAAGGCAGACGGTCACGGCATCGGCCTGGTCTCGCTGCAACGAATTGTACAGGACCACAAAGGTAAGATCGAGGCAGCCTCCCAGCTCGGCCAGGGAACTACTTTCACCATCCAGCTTCCGATTGCGGGAGAAGCTGGCGATGCCTGATCTACTGTTCTTCCTTCTGCTGGGCCACATCGTTGGTGATTTTGCCTTGCAGAGCGACCGCATGGCCGCCACCAAGGGCGACTCCAAAGCCGTTCTGGCCTGGCATGTCACAGTATATACGGTCTGCATCGCCCTGTCGCTCTGGCTCGGTTTATACTTCAATGGTCAAAGCAATTTCTTCAGCCTGATGACTCCGGTCGTGCTCGCCTCGCTATGGGTTGTGCATTGGTTGCAGGATCTCACCAAGGTGAGCCATTTCAATGGCACCAAGCAGGCTTTCTTTGTGGACCAGGCCATTCACTTGCTGCAGCTGTACGTGATCAGGATCTTCATCTACCATGTCTGATTCAGAGTTCCAGGGTTCGAAGATCTATCCCTACATCCCGGGCGTCATTCGCCAATGGTATTCCGGGCCATCGTCCTCCGAAAATCATACTGCCACGACCCTCGAGGGAATCCTGATATGCCTTGATGCATCCGGATTCACCGCTCTGACCAAGGAGCTCGACAGTTTGGGCAAAGAGGGTCCGGAAGCTCTCACGCAGGCGCTGAATCGGTTTTTCGATGAAATGTCACGGGCGGTGTTTGCGTTCAACGGAGATATCCTGAAGTTCGCCGGCGATGCGCTCTGGGTATTTCTGCCGTCAGATACCGACGTCCCTCGGCTGTTTCGAGCCATCCTGGATCAACTGGAGATTGTCAACAACTCTCCGGAACTAGCTGATAGAACCACCCTCCGAGTACATATGGGTGCCGAAGCGGGCCGCTTTCAAATGGTCTCGCTCGGCAATCATGACTGGCGTGTCGAAGCCGAACCGATGGGCGACCTGGTCGCCACTGTCTATCAAGCCTGCGACCTCGGTGGCGACAACGAATGTGCCGTCGGACCCTCTTTGGCCTCACAATTGCCACAAGCCGTGCCCCTGGCGGCACCATACGAGACATTTGCCCTGGTTCCGCCCGCCGTTCAGTCGGTCGATCTCTCCGCCGTTGGCGACGGTGAAGAGACGCTAGCCGACGACATTGATGTCACCGATGTTGCTCGCCTGGCCAAGTACTTGCCCACCGAGATCAAGAACCGCCTCAGCGACCCGGCGGCGGCTCTTGCTGAACAGAGCGAGCATCGTCAAGTCACGGTTCTGTTTGCCAAAATGGAGTTCAACTCTTACGGCCCGGGTGCGGTAACAGACATCAATGCTCGCCTGGCAAGATGCTTTGACATCATTCGTGATGAGTCGGGCAGTATCGCCCGGATCGATCCGTATCAAGCTGGTCACAAACTATTGGTGCTCTTCGGAGCCCCGGTCCGACACGGACACGATGAGCTCAACGCCCTGGCTTGTGCCCGACGCATGAGGGATCAGGGGGACGACCAGTTCCACCTTCGAATCGGACTCGCCACAGGCCCGCTTTACTGTGGTGATGTAGGGGCCGCAAGGAGGCGAGAGTACACCGTTATGGGCAACGGTATCAATATGGCCGCCCGCCTCATGTCCAAGGCCAACGATCAGGAAGTGCTTATTGACCAGGAATTGCGCGATCGGCTACCGAATGAGGTTCAGACCGAGAAGCTGTCGCTGGCCCTGAAAGGCATGGGCGACGATGTTGCCGCTTATCGTTTCATAGGCCTGGCTGAAGTCAGACACGACCAGCTCAAGTGCGACGAGGTCGTTGGTCAGGCGTCCGAGTTCGATCAGGTCGTATCGCTGTGGCCGCACACACAAACAGGCCAACCGCAAGTTGTCACAATCACGGGCGAGAGCGGTATCGGCAAGACCACCTTTCTACATCGCCTGCAACAGCATTTCAAGGATGAGCCACACGTCACTCTGGATGGTGCTCGGGCCGTGCTCCATGGAACCGGATGGCTGGCTCGGCAATTCCTGACCGTTCTGGCTGACCCCGGCGCCTCCAATCAAGAGAGGCTCTACCCAGATCTGGCCAATCGTGTCGAAGAACGATGGCATCCCTTGCTCGCCAACATCCTTGCTGAAGAGGCCCCGGACAATCGATGGACCAGAGGACTGTCGCCGGAACTCCGCCTGGCCAAAACAGGTGAGATATTCGCGAAGCTGATACGTGATTTGTCAACGGACCCACACATCCTTCTGATAGATGACTTTGAGAGAGTCGATGAGTTTTCGCAGGCGCTCATACGGGCGATGCTCAGTACTCCTGACCTGCCTTTGCTGACCGTAATAACGGTCAGCCCCGATGGTCCCCGGGCTGCTGACGACGATTGCCCCACCCCTCTCACCAATGTCGACCTGACAGCCCCCACCGACTCCGAATGGCAGGACTACTTTTCTCGGACCTTTGAACCCGGTCGTCGGGAAACCGACCTTGTGGGCCGAGTTCTGGAAGTTTCGGACGGCAATCCTCAATTCGTCAGCCAGTTTCTCCGCCAGTGTCGGGATGATCAAACGATCGTGAACAATCCTATCAGCGGCAAATGGGAACTGGCCTCGACCGGGGTCCCCATCACACCGCCAGAGAGCCTGACCAATCTTAACCTGGCGGCACTAGACCGTCTTTCTCAGACGGAACGATACTTGATGAAGTGCGCCTCGGTGGCCCTGCTGGACTTCACACTCTCTGATCTTCGGCAGCTGGCAAACGATGTACCTCCGAATCAGGCTGGAGAGTTCCTGGAAGGCATGGTCTCCGCCGGTCATCTGGTCACTGGCTCGGAACCGAATCGGTATCATTTCGTCAGGCGATCAATGCGTGAAGCTGTTTATGGTTGTCTACCGGAATCGACCTTGAGAGAACTGCACGCTCGTTACGGCGAAATCCTCCTGGCCGCGACCGAGGATATTCCCGACAGCATGCTGGCATATCACTTCTTCCGAGCC
Organism: uncultured Ignavibacteriales bacterium; assembly: GCA_964531495.1. Classification (GTDB taxonomy): domain Bacteria; phylum Zixibacteria; class MSB-5A5; order GN15; family FEB-12; genus DAOSXA01. The sequence continues at coordinate 8,680 of CAZHDS010000075.1, forward strand.
GGTCGCGACCGCCAGGGCTTTGACTACTCATACCGTAGCGCCCGCAGAGCATCCGACGTCTATTCTCCCGGAGAAGCTGCCACCTATTTTGATCAGTGTGAGCAGATTCTGCAGAGAACCCCGAGTTCACAGCTGACCGAAACCGTGCTGTTCCAGTTCCACCACGACTATGCTCAGTTCCTGGTGCATGAGGGCAAACACGGTCGCGCATACGGCATAATCCGGCGCTGGCGGCACCTGGCAAAAGACGCCCAGAGCCAGCACCATACAACAGAAGCTACGATCAATGCGGCCAGCGTCTTGTGGCAACAATCTCAGTATGATCGGTGTCGAATGTTCTTGAAGGCTGTCCTCGATCAACCACCGGATGATATTGAGGCCGGTCTTCTTGCTCAAACCTACACCTACCTGGCTCAACTGGAACGGCGCACGGGGGATTTCCAATCGGCTATAGCAGCCGCGACCAGGGCTGTTGACCTGGCCCAGACATCGTCGGACATCCCGGCCGAAGTCAGTGCCCACAATGAACTCGGTCTGGCTCACTGGTCCGCGGGAAAACTGAGCGAAGCGGCGGCGGCTTTTGAGACCTGCCTGGAACTATCGCGTGAACATGAGAGCATGTATGACCAGGCTAAGACCACCAATAATCTGGCCATAATCTATTGGGAGTTAGGTGACTTGCTCACTGCCGAGCGGTTGATGTCCGAAGCTGTAGAGACCTTCCGCAGCACCGGCGACCGTCGCAACGAATCGTACGCCTCGGGCAATATTGCCAACCTGTATCGAATCTTCGGCCAGATGAAGCAGGCCCGCGAACGCTTCGAACGAGCCGATCTGATATTTGAGAGATTCGGGGATCGCCATGCTCACTTCTATACGGTGGGAAATCTGGGTGATCTCGATCTCATCCTCGGCGACCTGGAACAGGCTTCCGACCGTTTTGACCGGACCCTTGAGTTTGCCTGCAAAGTTGGCGACAAGGAGCTAGAAGCTGAATGCCGAATTCGGCAGGGTGAGGTTGCCTTCCTCATGGCCGATTACGTTCAAGCAGAGGCTCTCTATGACCAGGCCATGGAGCTGGCCCGCGAGGTTGGATCGTCGGAGTACTTGATCCGCGGTTCGGTCGGGCGGGCTCGCTTGATGCTCAAGCTTCAGCGAGCGGAAGACGCCCTCGACAACATAAAGACCGTCGAGGATGAGGCTGCCAAGAATGACGCCGAAATCTCACGCTTCGAGGCCGTCTTCCTGAGCGGGGAATGTCATCGAATCAAGGGCGAGACCGCTGCGGCTATCCAGGCGTATCGCTCTGCGCTCGAATATGCCCGTCGCCAAAAGGTTTTTGAACTCGCCCTGAAGTGTGCTACCCGGTTGTCCGAGTTCGACTCCGATTGCCGCGCCGAAGCCGAGACCACGATCCGCGAACTAATAGCCGAGTACGAATCCGCCAACCCTCCGCATGGCTTTGAGGAAGTCATGGGCTCCGTCTACTACTCCTACTTCGCCGCTTCGTTGGATAAGTTCCGCCAACCCTCCAACCCGGTTGGGTCCCACACAGCGTAGGGACTCCCCCCCTATCTTGTCCCAAAAATTGTTCCGCGTCTGAGTTCGAACAGCCTGCGCTGATTCTGGACAGGACTGCTATTAGTTTCCCCCGCAAGCGGTTGAGAAGCCTTGCGCAGGTTTTTACCGGACTACCTGTTCAATTGGTCAAGAGTTTGCTTTTCCTGACATCGAGTTGATGATATTGAAAAATAACGGGGCCACCTTCTCCATTAAGAAGGACCTTTGATCGAACAGCAGGAGAGCATCATGACGAACAATCGAATCTCACATCAAACTACCAAGTGGGCGCCCTTAGCCCTGATCTTTGTACTGGTCGCTTCCTTTTCGTTGCTGACCGTGGGCTGCAGCAGCGAGAACAGCATCGAAAGTACCAGCAACCAGTTTAATGCCGACGATGGTGTCAGCAATCTTACCCTGACCGACCAAATTCTCGAAGAAGCTTTGGGTGAGTCCAATAATAGTTTTGCCAAGGCGGGCACGTCCCGAACCCTCAAGACCGAAGTACTCCCCCAGATACCGACTGTTCTGACCTTTGCGACCGGTGCTGCTCAGTATGACCATGGTGGCTTCGTTCTGACGGTCGATTTCAATGGCGAAACCGTAGTCTTCCGTTTCCCGGGTGATGCTGTAACCGAGGAAACCGCTTATCTGTTGGGTGCCGATAGTACCATAACGATCCAGGGTGTCAGGAATTCGACCGCCGGCATCGTCACGTACGAGTACGTCTGTGCTCCCCACGGACTAGTCTTCACTGATGCCGTGCAGCTCACCCAGCCGTACAGCGCCCCCACCGGCACCAACCTTGGCCTTTACTACTATGACCCCACCGCCATGAGAGACCCGTGGGATCTCCAGGAAGTGACCACCGTCACTGGCGGCGTGGCCAACTTCAATCTGTGGCACTTCTCGAAGTACGGAATCTCAAGATAATAACGCCCTGCTGCCTTGTCCCAGTCCAGACCGTATGCTCCTCACCGGGGTCGGCTCGATCAGCCGATCCCGGTTTTTTGTTGTCGCCCCAGAGAGATTAGATGGGTCCCGAGTCACATGGCAGTCTGCCTCCACCCTGTTGGATTTCCCCTACAGTTTCCGAGTGTTTTTCGAACGCGGCCATAACCTGCACTGCTGTTCAGATTCTATGCAGACCCCACAAGTCTTTGATTCCAATGGAGATATGGCTGACGAAACGTTCCGATTAACTCCCCCGGTCGAATGGGCAAGCTGATTGCTTCGTTATGAAACAGAAATGACCATCGTGGCCGGGAGCTGCGGTGGCACCTTTAACCTGTACGTTCCGACGAAAGGTGATACATGAACTTCACGCGATCCAATCAAGACCAAACGAGGTGGAGCAGGTGGGCCCTAGGCCTAACGTTCCTGTTTGCCATGGGTCTGATGGGCCTTGTCGGCTGCAGCAACGACACCGCTACAACCAACACGACCACAGAGTTTGATGACCAGGCTGCCCTGGACAATCTTACTTTAACAGAGCTTCTGAAGGAGGAACTGGAAGAACAGCAGGAGACCTTTGCCAAGACGACCAAGGACGATAAGGCCACCAGTGCCGATGCCGGCACCGGAGCCCAGCTTCTCCCGTACGCCCAGGCCTACGGTGAGGCCGTGTATACGGACGGTGACTTCAAGATCCAGATGGACTTCGGCATCGACGGAGTTGATGTAGAGTTCGTTTTTCCGAAGAACGCCGTCACCAGCGGTACGACCGGTATCCTCGGAACTGACAAGACCATCAGGATATCGGGCGAAGCCGTACTGGCCAGCAACGGCAGCTACGTCTTCTTCTACGAGTGCCTACCGCATGGTCTGGAGTTCAGCAGCCCTGTCCAAATCAACCAGAAGGTCAAGGATGCCGACTTCACGCTCATGGGCCTGTTCTATAACGTCAAAGGCAAATGGTACACGCTTGAGGAAGTATCCCAGGTCAGGAACAGCACCGCAACGTTCCACCTGTGGCACTTCTCCAGGTACGGAATCTCAAGGTAAATGCTCCCGCTGAAGTAACTAAGCCCTAACCACCCAATTCCCACCGGGGTCGGCTCGTCCAGCCGATCCCGGTATTTTATTGTGTGCCCGCGACGCATCATCAAGCCAAAAAAAGGGCCACCCCAAATCATGAGGTGGCCGAGATCGTCTCTAATGTCTGTATCCGGCAAGCACTATGGACACTGCAACGCCGGACCGTCCTGGAACATGAAAGTGACTAGATAGATGAGGTCGGCGATATCGGGTTCGGGCGTGCCGTTGCCGTCGAAGTCGCAAGTCGCCAGGTCCGGCGGCTCGGGGCCGTTCTGGAACATGTAACTGACCAGATAGATCAAATCGCCGATATCAGGATCAAAACCGCCGTCGTCGTTTACATCGCCGCAAATGAAGCCAAGCCGCAGCGTTAGTGCTGTCAGGCCGCTCAGCGAGGTTACGTAGACATTGTTGCCGCTGGTGGCAATGTCGGTTCCGAGACCATGACCAGGAAACCGGGCGTCTTCAGGGTCGGTGCCATGCCCGAACCAATCCGAAGGATCCACCGCCAGCACGTCGAGAGAATACCTTTCCTTCACCAAAAGATACTTGCCAGCATGGCCGATCAGATCGGAATGGAAGTAGTCAAATCCAGCGGGTCTCCAGGAGGCTACCGGAATCGGATTCAGGACATCCGAAACGTTCCAGGCAAACAGCGAGTCCGTACCCCAGTGGGCAAAGTACAGCATGGTGTCGATCACGTCAAAACAAGCCACCATATTGGTCAGCACGTGCTCGGCTACACCCTGAGGATTGGCCGGGTCGCTAATATCAATGGCCAGGAAGCCCTCCTGTAGTGATTCCTCCGAATAGAAGCCGGTGAGAGCGTAGTCACCGACAAAAGTCATCCCCACAATCCCCAACGTATTATACGATGGCCAATAATCGGTGGCAATCGTACCGACCATGACCAGGTTGCTCGGGTCCGAGATGTCGACAACGCCGTAGCCATACCGCCACATGGTAATGTATGCGTAGTCGCCTCGAGCGTCGACAGAATGGACAGACTCGTAGTCGGTCCAGAGAGCGTCAAGATAAACGGGGTTGGCTGGATCGCTGATATCGAAAGCGGTCATTCCTGTGGAATTGCCAACCAACAGCAGGTTGCCGACAATATCAAGACAGTTGTTATTGCCGACTTCGGCCCAGCCGATCTGCGTGATGTTGGTTGGGTCGCTCAGGTCCATAATTCGGATAGTATCGCAAAACATGACGTAGCCAGTGTTGCCGCGAACCTCAATTGCTTCGGGTTCATCATTACTCTCGCGGAACAAACTAACGTCACTTAGCAATGTATGGTTGGTGGCGTTCATGATACTGAAGCCGGTTCCGGGCCTAGCGGCATAGAGATAGTCGTTGTCCAAATCCAGGCCGACGGTTTTGTCGCCAAAGGGGCCGCACTTGCCAATAGAGTCCACGGCGTAAGGATCGGCGACATTGAGTACTTTCACCGAGGTGCCGTTTTGACCACCGATATACACGATCGTGTCATCGACGAGGATCAGGTCCTGGCTTTTGCAACAAAGGGGGCAAACGGCCAGAGGAAAATTGCTGAGTACGTAGGGCTCGCCATGGTATAGATCCATGATTGTCAGGCCGCTGTCACCGTTGGCCAGGTATACAAGATCGTCGCCCACCTCGATACCGTTGGCCCCACCGTT